>CAZHBN010000061.1:4141-17158 GCA_964530405.1 uncultured Ectothiorhodospiraceae bacterium
AGCCGTCGCAGATGTCGTGGTCGTCCCACATCGACAGCGATGGCACCCGCGCCAGCAGCCAGGCGACCGCCGGTTGGCTGTACAGTTCCAGGTAGCGCTCCAGCAGGTAGTCCCGCATCGCGTTCACTGCCGAGGCCGGCAGAGTCGTCATCGCCGGGTCATCGAGCTCGTTACGGGCCCACGCTCGCAACGTGGGGTGGGTATCGAGCAGCTCGTCGGCGTAGAGC
Organism: uncultured Ectothiorhodospiraceae bacterium; assembly: GCA_964530405.1. GTDB lineage: Bacteria > Pseudomonadota > Gammaproteobacteria > Nitrococcales > Nitrococcaceae > Arhodomonas. The sequence continues at coordinate 4,369 of CAZHBN010000061.1, forward strand.
TGGTCGCCGCCATGGAGGAGCAGTTGAAACGGGCGCTCGGCATGCTGTTCGGCCAGGCGGCGCCACAGCGCGTTGCGCTCGGCGGTCTTGCGTTCGCGGTCGTCGTGCTCCTGGCCGTTGCAGGAGACGTAGGCGAGCCGCAGGTCCCCGTCGAACGCCGCGTTCACGGGGTAGTGGGTACCGTCCAGGGTGTAGCCGGTATCCGCCACGGCGGGCACCGTGAACGTGTAGCGAAGAATGTGGTGGTCGCCGCGCTCCTGCAGCGTTTCTGCCACGGCCGTGGTGTAGTCGGTGGTCAGTGTCGGGGGCGTTTCCCCCCGCGGCCGTACGAGCACGACGGCGAGTCGCAACCGTTCCCCGTCGAGTCCCCGTGCGAAGAGGATGGGGCCGGTGCCCTGACCCTGCCACACGGTATCGCGGATCCGGGAGGCGTCCTCACCGGTCCGTGGTGTGTCGTGGTGATGCGCGTTCGGGTCATGGCTCATGCCCTCGGCTCCCGGTTGGTTCTTCGATCGTTCCCGGCGAGGGAGTCGTTGCCGGTCATACTAACCCGGTGGCCGGGCGCGCTACATCTCGCCGTGCACGCCGGGGTGCGGTCCATGCGGCCGTGGTGTCCGGCGGGGCGCTCTCGACGGGCGGATGGTGCTGAGCGGGCCGGTGATCACCGCCGTGGATGAGGCGGTCCGGGTGAAGGAAGGCCTGGCGATGGCTATGCTTCCTGCAAGGTCGGTCCCGGCATCGCGGGAGAAGCGAGATGAGCGGTTGGACCATTTTCTGGGCCATCGTGCTGGTGTCCATGCTCGCGACGATCGCGTTCGACGCCCGGGATATTGCCCGTTACCTGCGCATTCGCTCCATGTGAGGGGACGGAGGGAGCAGCAATCGTGGCGATCACCCGGCAGCCGCACGATCCAATGACCACATCCTCGGTTGCAGCGGGGGAAGCCATGCGCGTGCGTGGCCTCGTTCAGGGCGTGGGCTTCCGGCCCACGGTCTGGCGGTTGGCGACGGATTGCGGGCTCGACGGCGAGGTCTGGAACGATGGCGAAGGCGTGGTGATCCGTGTCTGGGGGGATGCCGGTGCTCGTCAGCGCTTGATCGACCGACTCATTCGGGAACCGCCGCCGCTGGCCCGAATCGACGCGCTGGTGCGCGAGCCCGTTGTCGGGCCGCCGCCGGCACCCGGTTTTCACATCGTCGCCAGTCGCGGTGGCGCGGTGAATACCGGTGTTGCGCCCGATGCCGCTACTTGTGCCGCCTGCCTCGCTGAGATCGACGACCCCGCCGACCGCCGCCACGGCTACGCCTTCACCAATTGCACCCACTGTGGGCCGCGCCTGACCATCGTGTACCGGATTCCCTATGATCGGGCGAATACCAGCATGGGCGGCTTCGCAATGTGCCGCCGCTGCCGCGCGGAGTACGAGGATTCGGGAAATCGACGCTTTCACGCGCAGCCGAATGCCTGCCCCGCTTGCGGCCCGCGTCTCTGGCTCGAGCGCGCGGACGGCACGGTGGTCGCCGCGGCGAACCCCGTCGCCGCCGTGGGGGCGTTACTGGCCGAGGGCGCCATCGTCGCGGTGAAGGGACTCGGCGGCTTTCACCTCGCGGTGAATGCCTGCGACGAGAACGCCGTCGCGCGCTTGCGCGCCCGCAAGCACCGCCATCGCAAACCCTTTGCACTGATGGCCCGCGACGTGGCGGTCGTCCAGCGCTACTGCACGGTGAGCGAGGCGGAATGCGCACTCCTGTCGGGCGCTTCCGCGCCCGTGGTGATTCTCGATGCCGTCGGGGCAGGCACGCTCGCTGCATCGGTGGCGCCAGGACAGCGAACCCTCGGCTTCATGCTCCCGTACACGCCGCTCCACCACCTGTTGCTGGCCGGGCTGGATCACCCCCTGGTGATGACCAGCGGCAACCTGTCCGAGGAGCCCCAGTGTACCGACAACGACGAGGCCCGCAGTCGGCTTGGGTCCGTGACCGATTACTACCTCATGCACGATCGCCCCATCGCCGGCCGCGTGGACGACTCCGTGGCCCGGGTAATGGCCGGTGCGGTGCGACCGCTGCGCCGCGCCCGGGGTTATGCGCCGGCACCCATCGCGCTACCCGCAGGCTTCGGGGGAGCGCCGTCGGTGCTCGCGATGGGCGGTGAGCTCAAGAACACGTTCTGCCTGTTGTGCGATGGAACCGCCATCGTTTCCCAGCACGTGGGGGACCTGGCGGATGCGGCGACCTATTCGGATTACCGGCGTAACCTGACGCTCTACGGCGAACTCTACCATCACTGCCCGGCGCAAATCGCCATCGATCGCCATCCGGACTACCTCGCCAGCAAGCTCGGTCGTGACCACGCGGAGCGCAGTGGGTTGCCGTTGGTGGCCGTGCAACACCATCACGCCCACATCGCCGCCTGCATGGCCGACAGCGGTATCTCCCTGGATGGTGGCCCCGTGCTGGGTGTCGTGCTCGACGGGCTAGGCTACGGCGACGACGGTACCGTCTGGGGCGGGGAATGGCTGCTCGCCGATTACCGCGGCTATGCGCGCCTGGCCCGGTTCGCCCATGTGCCGCTGATCGGCGGAGAGCGGGCCATCCGCGAGCCCTGGCGGCTGCTGTACGCGCATATTCGAGCAGCACTCGGCTGGTCGTCGTTCCAGCGGAACTACGGCCGGCTCCCGCTGTGTGCGGCACTACGCGAACGGCCGCTGGCGACGCTGGACTCCATGATCGCGCGGGGCCTCAATTGCCCGGCAACGAGTTCCTGCGGCCGGTTGTTCGACGCGGTTGCCGCAGCGGTGGGCATTTGCGGTGACCGCGTCGGCTACGAGGCCCAGGCTGCCATCGAGCTGGAGGCATCCATCGACGCCGCGACCTGGGCGGCCAAGGACGACGGTTATCCATTCGCCGTTGGCGAGGCAGGCGGGTTCCCGGTGCTCGACCCGACACCGCTGTGGCCGGCATTACTTGACGATCTCGCCCGCGGGAGATCGCGGGCGGAGATCGCGGCGCGTTTTCACCGGGGGCTGGCTGCCGCGGTGGTCTCACTCACGGTGGCGCTCGCGCAGCGCCTGGAGCGCCCGAACCGGGTACCGGTCGCGCTTTCCGGCGGCGTTTTCCAGAATCGCTACTTGTTCGAGGCCGTTTCCGACGGTCTGGGCGCCCGGGGCCTGTGCGTGCTCGGCCATCGTCAGGTGCCGGCCAACGACGGCGGGCTTTCCCTGGGCCAGGCGGCTGTCGCCGGCGCGCGCGCACTCGCCTCGGCGACCGACGGGGTGTCGTCATGTGTCTAGGCATTCCCGGGCAGGTCGTGGCGATCAGCGACGCGGACAATCTTCGCGGCATCGTCAGCGTCGCGGGGGTGCGCCGCGAGATCAACCTGCACTGCGTGGTCGATGACGACCATCCGGTGACGGATTGCCCGGGCACCTGGGTACTGGTGCACGTGGGCTTCGCCATGAGCCGCATCGACGAGGAGGAAGCCGCGCGCACCCTCGCCATCCTCGCCGAGCTCGGCGAGATACAGCAGGAGCTGGAGGCCATGGAGCGCTCCGGGAGCGGACCATGAGCGACGACAGGCTCGAATCCCTGTATCCATTCCTGCACGGCGGCCGCAAGGACACCCACCGGGGCGATGCCGCGCTGCTGGAGTCCGTTCGGCAGAAGGCGGCCCACAGCGTCGAGGTCAAGCGCACGTTCTTCGAGGCCAACGGCCGGCGGGTGGTGGACGCTGCCCGCGCGATCGCTGACGTCTATCGCCGCGGCGGGCGTGTATTCACCATGGGTAATGGCGGTTCGAGCTGCGACGCCGCGCACTTTGCCGTTGAGTTCCTTCATCCCGTCACCGCCGGGCGCCCGGCACTCGCCGTGGTGAACCTCGTGGCCGACACGGCCATGATGACCGCCGTGGGCAACGACGTGGGCGTCGAGCACGTGTTCGTCCGCCAGCTCATCGCCCATGCCCGTGCGGGCGACGGCCTCGTGGGGTTTTCCACCAGCGGCAATTCCGCCAATCTCCTTGCGGCTTTTGCCTGCGCCCGGGAAACGGGGCTGGCGACCATCGGATTCGCCGGTGGCGAGGGCGGGTGCATGGCGGCCAGCGATGACGTGCAGATATGCCTCACCGTGGCGACGGACAGTATTCACCGCGTCCAGGAATGCCACGTCGCCACCTATCACATCATCTGGGATCTCGTGCACACGCTGCTCGCCGACGATCGCGGCGATCTCGACGCTCGTGGCGGGGGAGAGGGGTCATGAAGTACGTTGACGAGTTTCGCGACCCCGGGAAGGCGAGCGCGCTGCTGCGCGAAATCCGGGCGCTGGTTGCCGGAATCCCGGTGTGCCGCCGCCGGCCGTTGCAGTTGATGGAGGTCTGCGGGGGACACACCCACTCGATCTTCAAGTACGGCCTGGAGACCATGCTCCCCGAGGAGATCGAGTTCGTCCACGGGCCGGGATGCCCGGTGTGCGTGCTGCCCATGGGGCGGGTGGACGACTGCGTCGCCCTTGCCGAGCATCCCGGGGTCATCTTCACCACCTTCGGCGACGCCATGCGGGTGCCGGGGTCGAAGAAAAGCCTGTTGCAGGCGAAGGCCGACGGTGCGGACGTGCGCATGGTCTACTCGCCAACGGACGCGCTGGCCATCGCCCGCGCCAATCCGGACCGCGAGGTGGTGTTTTTCGGCCTGGGCTTCGAGACCACCATGCCCAGCACCGCCATGACCGTGCTCGAGGCCCAGCGCGAGGGCATCGCCAATTTCTCCCTGTTCTGTAATCACATCACCATCATTCCCACGATCAAGGCGATGCTGGATTCCCCGGAGCTCACCCTGGATGGTTTCCTGGGGCCGGGGCACGTGAGCATGGTCATCGGCACTGCACCGTATGACTTCATCTGCCGTCACTATGGTAAGCCACTGGTGGTGGCCGGCTTCGAACCGCTGGACATCCTCCAGTCCGTATGGATGGTGCTCCGGCAGATCGCCGACGGCCGCTGCGAGGTGGAGAACCAGTATCGCCGGGTGGTGCCCGAGGCCGGCAACGACCGGGCACTCACCGCCGTGCACCGGGTCTTCGAGCTGCGCGAGTTCTTCGAATGGCGGGGGCTCGGCTCCATCGACCATTCCGGCGTGCGCATGCGCGAGGCCTACGCGGCGTTTGATGCCGAGCGACGGTTCTCGGTGCCCAACCTGAAGATCGCCGATCCCAAGTCCTGCCAATGCGGTGAGGTGTTGAAGGGCGTGATCAAGCCCTGGCAATGCAAGGTTTTCGGCGGCGCCTGTACGCCGGAGACACCATTGGGCGCGTTGATGGTCTCCTCCGAGGGTGCCTGTGCCGCCTACTACAACTACGGAGGGGTGCAGCTCGGGAAGCGGAGCCGGGGGGATGATGGTAGCAGCCGGGCATCGGCGGAGACTCGGCAATGAGCACCCGTTGGGACCCGCAGCGCCCGGATTGCGGACCATTCACGGCGATACGCCGGCGCGCCGGTCGGGTTCGGGATACCCGCATTACGCTCTCTCATGGTAGTGGCGGCAAGGCGATGCGGGACCTCATCGACGATGTTTTCGTCACGGCATTCGACAACCCGCTGCTCGCCGGCCTCGACGACCAGGCCCGGGTGTCCCTTGCCGATCTGGCCGGTTTCGGGGACCGACTGGCGTTCACCACCGATTCCTACGTGGTGGATCCGCTGTTCTTCCCCGGCGCGGACATCGGCATGCTCGCGGTCAACGGCACGGTCAACGATCTGGCGGTGGGTGGCGCCCGGCCGCTGTTTCTCTCCTGCGGCGTGATCCTGGAGGAAGGTCTGGACGTGGACGTGCTGCGCCGGGTGGCTGCGTCGATGCAAACGGCCGCCGCTGAGGCGGGCGTTGCCGTGGTGACCGGCGATACCAAGGTGGTGCCGAGCGGGTCGGCGGACAAGCTCTATATCAATACCGCCGGCATCGGCGTGATCCGCGAAGGCGTGATGCTCGATCCGGCATCCATTCGTGCCGGTGATGTCATCCTGGTCAACGGCGCGCTCGGCGATCATGGGGTGGCGGTGCTGAACGCACGGGGGGATCTGGCACTGGAGACCGCCATCGAGAGCGACTGCCAGCCTCTCAATGGCCTGGTCGACGCACTGCTGGCCGCCTCGCCGTCGGTGCGCTGCCTCCGGGATGCGACCCGGGGCGGTATCGCCAGCGTGCTCAACGAATATGCGCGGGCGTCGGGGCTGTGCCTGCGCCTGGACGAGGCGGCGTTGCCGATTCGCGAGGCGGTCAGGGGCGTATGCGAGATCCTGGGTCTCGATCCCCTCTATCTCGCCAACGAGGGTAGGCTCGTGGCCGTTGTTCCGCCCGGGGAGGCGGATGCAGCGCTTGCGGCCATGCGCGGGCACCCGGCGGGGCGGGAGGCGGTCGCGGTAGGTAGCGTAGATGCGTCCCCGGAGGGAACTGTCGTTATGAGTACGGTCTTCGGCGGCGATCGCATCGTCGACATGCTGGTCGGCGAGCAGCTTCCGCGGATTTGCTAGGGCGCAGAAACGCCGTGCACGAGCTCGCGCTGACGGAAAGCATTATCGCCGCCTGCCGCGATCGCGCGGCGGGTGCCCGCGTGCTGCGCGTCACCGTGGAGGTGGGGCAACTCACCTGCGTGATGCCCGAGGCGTTGCGCTTCTGCTTCGAGGCCTGCAGCGCGGGCACCGAACTCGCGGGGGCGGCGCTTGAGATTGTGGCGACCCCGGGGCGGGCGCGCTGCCGTGACTGCGGTCGTGACGTGACACTCGACCACGTGCTCGCCGCCTGTGTCTGCGGATCGGTGAACCTTACCGAACCCGTCGGCGGCGACCGGTTGTGCGTGCGTTCCATGGAGCTCGGCGAGACCGCGATGGAGGAGTGAGACGCCATGTGCACCACCTGCGGCTGCTCCGGCGACGGCGAGGCCACCGTCATCGATCCCGATACCGGCGAGACCCACACCCATGACCATGATGAGGCGCACGCCCACGCCGAAGCCCACGCGAATGTCACTACCGCAGCGATGGCACACGATCTGCTCGCCCACAACGACCGCCTGGCAATGCGTAACCGCGGCTGGTTCGAGGGGAGGGGCATACTGGCGCTCAACCTGGTGAGCTCCCCCGGTGCCGGCAAGACCACCCTCATCGAGCGCACCATTCGCGAGCTCGGGGGCGAGATGCCCATGAGCGTCATCGAGGGCGATCAGGAGACCGCTTTCGATGCCGAACGCATCCGCGCGACCGGGTGCCGGACGGTCCAGATCAACACGGGAACCGGCTGCCATCTGGACGCCGATATGCTCGCGCGGGCGCTCGCGGATCTGGCGCCGCCCGTGGACACGGCGGTGCTGATCGAAAACGTGGGCAATCTGGTGTGTCCGGCGCTCTTCGACCTGGGTGAGCGGGCCAAGGTGGCGATCCTCTCGGTGACCGAAGGCGACGACAAACCGCTCAAGTACCCTCACATGTTCCGGGCGGCTCGGCTCATGGTGATCAACAAGACGGACCTGCTGGCGCACGTGGACTTCGATACCGGCCGCTGTGTAGGCTACGCGCGGCGGATCAATCCAACCATCGACGTACTGGCGCTTTCCGCTCGCACCGGCGAGGGTATGGAAAGCTGGTATGACTGGCTGCGCGCGCAGCGTGCGGCGACGGCATTCACTCACGCGTCCCCGTGAGTGCCGCCGTATTGGCGAATGGCTGCCCGCGCAATGCGCGGCGGGCATTTGCGCCATCTTGGAACCATCAAAGGGGCGGAGCCCCGAAAGGAGGTCACATGGAAATTCGACGAGCAATTGGCCGAGCCGCCGCGCTCACCGTATTGGCCCTGTTTCCGGCGCTGACACTGGCGCACACCGGCGTCGGCGCCACCAGCGGTCTGGTGCATGGGTTCATGCACCCCATCGGCGGGCTCGATCACGTCCTGGCGATGCTGGGCGTCGGCCTGGTGGCCGCGAACCTCGGTGGCCGGGCGCTGTGGCTGGTGCCAGCGAGCTTCGTCGCCATGATGGCGGTGGGCGGGGGCCTGGGCGTGGCCGGTATGCCCCTGCCGTTCCTGGAAATCGGCATTGCGCTGTCGGTCGTTGTCCTGGGTGCGCTGATCGCAGCGCAGGTGGCGCTGCCGGTGGCCGCGGCCATGGCGGTGGTCGGCTTTTTCGCCGTTTTCCACGGTCACGCCCATGGTGCGGAAATGCCGGTGACCGCCTCCGGGCTGGCCTACGGCGCCGGTTTCATGGGCGCCACTGCCCTGCTGCATGCCGCCGGCATCGGCCTCGCCACGGGGGTCACCCGCATCGGCCAGGCCGTCGGCCGCAACAGTGTGCGGGTCGCCGGTGCGGCGATGAGCGTGGCGGGCATCGTCATTCTCGTCCAGGCGGTCTGAGTGCCCGGCGCTACGCGCCGACAGTGACTCGCAGCCGCCGGGACGTTGTCGTCCTGGCGGCTGCCTTACCCCTCCCGACGTCTGCCAATGCGCGTTCCCACGCTTCGGTGTCGCGCATGGCCCGACCCCCCTTCATCTCCCCGGACACCGCAACCGCAGTTCGTAATCCCGTTCGCCAGGCGTGCTCGCTGAGGCCTGGAAATACTTTCGCAAAGGTTAGTGACTGCCCGACGTTCCGCTGATTGGCGGCGCGTGCCGCCCAGACTGCCACCGTAGCCGTGCGTGGACATCGATCGCGTCCGGTCTCCGGCGACGTCCTGCCGTCCTCACGCCCCGACTTCGTCGTCTTCCGCCACACAGGCTGATCACGGAAAGCATCCGGCGGGTCCCGGGCGCTCACGACGACAGCGTGAGTTGACATCGGGAGGAGGAGCGCTTAATTTTCGCGGTGTGCAAGATATTACGTATATCGCAAAATTTTGCGGATACGCGTCACCCAGGGCTTCCGGGTGAGTCCGAACAACGATCCGAACCGCGCGTGCCGCCCGAGACGATCCGGCGGTGTTGCGCCAACCGATGAGGAGAGCCAGCCATGACCCGTATGCTTCGCGGCCTGACCGCATCCGCGCTGTTTGCGCTCGCCATGCCCGCGGTGGCCGCAGAGTCGCCGCAGACGCCGTTTCACTGCGAGCCGGGCGAGACCTACTACATGAACGTGATGATGTCGGGCATCGAGTACTGGAAGCCGGTGTTCGAGATGTTCAAGCAGGCCGCCGAGCAGATGGGCTGCGAGGCCAAGTTCACCGGCACGCCGGAGTACGACGTCAACCGACAGCTGGCGACCTTCGAGCAGGTGCTGGCGCGGGACCCGGCGGGCATCTTCCTCCACCCCATGAATCCCGACCCGTTCATCGGTCCCATCGAGCGCGCCCGGAAGATGGGCGTGCCGGTAGTCACCTTCGCGGCGGACTCACCGCGCAGCGACCGCGTTTCGTACATCACCTCCAACAACACCCGCGAGGGCCGCATCGCCGCCGATACCGTCGCCGAGGCGCTGGAGGGCACGGGCAAGTACGCGGTGCTGGAAAACCCGGGCCAGGACAATCACGACCGCCGTACCGCGGCGTTCATCGAGCGGATGGAAGCGGAATATCCGGATATGGAGCTGGTTTCCCGCGCGGCGAGCAACCAGGACCCCAGCAAGGCCTACAACGCCGTGCTTACCATCGGGCAAAGCCATCCGGATCTGGATGCCGTGTTCATGCCCGAGGCGACTTCGGCGATCGGTGCTGCCCAGGCGGCCAAGGAGCTGGGCAAGGATATCGTCATCATGAGTGTCGACATCAACGCCAAGGTGCTCGACATGATCAAGGCCGGCGAGATGCACGCCGCGATCAATCCGGACCAGGGCATGCAGGGCTACATGGGCTTCATGCTCACCTGGCTCGCCGCCCACCCCGGGCTTATCGACCCGATGAACGACTACGAGAGCAAAGGGTTCAACCCGATGCGCGTTCCCTACGTGGATAACGGGTTGAGCGTGGTCACTGCCGACAACGCCGATGCCTTCTACTGGGACAAGTACGAGGCCGAGCGGGAACAGGCGGAGCAGTAGCGTGTGCGGCGGCGGTGCCGAGCCACGCACCGCCGCTGTGGTTCGATGGGGAACGCGGGGTAAACCCATGCACACCGACATCGCCCTGGAATTGCGGGGCATCAGCAAATCGTTCGGCGCCGTGCAGGCTCTTCGGGGTGTGGATCTGGAGCTTCGCGCCGGTGAGATTCACGCCCTCGCCGGTGAGAACGGGGCCGGCAAATCCACGCTCATGAAGGTGATCGACGGCATCGTCACGCCCAATGCCGGGGAAATTCACCTCTTCGGCGAGCCCACGCGGATCGCCAGCCCGGCGCGGGCCCAGGCGCTCGGGATCGGCCTGGTGCACCAGGAGATCGCGTTATGCCCGGATGTCAGCGTTGCCGAGAATATCTCCATGGCGCTGACCAGTGCCGAGCGCGCGCCGCTGATGAATTTCCGCCGTCTGCGCGAGCGTGCCGAGCGGATTCTCCAGCAGCTTCACCCGGTGCCCGTGCGGGCCCGTGCCGGGGATCTGTCCATTTCCGATCAACAGGTGGTGGAGATTGCCAAGGCACTCACCCTCGACTGCCGGATACTGATCCTGGACGAGCCCACCGCGGCACTCACCGATACCGAGACGGCGAACCTGTTCTCGATTCTGCGCGAGCTCCGGGCCCAGGGCATCGCCATCATCTACATCAGTCACCGCATGGCCGAGATTTTCGAGCTCTGCGACCGCGCGACGGTACTGCGTGACGGGCAGTACGTGGGCACCTGCCGGATCGCCGACAGCTCCCCCGACGAGCTCGTGGCGATGATGGTCGGCCGCGAGCTCGGCGATCTGTTCCCACCCAAGGGTGCGGACGTCCCCGGTGACCCGCTTCTGGAGGTGAACGGGCTGTCCGACGGTGGCTGCGTGCGCGACGTCAGTCTCACGCTTCGTGCCGGCGAGATCGTGGGCCTCGGCGGGCTCATCGGCTCCGGACGCACTGAGACCGCGTGCAGCATTTGCGGCCTCGGCCCGCGTGTGTCGGGCAGCGTGCGTGTCGCCGGTCGCGAGCTTCGCCCCGGGCGCTACAGCGACAGCATCCGTGCCGGCCTCGTCTACCTCTCCGAAGACCGCAAGGGGCAGGGGCTTTTCCTCGATATGCCGGTGGCGGCGAACGTCTCGGCGCTGGCGCCGGCGCAGGTGTCCACGCGTCTGGGCATGATCGACCGCCGGCGTGAGCGCGAGCAGGCCGTGCGCCTCGGCGAACGGTTGCATCTCAAGGCGGGAGCCCCGCAGGACCCGGTCTCCGCGCTCAGTGGCGGTAACCAGCAGAAGGTCGCGCTGGCCAAGCTCCTGTCCGTGGACCCGTCGGTGGTGATCCTCGACGAGCCCACGCGGGGTGTCGACGTGGGCGCGAAGTCTGAGATTCACCACATGCTGCGCAATCTCGCGACCCGGGGTATAGGCGTGCTGGTGATCTCCTCCGAGCTGCCGGAGCTCATCGGTCTGTGTGACCGGGTGCTCGTCGTCCACGAGGGCACCATCGCCGGTGAAGTGAGCGCGGACGCGCTCAGTGAAGAACGAATCATGCGGCTCGCCTCGGGCCTGGGGGCGCACGAGGCGGAGACCGCCGGGGAGGCGATGCAATGAGTGCGAACAATGTCATGAGTACCACGGAAACGGACAGTCGGGTCGTGGGCGGGGCACCGGCACCCGCACCGTCGTTGCTCCGCCGGCTCACCGGCATGCGTGAGGCCGGCCTGATCACGATCATCGTCGCGTTGTTCGCGGTCATGAGCTTTGCCTCGCCATACTTTCTGACGCTGAGCAATATCAAGGCGATGCTGCTGTCGTTCTCGGTGGAGGGCATCGTCGTGGTGGGCATGACCATTCTGCTCATCGTCGGCGGGCTCGATCTCTCCGTGGGCTCCGTGGTGTGTCTTGCCATGGTCGTCAGCGGTCAGCTCTTCCTGATGGGGCTCGATCCCTGGTTGGCGGCGCTCTGCGGTATCGGTTCGGCGTCCGCGATCGGCGCGGTCATGGGGTTCTTCGTCACCCGCGTGGGGCTGCACCACTTCATCGTCTCGCTGGCGTTCATGGTGATCGCCCGCGGCGCGGCGCTCGCCATCACCGAGGGCACGCCGCTGTCGCTGTTCACGCTGCCGCCGGCGGTGAAGTTCGTCGGCCAGGGGTCGCTGTGGGGCGTGCCGTTCACGATCATCATCTTCGTCGCGCTCGTGGTCGTCTTCGACTATCTGCTGCGGCACGCCACGGCGTTCCGGAAGGTCTTCTACACCGGCAGCAACGAGCAGGCCGCTGCTTACTCGGGCATTCGCACCGACCGCGTCAAGTTCCTGGTCACGGTGCTGTGTTCGACGCTGGCGGGCCTGGCCGGCGTGATTTACATGGCCCGGCTCGGCTCGGCACCGCCCACCTTCGGCGTGGGCATGGAGCTCGACGTCATCGCCGCGGCGGTGATCGGCGGGGCCAGTCTCAAGGGCGGTTCGGGCTCGGTGCTCGGTGCGGTGCTCGGCGTGGCGTTGCTGTCGGTGGTCACCAACTCCCTGGTGCTGCTCGATGTCTCGGTCTATTGGCAGGACATGATCAAGGGGCTGATCCTGCTCGCCGCCGTCTCGCTCGACCATTTCATGACACGGCGGCGCGAGTCCTGATCCGATTAGTAAGGAGCACCCGGATGGCAACGCCCAAGGACAGCAAGCGTTACGAGACCGAGCGGCGTATCTATCGGACGCTGCAGATGCATTACCTGGAAGGCATGAAGCAGTCGGAGATCGCCCGGGTTACGGGCGACTCCGTCGCCACGGTGAGCCG
>CAZHBN010000062.1:0-1443 GCA_964530405.1 uncultured Ectothiorhodospiraceae bacterium
GGGATGACACGGGTGCGTTCGCTCATACCAGGGACTCCCCGCCACCGAGCATGATCTGGCCGTCATCGGCCATACGCCGCGCCACCGCGAGAATCTCCTTCTGCGCCCCCTCGACTTCGCTGACCCGCACCGGGCCCTTGGCATCGAGATCGTCCTTGAGCATCTCGGAGGCACGCCGGGACAGGTTACGCAGAATCTTGTCCTTGACCCGGTCGTCGGCGCCCTTGAGAGCCAGCACGAGCGTGTCGGTGTTGATCTCGCGCAGCAACAGCTGAATGCCCCGGTCGTCCACATCACCCAGGTCGTCGAAGACGAACATCAGGTCCTGGATGCGGTCGCCGAGATCCGAGTCGCTCTCCTGGATCTGCTCCATGATCGAGCTCTCGGCGGTGGACTCCAGGTAGTTCATGATGTTGGCGGCGGACTGGGCGCCACCGATGGACGAGGACTTGATGCGCTGCTTGCCGGAAAATTGACGTTCCATGATCTCGTCGAGCTCCTGCAACGCCGCCGGCTGGATGCTCTCCAGCGTGGCCACGCGCATGACGATATCGTGGCGGATACGGTCGGGAAGCTCGGCGAGCACCTGGGCCGCCTGGTCCGAGTCCAGGTACGCGAGCACGATAGCCATGATCTGGGGATGCTCGAGGCGGATCATTTCAGCGATGGTCTTGGGGTCGAGCCACTTGAGCTGCTCGAGCCCCCGCGTGTTACCGCCCATGAGGATGCGATCGATGATGCCGCCGGCCTTGTCCTCACCCAGGGCTTTGACCATTACCGAGCGGATGTAGTCAGTATTGCCGATGCCCAGCGCGGTCTGCTCCTCGACGGTGGCGACGAATCCGTCGAGAACGCTGTTGACCTGTTCCTTGGAGACCTTGTTCAGATTCGACATGGCGACGCCGAGCTGCTGGACCTCCCGAGGCCCGAGGTGTTGCATGATCGCCGCCGCCTCGTCTTCACCCAGCGTCATTAGAAAAATCGCCGCCCGTTCCGCACCGGTCATCGCTCAGCGCCCCATCAACCGTTGTCGTCCAGCCAGCCCTTGATCACGTTCGCTGCCAGCGCCGGCTCGCGGCTGACAACCTCGCGTGCCGTCTCGACCTTGCGGTCGTACTCGCTGCCGCCCTCTTCGATCTGATGCTGCGCGCGCTCGGCCATGAGCTGCGCGTGCTCGGGCCCGGGTAGCTGCCCGTGACCCTCGTCGCCTTCGCCGGACTCCTGCTCGGCCGTCGCTTCCTCCCTGCCCCGACGATCGCGCCCCAGCAGGCCCTGGATCAACGGCCGGACCACCGCAAGAATCAGCACCAGGCCGAGTATCGTGACCATCAGCAGGCGCCCGATCTCCCAGGCCCATGGCTGCTCCCACCAGGCAGGCCCTTGCGCCGCGGGCGCATCGGTCTCGCGGAAGCGCGTGCTGACCACGTCGATGCTGTCACCACG
>CAZHBN010000062.1:1543-5289 GCA_964530405.1 uncultured Ectothiorhodospiraceae bacterium
CGGGCATCCGGGTCGTAGCGTTCCTCGGTGCGCTCGCTAACGGAGAAATCCACCCGTGCATCCACCTGGGCACGCACGCGCTCGGCGCCGACGATGGGCGCCAACAGGCTGCGGATGCGCTCCACGTAGCTGCGCTCGAGCTCGCGCTGGTAGTCGAGCTTCTCCCCGGAAGCATCGCTGCCTCCGGATTCGCCCTCGCTGCTCAACAGCCTGCCCTGCTGGTCCACCACGGTCACGCGTTCCGCTGGAAGCTCGGGCACGGCGCTGGCGACCATGTTGACGATTGACCGCACCTGGCCGTCGGTAAGCGAACGCCCCGGGAAGAGTCCCACCGTTACCGAGCCGCTCGGCTTGCGCTGCTCGCCGATGAATGCCGAGCGCTCCGGCACGGCGAGATGTACGCGGGCCTCGCGCACGGCGCGCAGGCTGGAAATCGTCCGGCCGAGCTCGGTCTCCAGCGCGCGATGGAAACGCGCGGTCTGCAGAAACCGGCTGGTGCCGAAGCCGGGATCCTTGCGCAGGCTCTCGAAGCCAACGCCTCCGGTCTGCGGCAATCCCTGGGAAGCAAGCGTCATGCGCGCGCGATAGAGCCGGTCGGCAGGCACCAGGATGGCGCCGCTGTTCTGCTCCAGCTCGAACGGGATATTGGCCGCCTGAAGGGCGTCCATGACCGCGCTGGCGTCCTCTGCGGGCAGATCGGAGAACAGCGGCCGGTACAGCGGCTCCTGCATCCACATCACCAGGCCCACACCCAGGGCGATCGCCGCCGCGAGACCGAGAATCAGCGCGAGCTGGCGAAAGGTACGCTCGCCGAGATACTCGCTGGCGAGCTGCCCCAGGCGGCCCTGGCCGTCCTTCCGCGGCTCGCGCACATCCGTCGCGGCGGTTTCCTGTTGCGGCGTCAGGGCCTGAGTCGCTTGCGCCATGACCTATCGCGCCTCCGCTACACCTGCATCCGCGAAATCTCGCGATAGGCTTCGAGCAGGTGGCTTCGCGTCTGCTTCACCGCTTCGAAGGCGACGCGCGATTTCTGACCGGCGACCATCACCTGCGTCAAAGACACGTCGTCGCCTTTCAGGAAGGCGTCGGTCTTCTGACTACTGTCCTGCTGCAAACCGTTCACCGTCTCCAGCGCGTTGCGCAACAGCCCCTGGAATTCCGCGCCTTCGTTCTTGCCAGTGGGCTCCGCGGCCTGCGGACCCGCCTTCGCCCGGGCGGCGAGCGTGCGCATCTCTGCGAGAGCCTGTTGAACGTTCACGTTGCTCATGGCGCCCCTCCGTCTCTTTACGGACGGAACCTTGCAGGTTTCGGGCCAACCTCGTGTCAACGGCAGGCTCTTGCATACTCCGCCCAACGGGAATCGCCTCCCGGGGGAGCCGCCTCAAGTCGCGCCCGAGGCGAGCTCCTCGCGCTCGATACCGTATTTGCGCAGCTTCTCCACCAGAGTCGTCCGGCGCAGGTTGAGCAGCTTGGCCGCCCGCGCCACTACGCCGTCGGTGGCCTCCAGGGCATCACGAATGAGCCGCTGCTCCAGCTCCCCGAGCAATTCACGAAGGTCGACCCCGTCGTCCAGGTCGATGGTCGGCACCGCGGCCGGGATGGGCTCGGCATCCTCCGCCTCCTGCGCCTGTGGCCCGGGCGCCAGAGACACCGCGGCATCATCGGCACCTTCGCGGAAGCGCTCCGGCAGATCCTCGACGCACACTTCGCCCCAGGGGTGAAGGATGGCGAGTCGCTCGACGAGATTGGCGAGCTCACGCACGTTGCCGGGCCAGTGGTACTGACCCAGCACCGCCAGGGCGCGGGCGGTGAGCGTCACCGAGCCGCGCCCCTCCGCCTCGATTCGGCGCACGATCTCGTCCACCAGAACGGGGATATCGGCGGCACGACGTCGTAGCGGCGGCAACTCGATGGGGAAGACGTTGAGACGGTAGAAGAGATCCTCGCGGAATTCGCCGTCGGCAATCCGTGCCTCGAGATCACGGTGCGTCGCGGCGACGATACGAACGTCCGCCTGGATACTGCGGTTGGAGCCGACACGCTCGAAGGTGCGCTCCTGGAGCACCCGCAGGAGCTTGACCTGCATGTGCAGGCTCATGTCCCCGATTTCGTCGAGAAACAGCGTGCCGCCCTGAGCGAGCTCGAAGCGCCCCTGCCTCGCGGAGATGGCACCGGTGAAAGCCCCCTTCTCGTGGCCGAAGAGCTCGCTCTCGAGCAGATCCGGGGGAATCGCGCCGCAATTGACGGGGACGAACGGCTTATCGCGGCGTTCCGACTGGGCGTGTATCTGCTGCGCGACCACTTCCTTGCCGGTGCCGGACTCGCCGAGCAGCAACACGCTGGCATCGCTGGCAGCCACCTGCCCGATGAGACGCTCCACTGCCTGCATCACACGGCTTTCGCCCACGAGCCGTGGCACCGGCGAAGCGGTATCGCCACCACGGCCATGCCCGCCCAGCGCGCGCTGCAAGGCTCCCTGGAACTCGCGTCGCTCCGGGGGCAGGCTCAGTGTGCCGAGAACATTCGCGGCTCGCGCCGCAGGGCTTTGAGCGGACACACCGAGGAGATAGGCGGGCAACGTGGGGGCGAGCTCCCACACCGCCGACTGCATCGCTTCACCGGCCTCAGTGTCGGCGGCGATCAGACACAGTTGCGGCCTGAATTCATCGAACACGGCGCCAAGCCCGTCCGCACTCGTTACGTGTCGCGCCTCGTGCTCGAGAAAGCCCACGATGGCGCGCACGCCAGCACCGCGCTCGATCTGCGGATCGAGCACCAATACCCGTGCCATGTCATACCCCCGTCATTCCATCTAGGCCGCTCACCCAACGGCCTTGTTGTTACTTCCTAAGGGTGTCGACTGGCGTTCTTCTTCGCTGGCTTCTTCGTATGGTGCGCACCAGTTCTCACCCCGGTGATCAGTTCAGCACGGTGGGGTATGAGCGTCAACAAACCGGCACGGGTCGTCCGATCAACGGGAAAAACGTCGATAGGCGTCGGTTGCCTGACGCCCACGCTGGGCGTCCTGCAAGGCCCTGGCGGCCTCTTCGCGGTGGGATTCGGCGAGTGTGAACAACTCCTGATCGAGGTCGAGCACACGGCGAACACAATCCGCCACCACGGGAGCCGCATCCCGCGGCACCGGAGTGGCGAACAACTCCCGGGAAAGGCGCTGGCGCTCCGCCTCGCGCTCGGCGAAAGCGACCCAGTTCCCCCCTTCACCGAGTTTCAGCATCTCCTGGGTGAGCTCCAGCAATCGGCGGGCCGCGCGTTCGCGGTCAGCGACCGACAGCGGGTCGGCAGATTCAGCCGGCGGTGCCGTCGGCCCGAGGGGGTCGTTGTTGATGGCCATTGCGCGCCTCCGCCGGAATCGCGTCCCAGCCTTCCTTGATCTCGCGTAACAGGGCAATCACTTCGTCCAGCGCGGCCGCGTCATTGCGCGCATTGGCGCTTACCAAACGGCGCTGCATGTAATCGTACAGGGCGTCCAGGTTAGCGGCCAGATCGCCGCCGGCCTGATGATCGAGCCCGCCGCGCAGGCCGTCCAGGATACCGATCGCCTTGCTGATACGCTCGCCCTTGATCGCAGTATCGCCGCGCTCCATGGCACCCTTCGCCTGGGCGATGCGTTCCAGCGCCCCGCTGAAGAGCATTTCCGTGAGCTGCCAGGGGTCGGCATAGTTCGCGCTGCTGCGGCCAACCTGCTGATAGGCGTTGATTCCGTAGCTCATCTGCCGCTATCTCCT
>CAZHBN010000062.1:5389-16966 GCA_964530405.1 uncultured Ectothiorhodospiraceae bacterium
CATCCGCCGGTCCAGCGTCTCACGCTGCTCGGCGATGCCCTCGAGCCGGTCCTGGAGGCCTTCCTGACGACTGTCGATGACGCCGCCGTCGTCCATGTAAGCATCGGTGATGCCCTCGAGGCGGCTGGCAACGCCATCGTCACCGGTAAACAGCGCCTTGACCTCGTCCAGGTTCTCGCTGAGCACCTCGTCGAGGCGCTCGCTGTCGACGCTGAGCTGGCGGTCGGCCCCCACTGACACCCCGATGTCGGCAAGGCTACGGATATCCCCGTCGAGCCCCGAAACGGCATCGGTCAGGCCCTGACGAAGCTGCAGCTCCAGCCCGCGGGTCGCTGCATCACCGAGAAGCACTGCGGCTTCCTCGGTTTCCTTGTTGTACTTGGTCAGGTTGCCCACCGTCTTCATGAGCGTGTTGTAGCCCTTGACCAGATCGTCAATGGCCGCGCGCACGTCGCCGTCATTGCGCTCGATCGTCAGCGTTTCGACGGTCCCCGGTTCGGCCTTCTCCAGGTCGATGGACACACCCGCGATGACGTCATCGATGTTGTTGCTCGAGCGGGTGGCGGTCTGCCCGTCGACCTTGATCTCGGCGTCGGAGGCCGCCTGCGACTCCGTGAGGTTGCTCGCCGTGGCGTCGTAACGGAGTGCCGAAAGCCCTGCACCATCGCTGTCGTTGCCGTCGCCATCGCCGCTCACGGCCACCGTCACGGCATTGTCGGCCCCCGGCTCATCCGCGGTGAGCACCAGCCGTGCCTCCGTGTCCCCGCTGCTGTTGTCGACGTTGATGATGCTCGCGGTGACGCCGGAGTTGGATTCCGCGCCATTGATGGCATCCCGTATGCCGGCGAGCGTGTTGTTACTGCTGTCGATGTCCACGTCGAACGACGAGCCACCGGCACTGACGGTGAGTGTCCCGGTGCCGATGGTCGAGCCCTCACTCCAGTTCTTGTCCGCCGCGCTGGTGAGCTTGTGCGCCTGGGCTCGGGCGAGCACCTCGATGGAATACGAGCCGTCGAGGGCCGATTCCGTGGCATTCGCGGTGAAGATGTCCGAGTTGCTGGACGAGGCACTGCGCTGAACGAAGGTATTCTCGTTGCCAAGCGCATCCAGGCTATCCCTGAAGACCGTGACAGCCGACTTCAGGGCGCCGTAGGCGGAGAACCGGGTCTCGTATTCCTGCTGCTTCTCGTTCAGGCGCTGTGCGACCGGCTCACGCTCGGCGGAAACGAGGTCGGACACCGTCTTGTTGATGTCCAGCCCTGAGCCGATTCCGAGACTCGTGATCGTCGACATGATGCGCTCCCTCTCTTATCGTGCTGCGTACCGGCGTGGCTCGCGCCACGGGCGCCCGATCGCCTCAGGCCTGCGCACGCAGCAACGCTCCACCACCTTCATCGCCTCGTTCTTGCAGGAACCGGGCCAGAGCAATCGCTTCCTCGGGTGGAATCTGGCGGACGACCTCATCGGTTTTCGAATCGACAACCTTGATCAGGCTTTGTCCGGTCACGTCATCGACGGTGAATTTCAGGTTATGGGCATGGCGTTCGGCATAATCCCGCAGCCGCGACAGAATGCCGCCGAGGTCCTCGACGTCCTTGCCGACACCATTGTCGCTGCCGTCGCCCCGCGCAGTGACACCCTCGACCCGGTTCGTCGGCCGGGCTTGCTGACCGGCGGGCTGTGACGCCTCGCCGTTTCGATCCGGGGCAGCCGTCGGCAGCCAATGTGAAGCGTATGGAACCAGTTCCATGTTCAGACCCTCCTACCCCCGCCTTGGACCGCGCGCCCCCGGGCTGGTCCCGGGGGGCGCGAGGGTTAGCTTACTGCAACAGGGCAAGCACCGACTGAGGCTGCTGGTTGGCCTGCGCCAGCATGGACGTACCGGCCTGCTGGAGCACCTGCGCCTTGGACATCTTGGCGGTTTCCGCCGCGAAGTCCGCGTCCTGGATCCGGCTGCGCGCCGCCGAGAGATTCTCCGAGCTGGTCTCGAGGCTCGAGACCGTCGACTCGAAGCGACTCTGAATGGCACCGAAGGTACCTCGGAGCGAGTCGACATCCGAAAGCGCCGAGTCGATGCGGTGAATCGCCGCGTCCGAGTTCGTGGCCGTGAGGATGTCGGATGCCGACAGTGCCTTGGTACCGGTGGTGTCGGTCGCGCCGTCGGCGATCGTGCTGAACCCCTGGCTCTCGGCGTCGTTGCTGGCCACGGCGATCTGCGTATCCGAATCGAGGCGTACGCTGCCCTTGTAGACGGTGTACTCGCCACCGGTGGCAGCGATGCCGGTGTTTCCGAAGAAGCCACTCACACTCGCAGTGGCGTTCACCGACTCCTTGATCTCGATGTTCCGGCCGTCATCGGCGCTGAGCACCATCTTGCCGGAGCCGTCGACCCGAGCGCTCACGCCGGTCTCGTTGGAGGCGTTGTTGATCTGCGTGGCGAGCGCCTCGGCACTGCTCACGTCAACGCTGCCCTCGGTCTGCTGCGTGATGGTCTTGCCATTGATCTCGAGGGTGTAGGTCTCGGCCGTATTGGCGCCGCCGAAGCTCAGCTGGCTGAACGACAGGGTCGTCTCCGCCGCCTGCGCCGTGGCGGTCACGCCATGGTCGTCGGTGCCCAGGTTGATCGCCTCGGCGATCCCGTAGGCGGAGTTGGCCCCCCGACCGGCCGTCATCTCGCTGGAGCTGAGCGCCGAGGACACCGACGCCACGTTCACGCCATTGATGGCGAGATCGCCGGAGCTGTCCAGGAAGAAGTCGTTGCTGTTCGACGGTGCGGCGGTGGAAGCGGCGTAGTCATTGAGCGCGTAATCCACCGAGGCGTGGTTGCCGATGGCATTCGTGCGCATGCTCGAGCTCACGTCCACGGAGATCGTCTCGCCGACGTTCGCGCCGACCTGGAACTCCTCCGTGCCGAGGCTGCCGTCGAGGATGTTGCGGCCGTTGAAGGCCGTCGTCTGCGCAAGGCGATCGTTCTCCTGGAGCAGCTGCTGGAACTCGGCGTTCAGCGACTCGCGGTCCTGGGAGGTGTTGGTCGCGTTGCGGGACTGCACCCCGAGCTCGCGCATGCGCTGGAGGTTGTTGGTGATCTGCTGCAGAGCACCCTCGCCGGTCTGCGCCAGCGAAATACCGTCATTGGCGTTACGCGCCGCCTGATCCATGCCGTCGATCTGGGCGGTCATGCGATTGGAGATCGCCAGCCCCGCCGCGTCATCCTTGGCACTGTTGATTCGCAGGCCCGAGGAGAGACGCTCCATGGCCGTACGCATCGTGTCCTGAGTGTTGTTGAGGTGCCGCTGCGAGTTCAGCGACGCGATGTTGGTATTGATGACCTGTGCCATGTGTGCAACTCCTTGATGCTGATGCCCGATCGCTGGGCTTCCCGCCTCAGCGGTCCGCATCCGGCCGGGATGTTGACCGCCTTCACAAGAGGTATCGGCACTAGGCGGTCACCCTTTAGCTATTTTCCGGGAAATTTCAACACCCATCATCGGCACGAATTCTGCATTCTTCTGGCGGGATGACGCGGAGCGCCCCGCATTGCATGATCGTCCGGGGCATCGTCGCATTCGTGACAATGGCCTCGACGCGAAAACGACGGGGCGCCCCGGCAAGACCGACTCACCAAGAGGCATGGGCACATGAGCGAGCAGACCGACCCCGAAGTCGCCGAGCTGATAGAAACCGCCGACCTGCACCAGCGCGCCGGCAACCTGCAGGAGGCGGATACCCAGTACCGGGCGGCGCTGGCCCGGGATCCGGAAAACGCCGACGCATACAACGGCCTCGGCCTGCTCGCCATGCGCATCGGTCAGTACGACGTCGCCGTACAGTTGTTCGAAGCGGCGGTGGGCACGGCACCGGAGGAATCCACCTTCCTGTGCAACCTGGGCACCGCCCACTACGGCGCCGGAGCGCTCGACGAGGCCGCCGAGGCCTTTAAGAAGGCGATCACCGCGGACGAGCACTGTGCCACCGCGCATCTCAATCTGGGGATCATCCACAAAACGAGGAAGGACTACGCCAAGGCGGCCGAACGGCTCGACCAGGCGGTCGTCGAGGCCCCCAACGACGCCAATGCATTCGCCCACCTGGCGGAAGCGCTCCTCGAGCTCGGGCGGCATGACGCCGCGGAGAACATCGCCCGCGCCGCCGTGAACCTGGACAACCGCAACATTCGGGGGCTTTACATTCTCGCCGGCAGCCTCGTGGCGCTGGCACGCCCCCAGGAAGCACTCGCCTGGGCGCGGCGCCTGGTGCGTCGCGCCCCGGGGGACCCGCAGTACTACCGCTTGCTCGCCGAATGCCTGGCCCACTCCGGTGCCAATGACGAGGCCTTCAGGCAGGCACGCAACGCAATCAAACTCGCCCCGGAGGACACCTCCGCGCTCGCTCTCATGGCGGAGATACTCGGCAGCAGGGGCGAATGGGACGACGCCCTGACGAGCATCGACAAAGCGCTGGCGCTGGACCCGGACGATGAGAACCTGCTCAGCGTCAAGGCGCGGCTGCTGGAACGCTGCGGCCGGAAAAGCGAGGCGTTCGCCCTGGTCAAGCCGTTGATCGAAGAGCGTACCGTGGTGGCGTCCGGAACGCTCGGCGCGTATCTCACGCTGGCCCGGCGCATGGGCGAGCAGAAGCAGGCAGCCGAGATCGTCGACCGCGCCATGTCCCGCCAACTGGCGAGCCGCTCCCATTACGGGCTGTATTTCGCCGCGGGGCAGCTCTACGACGAGCTGGGCGAGCACGACCGCGCCTTCGAGTTCTTCCGAAAAGGCAACGAGATCAAGCCCCGGACCTACGACCGGGCCCAAGCCGAGGAACAGTTCGATGCGCTGATGCGGACATTCTCACCAGCGCTGTTCGAGAAGCTCCAGGATATCGGCAGCGAGTCCCGCCGCCCGATCTTCATCGTCGGCATGCCTCGATCGGGTACCAGCCTCACCGAGCAGATCGTCGCGAGCCACCCGGACGTGGTCGCCGCCGGCGAGCTGCGGGAAATGCAGAGCATCGCGGGCGATCTACCAAAGCTCGTGGGAAGCGCGAGCGCTTACCCGGAGTGCGTCGCCGAGCTCACCGGCGGTACAGCCGGCAAGGCCGCGCAGCGCTATCTGGATTTCATCGCCGAGCTCGCGCCGGAGGACGCGCCCCGGGTGACCGACAAGATGCCGCAGAACTTCACGTTCCTCGGGCTGATCGCCGTGCTGTTCCCCAATGCACGCATCGTTCACTGCAACCGCAACCCGCTCGATACGTGCCTGTCGTGCTACTTCCAGAATTTCGCCGCCTCCGGGTTGCAGTTCACCTATGACCTCAACGACCTCGGTCATTATTACCGGCTCTACCGGCGGCTCATGAGTCACTGGCGTGAAGTGCTGCCGCAGCCGATCTTCGAGCTGCAATACGAGCGCCTGACCAGCGATCCGGAACCGGAAGTCCGCCGGCTGGTGGAATTCTTGGACCTCGAGTGGGACGATGCCTGCCTCGACCATACCCGCTCAGGCGTGCAGACCATCACCGCCAGCTACGACCAGGTGCGCCAGCCGATTTACACCAAATCGGTCCAACGCTGGCGTCACTACAAGAAGCACCTGAAACCGCTGATCAACACCCTCGGGGAAAGCCTCGCGTTCGAGTAGGGGAATGTCGGCCAGCGCCTTCGGCGCCCGCCGACCTACCCACGAACCCGCCCTCACCGGGCCAGGGGAAGGCGTTCGTTTACCACCACGCCGACTGATCGGGTCGGGGTGACCGAATGACGCCGGTCACCCCTCCCCACCACCGGACATGCGGTTTTCCGCATCCGGCGGTTCGAGTACACGGCCGCTCAGCGCCCGTAGGTTGGCTGCTCTTGGCAGCCAACGGGATCCCCTCGCACGGCCAATGGCCGCCGCCGACGGACAACGTCGGCCAGCGCCTGCGGCGTTCGCCGAGCTGCCGGCATGACAACACGAAGATCGCGAGAATTGAACTCAGGCCGCCAAACCATCTCGGCCGGGTTGTCTGTCCCTTCTCTACTTGTCGTGATCGTTTTCGGCTTACAGGTAATTGAACAGGGTCATGCCCTGGATCTTGGAATAGCTCTGCTGAGCAGCCTGCATGCCGGCCATTCGCCGGGAGAGCTCCGAAACCGCGCTGGCGTAATCCAGGTCGCGGATCTCGCTACGGGTCGTTTTCATTTCCAGCGCGGCCGCTTCGTTGGCGTTGCGCTCGCTGTCGAGACCGTTCATGCGCCCGCCGATCTCCGCGCGGACGCGCTGCATGTTCTCCATGGCGGCGTCGATCTCGGCCAGGGCGCGATCGCCGGCAGCCTGGAACTGGTTGCGGGCCGCGTTGGAGTCACCGGCCCCCTCCAGTGCGCTGGCGAGCCGGTCGACCGTGGCGAATACCGACCGGTTGTCACCGCTGGCGATGGTGAAGCTGTCGCCGTCGGCAGGATTGCCATGAGGCACGATGGTAACGCCGTCGCCGGAGAGCTCGATGGGCTCGCCGGGTTCGTAGATACCGGTGGCCACCGTGTTCGGCGGTGTGCCGGCGTCGGTGACCGTGTATTCCAGGTCGCCACCGCCGGCGGGGGTGGAGAAGGTCACGTTGTAGCCGGACACGTCATTGGCGCTGGCCTGGTCGACATATACGGCGACGCTCCCGTTGCCGGTGTTGCCCGCATCGGCATCGGCCCGGTAGCTGGTAGGCAGATCCATGAAGACGTCATAGCCGGAGTGGGTCGTCGCCATGGTGCGCCCCGGCCCCACTTGCACCTTGCGCACGTTCTGATCGCCCTCGTAGGCGACTTCACCATTGCGGGTCACGAACGGTCGCGTCTCGGTCTGGGACCCGGCGAACAGGTACTCGCCGTTGCCGTCGGTGGAGTTGGCGAGCTGGCGCAGATGCTGCCACTGCTCGCGCACTTCCGAGGCGATTTTCTGGCGGTCCTCGGCGGTATTGCTGCCGTTCCTGGCCTGGATGGTGAGCTCGCGAATACGCTGGAGGCTGCTGCTGGCCTCGTCGAGCACGGATTCTTCCAGGCCCATGCGTGATTCGGCGAATCCGATGTTGCGGTTGTAACGCTCGCTGCTCTCGATGCTCTGCGCGAGCTCCAGGACCCGCGCCGACCCGGACGGGTCGTCGGACGGATTGAGGATCTTGCGCCCGGTGGCGAGTTGTTCCTGAACCTCGGACAGCTTCGCCTGCTGGTTGAGCAGCGCGTTGACCGCAGTCTGATGATACTGGTTGGTGGATATGCGAACCATGGATCAGCCCCGCGTGGCCGAAAGCAGGGAATCGAATGTCGTGCGCGCGATGGAGATCGCCTGCGCCGAGGCCTGGTAGGCCTGCTGGAACCTCATGAGATTGGCCGCCTCCTCGTCCAGGTTGACGCCGGAGACCTCGTCACGCGAGGCCTTCGCCTGCTGCAGCACCGACTCCTGGGCATCCCGGGCGGTCTGTGCCTGCAGCGTCCGCGTGCCAACCTCACCAACGAGCCCGGAATAGTACTCCTGGATCGTCTCCGAACCGCCGTCGAATACACCGGCCTCGGTGAGCTGGCCCATCGCCAGCGCGTTGCCGTTGTCGCCGCTGGCACCGTTGTTCCGGGCGATCTCGAACGCATCCCCCGCCGCCGGCGTCCCCGTGAGGGTGGCTTCGGCGGTGAACACATGATCACCGCCACCGTCGGTAACCTTCATGGTGACGTCGGTGGGGCTGTCGGTGTAGGGCACCGAATTGCCCAGAGAGTTGCCGTCGGCGTCGAAGAACTCCACCGAGTGCCCGGCCGGCAGCCCGCTGAGTGAGTAATCGGAGCCGTCGTACGACAGGGTCGCGGTATCGAATGCCGCAGGCAGTGTGTCGATGGCGGTGACACGAAAGTCCTGCAATCCGCCGCTACCGGCGTTGGGCGGGCTGGTCACCTCGGAGGCGCGTAACGGCGAGGCCACGGCGATTTCGCTCGGCCGGTCGATCGCAACCCGCATGGCGGTGGACGTGTCCGTGACCGGGTCCACGTTGACCGTGGCACCGCCGCTCATGCCGGAGAGCTGACCCAGGTCGAGGTCGAGGCCGCCGAACGTCACGGTCTGGCCGCTGTTCGCGAACGTATTGGTGTCGCCGTTGCGCAGGTTCTCGGCGGTCCACTCGTCGGCGCCGGCATCATAAGTCAGTCTGACCGAGCTCAGCGCGGCGTCGCCACGATAGGCATAGTCGGCGAAGTCGTTGCCAACCGTCACGCCATCGCCCTGCACGTCGGGCGCCGGTATGTCGAACAGATTGCCGCCGAGCCGACCGTCATCGGGGCCGGCGCTGAACTGCAGGCCATCCCGGTGCTGAGCGTTGAACGCCTGCGCCACACCCGTGGCCATGCGGTCGAGATCCGCGCGGACGGGATCCAGCACAGTCTCGCGAAAATCCAGCAGTCCGCCGATCTGACCGCCATCCACCTGGCGGGAGATCTCCGTCGCACCACCACCGCGGTTGGTAATGGTCACGCCCAGCCGGGTGGGATCGTCGTCCGGGCGGACGATGCCGAGCTCGGCATGATTGAATCCAGACACCAGAGACTGCCCGGTGCCAACGGAAACGTTGATCGTACCGTCCTGGTTGGCGACGGTGCGGGTGTCGATCAGTTTCGAGAGATCGCGCAGCAGCGCATCGCGCTGATCGAGGAGATCATTCGGTGGTTCCCCGATCCGCCCCTGCTCCTTGGCGATGTCCTGATTGAGATCGGCGATGGCGCTGGCGATGGAGTTCACCTCGTCGACCTTGGAGCGCAGCTGCGTGTTGACGTCGTCGTTGAGCCCGCGCAACTGAGCGCCCATATCGCGGAAGCGGCTGGCGAGATTGCGTGCCTGCGTCAGCATGGTCTCGCGCGCCGTCGCCGACGACGGGTCGTTGGCGACGTCATGCACGGCACCGAAAAAATCCTGAATGGCCGGCGACAGCCCCGCGGACTCGTCCGCCACCATGTCGTCGATGCGCCCGGCGCTGTCGGCCAGCGTCTGCAGGCGCTCGAATTCAGCGATGTTGGTCTGCACCGCGCTCTCGCGTGTCTGGTCGAACAGTCGCTTGATGGTCTGCACCTCGACGCCACTGCCGACGAAGCCGTTGCCGTACCCCACCGGTGTCCGGCTGCCGAGCTCCGCACGCTGGCGGCTGTACCCGTCGGTATTGACGTTCGAGATGTTGTGCGACGTCGTCGACAGCGCCTTCTGAAAGGCGAGCAGCCCGGAGACGCTATTCTCGAATACACCCATGGCGCTTTCCCTCTCGCCGGCTCGGTCAGTCCCTGCCGGCCGCTGTTCTAGGTTGTCGACCGATCTTCGGAGTTCTTGAGAGCGGTGGTCGCTTCGTTGAGGGTCGGCCCGTCAAGAATCCGACGGAGTTTGTCGGCGTACCGGGGGTCGGTGGCATAACCCGCCTCCTGGAGCGCGTCCACGTACGCCCCTTCGTCACGCCCGGCCTCCAGCGCCTGCTGGTAACGGGGGTTGGCCTTGAGGAAGGCGGCGTAATCGTCGAACGCCGCCTGCACCGAGTCATAGGCGCGGAACTCGGCGCGCTCGCGCACCGCCACGCCCTCGCGATACTCCAGCGTCGGTACGCTGACACGCCGCCCCGACCAGCCGTGGGCCTTGATATTGAACAGGTTGTGAGTGGAGCGGCCGTCGCCGGATTGCAGGACGCGCTCGCCCCATCCGGTTTCCAGTGCCGCCTGGGCCACGAGGGCGCGGGGCGACACGCCCAGCTCCGCCGCTGCCTGCTCAGCAGCCGGCATGATGTCATCCACGAACGCGCGAGGGTCCTGCCACCGGCCGGTCGCGATATCGTGTTCGTCACCATTGCCCTGCGACCGGTTCGCCGACGCTGGCTGCGATGCGATCCGCTCCCCCTGCGCGGCAGGCGATGCCACGCGCTCCGGTGCGTTGCGCCAATAGGTCTCGAGGGATCGGTTCACCGGGGTGTCCGCAGGGCTCTGGCCACGCTGGGAGAGGATCTGGCGCTCGACCATGGACGCGAGTCCCATGCCTTCTCCCTGGGAGACCTGCATGGCCATCTGCTGGTCGAAGAGCTGGCGATACTGCTTGGTCGCACCGTTGGAGAACATGCCCCCATCACCGATGGATGCGGCCCGCATGCTCTTGAGCATCGTCTGGACGAACAGTGACTCGAACTGCTGGGCGACCTGCCTGACGGCTTGCTCGCTCTGGCCCCGGGCCTCACGGCGCAGCGCGCCAAGGTCGCTGGCGTTGATCGCGTTGAGCTGTGCAGACGTGTCGATGTTCATGGCCACTGTACCCGGTCAACCTGACTGTCGGCTGCCCCGAGCAGCCGACCTGTCCGCTCGATCAACCCGCCTGCTCGGCGGAGCCGGCGCAAGGTGCATGGCGCAAAGCGGAGTGCACCGACTTTCACGGACGTCCCCGTTGCACATTGCGCTTCGCTCCATGTGGCCTACGCGAGCCGCGCACCTGTCGCCTGCCGGGTGCAGCCGAGCTACTGCCGCTGCGCGTCGCACGGATTCGCGCAGGTCGGGGACGGCCGCAGGCCGTGCCCGACGGGTCGCCGCCGCGCCGGTCATGTCCAAACCCGATCGCGGCCTCGACGCCCGCAATCCCGTGCCACGCTCACACCGAGCCATCATCAGATCACCACCAGCTCGGCCCGGAGGGCACCGGCTTCGCGCAGGGCCTGGAGAATGGCCACCAGGTCACTGGGCGCGGCGCCGACGCGATTGACCGCATTGACGATCTCCGAAAGCTGGGTCCCCGGCCCGAAGAGGAACATGGGGTTGTTTTCCTCGGCGACTTCCACCTGCGTATCGGGTGTCACCGCCGTCTGCCCCTGGGACAGTGGCTCGGGCTGACTGACCTGGGGATCCTCGGTGATGGTGACCGTCAGGCTGCCATGACTGACCGCCGCCGGCCTCACCTCCACCTGGTTGCCGATCACCACGGTGCCGGTGCGGGAGTTCACGATCACCCGCGCAGGCGCATCCCCCGGCTCCACCTGGAGATTCTCGAGAAAGGAAATGAAACTCACCCGGCCATCGCGACTCTCGGGGGCGCGCACCCGCACGGATACTGAATCCATCGCCTTGGCGGTGCCGTGACCGAGGGTATTGTTGATCTTCGCCGCCAGGCGTTTGGCCGTGGTGAAATCCGGGGTGTGCAGGTTGAGCATGACCGTATTGCCATTGCCGAAGCTGTCGGGCACGGGGCGCTCCACGGTCGCACCATTGGGCACCCGCCCCGAGCTCGGGATGTTCACGGTGACGCTGGAGCCATCATTGCCCTCGGCACTGAAGCCGCCCACCAGCAGGTTGCCCTGTGCCATGGCGTAGACCTTGCCGTCCGCGCCCTTCAACGGGGTCATCAGGAGCGTGCCCCCGCGCAGGCTTTCCGCGTTGCCCACCGACGAAACCGTGACGTCGATGCGCTGGCCGGGCTTGGAGAATGGTGGCAGATCGGCGCTGACCATCACCGCAGCGACGTTCTCCAGCTGAAGGTTCTGGTTCGCCGGCAGGGTAATGCCCTGGCTCGCGAGCATGGACTTCACGCTCTGTACGGTGAACGGTGTCTGGCTGGTGCGGTC
>CAZHBN010000063.1:0-16958 GCA_964530405.1 uncultured Ectothiorhodospiraceae bacterium
CGCATCCACCGATCGGCTCGTCGGTCGCCTGCTATCCGACCGGTTATCAGCGAGCGGGAGGAAATGGATATGGATACTGAAAGCCTGGCGGGGAGCCTGCGCATCGCCACGGTGGCCGCGGTTTTCGCCTGCAGCGGATCCCTGGCGCTTGCGGCGGAGTCCTACAGCCTTACATTCGCTGGTGACGCCAGCTTCAGTGGGGCCCACGGCGGTCAGTCCATCGCTGCCGCGGTCGTGGCGTCGGACTCTGGCGAGGTCATCGCCCGGCAGTCCGGTACCGTCTCGGGTAGTGATTCGCCCGCTTTCTCCCTGTCTTTCCCGGAGGCCCTGACCGCGGGCGAGCGCTACGAGGTCCACTACTGGATAGACTCCAACTTTGGTGGTGGCAGTGAGGGGGCCTGCGATCCCAAAAGCCAGGACCACCAGTGGCGCGTCGACCTCGGTACCGTCAACGGCGACGTCACCCATACCGAGCAGCATGCTCCCGGTGCCACGGCCGACGTCTGCGAGACATTCGCCGATATGTGACGTTGCCGGCTATCATACCCACGCTGAGAGAATGCTGACCGCAATGCGCCGCGGGCAACCCGTTGCCCGCGGCGCATTGCGTTGGGTATCCGGCAGGGACGCGATCGCCAGGGTGATGCAGGGCGCCACCGGTTTTCGTGTCGAAAGCGGTCATGGCCGTTCGACTACCCGATGAGTGCGAATGGCTCACAATCTTTGACCAGACGTCGCGTCGGGTTACGCGGCGGCCCATTACGGAGGATGACGATGAAATACGTGGCGCTCGTGTATTACGACGAGAACATCATGAAAACAATGTCCCAGAGCGAGTGGGACGCGTTGAACCAGGAGTGCATGGCCTGCGTCGAGAATCTTCAGGCCAAGGGGCACTTCCTGGGCGGTGAACCCCTTCAGACGGTGGATGCCGCGACCACCGTACGGGTGCGCAACAGTCAGATGAGTACTACCGACGGGCCGTTCGCGGAGACCAAGGAGCAGCTGGCAGGCTTCTATCTCCTGGATGCGCGGGATCTCAACCAAGCCATTCAGCTCGCGGGCCGGATTCCCCCGGCGCGTTATGGCAGTGTCGAGGTCAGGCCGGTTCGCGAGCTGATGCCCGAGGGCAACGTGGCCGGCGGTTACGGCGGCGCCGGAGGTTGAGCGGCGCGCCGCCGCGGTGACATGGCGCGGTGCCCGGTCGCAGGTCAATCGGGTCGGCCACCGCGGCGGCCTTCCAGCGCCGGGGCGACCTCCGCGACGGTTGTCCGGACCCATTCCGCCACCGCCGCGACCCGGCGGGAGCCGGCGAGGTCCGCCTGCGTGACCAGCCAGAGCTCATCGGCGAACACAGTGTCGGGATGGATGACCGGCACCAACCCGGGGGTCGCTTCGGCCACCACGCACGGCAACACCGCCAGGCCCAGACCGGCCCGGCATGCAGCGACCTGTGCAGCCAGGCTGGTCGTTGCCAGTGCGGAGGGGCCCCTGGCGTGGGCCGACAGCCAGCGCGCGGCGGGCAAATGCGCGTAGGCGTCATCCCAGGTGATCAATGGGCACGCGTCGAGCGGTGTCTCGGCCGAGGCGGAATGTGAGTCCAGGAAACCGGGGGCTGCATAGACGGCGTACGCCATCCTCGCCAACCGCTGAACCGTCAGATTGCCGTTCTCGGGCCGCTTGGCGCGCAATGCCAGATCGGCCTCATTGCGACTCAGACCGATGGCGGCGACGCCGGTCACGAATTCCAGGCGTATCTTCGGGTGGGCGCGGTGCAACGCTGGCAGCGCCGGGATCAGTAGCAGCGTCGCGAGATTTTCCGCAGTCGCGAGCCGCACGGTGCCCTCCGCCACCTGGGTGTGCCCGGCCGCTGCGCGCTCGCATTCATGAACCCGATCCTCGGCGGCTTCGGCCAATGGCAATATGCCCTCGCCCTCGTCGGTGAGGAAGTAGCCGTTGGCAGTGCGCGTGAACAGCGTAATCCCCAGATCCGTCTCCAGACGCGTGATCCGCCGAGCGATGGTCTGCGGACTGGATGCGAGCCGGGTAGCGGCGGCCCTGAGGCTGCCGGTACGTGCCAGTGCAAGAAAGGCGGGCCAGTCGTCCCAGTTCATCGGTGTTCCATTTATGGATCATTGGCGTGCCATTATGACGTCTATGAATCCAATAATGGAAAGCCAATACTCCGTACTTCCCGACACCCGATATTGATGTACGGAGAGATGCCGATGCTCGATGACGCAACCGATGTGGCAACGATGTCGCCGGAACAGGTGGTGAGCCGTTTCCTCGATGCCTTCGGCAGCGGCGAGATGGATGATGCATGCCGGTGGCTCGACCCGGCGGTGGTATGGCATGTCGACGGGGCGGTGACGGTGCCTACCGTCGGGCTTCTGCGGGGCCGCGAGCGTGTGCGCGAATGGCTCCAGGCCTTTCCCCGTGACATTGCCCCCAAAACGGTCACCACCGAACGTCTTCTAAGCGACGGCGACGACGTGATCGTTCTCGGCCATTTCCGCCATACCGCCGTCGCAACCGGTAACGGCTTCGAAGGCGATTTCGCCATGCGTTTCACCGTCAACGACGGGATGATCACCCGCTACCAGATATTCGAGGATTCACTGGCGGTGGGCCGGGCCTTCGACCCGGCGGCGCCGGCCACGCCCGAGCCGATACGGGTCAACGGCACCGCTTACGCGCTCCACGACGAAGGCGACGGTTCGCCTGTTCTATTCGCCCACGGCCTGTTCGTCGATCACACGTTGTTCGACGAGCAACGGCGGGCTTTGCGGGCATCTCATCGCTGCCTGGCGCTGGATATGCCCGCTCACGGGGCGAGCGGTTTCAGGCCGGAGCGCTGGTCGCTTACCGACATCGCCACGGACCTTGCGCTGTTGATCGAAGAACGCCGGCTCGCGCCCGTCACTTTCGTGGGGCATAGCCAGGGGGGAATGGTCGGACTGCGCTTGGCCGCCGAGCGCCCCGACCTGGTTGACCGTCTCGTGCTCATCGGCACCAGCGCCCGTGCCGAGCCCGAAGAGCGCCACGCCATGTGGCGAAGCATTCGCGAGACACTCGTCGAAGGCAACGGGGCGGCGAGAGCCGAGACGTTTCGGGACATCCAGCGTGCGCTTCGCGGATCGTCCTGGCTCGATCGGGAAGCGCTCTTGGCGGAACGAGAGCGCCAGCGGCTAACCGAGCTCGACCCCGGCGGCCTGGCGTTGGCGATCGATGCGGCGACACTGGAACGTCCCGATATCCGCGATCTGCTACCTCACGTGCGCGCTCGCACGTTGGTGATGGTCGGTGCTGACGATCATGCGACGCCGCCGGAGCTGGCCCGGGAGATCGCCGACGGCATCGATGGAGCCCGGCTGGAGATAGTCGCGAACGGCGATCATCACTTGCCGCGCTCGGCGGCGGCAGCGGTCGACGAGCGGTTAGCGAGCTTTCTCGCCGAGGCGTAGTATTGCCCTGCGGTTGCGGGCGTGCGGGGCGGAAACACGCCCGTGGCTGCATGGGTCCCGTAATCGGCGAAGGGAGTTGTCTTGGGAGCGGGCGAGAACGAATCGCGGGCATTGGGTCTGGATCGGCGGTCGCGCGTCGGGCGCGATTTCCTGGTGGGCGCGGCCATCGGAACGGGCATGAACGCATGTGCCGCCGAGCGGGGCGGTGCCGACTTCCTCCTCGCGCTGTACGCGGGGCGTCTGCGTGTCATGGGTGCGCCGTCCATATCCTGCATGTTGCCGCTGGCTGACAACAATCGCGCGGTGGTCGACTTCGCCCGTGCCGAGATCCTCGGGCGCGTCACGCTGCCGGTGTTCTGTGGGCTGTGCGTGTTCGATCCACGCTGCCGGGTGGATGAATTGATCGAAATGGTGAAGGCGGCGGGATTCGATGGCGTGTGCAATTTCCCGACTGCGGTGCACGCAAACGGCGCCATGCGGGGGCAGATCGAGCGCCTGGGCGTGGGCTTCGAGCGTGAGCTCGAGCTGATCCGAGCGGCGAGGAACGACGGGCTTCGCACCTTCGGCTACGTCCGCCGTCGCGACGAAGCGCTCGCCATGACCGACGCCGGCGCCGATGTGGTCTGCATCAACTACGGCTGGAACAGCGGCGGTGCCGCGGGCGTACCCAGTCGCTACACCCTGGCCGGGGCGGGGCGTCATGCGCACAAGGTTTTCACGCAAGTGCGCCGTCGCCGGAAAGGCGTCGTGTGCGCCGTAGAGGGGGGACCCATTGCCACCCCCGAGGATGCGCAACAGGTGGCGGACGCCTCGGGGGCCGACGGATACGTCGGAGGCTCGACCATTGATCGCATTCCCCTGGAGGCGGCGGTCATGGAGGCGACTTCCGCCTACAAGGCGGTTCCGAAGCTCAAGCATCGTATCGCCACGTTGAAAAACGAGTGGCTGGGCGAGGGCCATGAGTACGGCCTCATCGGCCGGTCCGCCGCGATCAGCGCCGTCGTTCGCATGACCACGAAGGTGGCGGGGAGTGATATAAGCGTGCTCGTCACCGGCGCCAACGGTACCGGCAAGGAATTGGTGGCGCGGGCGATTCACGCCAGCAGCCGCCGCCGTGAGCAGCGGATGATCGCGGTCAACTGCGCAGCGATCCCCGCCGATCTCCTCGAAAGCGAACTCTTCGGCCACGAAGCCGGGGCGTTCACCGGGGCCGCGAAGGCGCGGGCCGGTCGCTTCGAACAGGCCAACGGCTCGACGTTGCTGCTGGACGAAATCGGTGAGCTGGCCGCGCCGCTTCAGGCCAAGCTGTTGCGCGTGCTGGAGGACGGATCCTTCGAGCGCTTGGGCAGTAATCACCCCCGGCACACCGATGCCCGAATCGTCTGTGCGACCAACCGGAACCTGCGACACATGGTCGCCGAGGGGACATTTCGCCCCGATCTCTTCTATCGTTTGAATGCCGTCGAAATCACGTTGCCCACGCTGCGCGAGCGCATCGAGGATATTCCGCTGCTGGTCCGCTATCTGCTCCCGCGCATAGCAGGCGAGATCAACCCGCGTGTACGGGACCTGGACTCATCCGCCTACCGGATCCTGATGAGTCACGATTGGCCGGGAAACGTGCGCGAGCTTCGCAACGTGCTCGAGCGTGCCGTCATCATGTGCGAGGGCGACAGCGTCTCCGCCGCGGATCTGCCGACGCTGGCCCCGGCGCCGCCGGTGACTGCGGGCAGCCCTTCCGGCCGCGAATCGACCTCGGCCGAGGAGCGATCGCGCATTCCCGGCAGCGAACGCGAGTGGATTCTCGAGGCGCTCACCCGCCACCGCTTTCGCCGTGGGGACACCGCCCGGGCGTTGGGTATCTCCCGCAAGACGCTCTATAACAAGATGCGTCGTTACGGTTTGCTTGACTGATCTTTCGCCGCGTATTGCCGGGTGCGCTGACGGACGTCGAGGCATGGCAGTACTCGTGAAAAGTCAGTCGTTCGCGCGCGACGGGTGGCCGGCGTGGCGGATAACGCCCACCGAGGGGGGTAGCAGCCGTTCCGTCTCACTGCCACTCGTGGGCAGGAATGCCCACGCCTGAATCCCGGATAACGTTTCGACTGCGTCGACCACCGCCGCCATCTCGTCGGGCAATGCGTACGGGTCGGCGTCGGACGTCGCTTGCGCTCCGGGCGCAACGATCAGTCTACGCGGCCCGGTTTCCAACGCGGCTTCCAGCTGTCCGATGTCGTGAACGCGCACTGCGGTATGCAGGCCTCGCCTGGACGCTCGTTGGAGAAATGCCAGCTCGTCTGCGTACCGGAATCCGGAGTGTGCCAGCGCGGCGGCGGTTTCACCGTCGAGGGCCCCCACGCTTGGCCAGTTCACGACGCCGGCGATGCCACGCTGGCACAAGGCGTCGAGGAGATCGGCGGTGCGGCGAAACGGGTCATGTGCCAGCATCCCCGCGAACACGCCGTTTTCCGGGGGAGCGCCATTCAGCGCCTCGAGCAGTGCGCCATTGGCATCCCCCACGGGCAGCGCACAGGCGATTTCGCCGAGCGCCCGGGGTAGCGAGGCTGTTAGTGGGCTGACGATCACGAGCTCGCCGTCCGCTGGCGGGGTATCGTCCATGTGGCCGACGAGCCGGCCTGTCTTGCCGTGTACAGGCACGTTCGAAGTGCGTCCCATATCGAGTAATCCTGCGTAATTCTGTAACCCCGGACCTCGATATTACCCGACAGCTCCCCCTCGCGGGTTGCGCAAACGCCTGTCATGCCGATGGCACTGCCGTTGGAACGGGTTGTGCACATGACGAAGGTCGAAGGCGAACGCCGAGCGGGCACGCTGGCGATATCACGTTCAGGGAGGAGATACATGACCGGAAAGGCTTACGTCATAGGAACCTGCGACACCAAAGGTCCGGAGTTGCGGTACGCCTGCGATTTGCTGGAGGCAGCAGGCGTTATCCCCGTGTTGGTGGATATCGGTATTCGCAGTGACGGGACGGGTGTCGACATTACGGCCATGGAGGTCGCAGCTCATCACCCCTGGGGCATCGATGCGGTTTTCGTGGACGACCGTGGCCAGGCGGTGACTGCGATGGCGCAGGCCCTGCAGCGGTTCCTGCCCGCGCAGCCCGACCTGGGCGGCGTTCTCGGGATGGGCGGATCCGGCGGCACGGCGATGATCGCGCCCGCGTTGCAGGAG
Source organism: uncultured Ectothiorhodospiraceae bacterium (assembly GCA_964530405.1). Lineage (GTDB taxonomy): Bacteria > Pseudomonadota > Gammaproteobacteria > Nitrococcales > Nitrococcaceae > Arhodomonas. The sequence goes on from CAZHBN010000063.1 coordinate 6,663, forward strand.
CTCGACGTCGGGATTCCGAAGGTGCTCGTCTCCACGGTCGCCTCCGGGAACGTCGCACCCTACGTGGGCCCCAGTGACATCGCCATGATGCCCTCGGTGACCGATGTTGCCGGTATCAACCGGATATCCCGCCGGGTATTGGGGAACGCCGCCCATGCATTGGCGGGAATGTTGCTCAATGCCGTTCCGGCGGCCACCGACGACAAACCCGCCATCGGGCTCACCATGTTCGGCGTCACCACGACTTGCGTGGGGCAGGTTACCGAGCGGCTGGAGTCGGAGTACGACTGCCTCGTCTTCCACGCCGTGGGCACCGGCGGGCAGTCCATGGAGAAGTTGGCGGACAGCCGCATGCTCGCCGGGGTGCTGGATATCACGACCACCGAAGTCTGCGACTTGCTCATGGGCGGTGTGTTCAGTGCCGGCGAAGGCCGCCTGGACGCCATTGCCCGTACCGGCGTGCCTTACGTCGGCTCCTGCGGGGCGCTGGACATGGTGAATTTCGGTGCCCCGGAAACCGTGCCGGAGTGCTATCGCGGGCGGACGTTCTACGAGCACAACCCCCAGGTGACCCTGATGCGCACGACGCCGGAGGAGAACGCGCGCATGGGCCGCTGGATCGGCGAGAAGCTCAACCGCTGTTCCGGAAAGGTGCGGTTTCTGCTGCCCGAAGGTGGCGTCTCCGCCATCGACGCCCCCGGACAGCCGTTTCACGACCCGGAGGCGGATGCCGCATTGTTCCAGGCGCTCGAGCAGACCGTGGTGGAGAACGATCACCGCCGTCTGATTCGCCTGCCCCATAACGTCAATGACCCGGCATTCGCCGAGGCGCTCGTGGCGCATTTCAACGAAATCATGAACCCCGAATGAGGACCCGAAGTATGACCCGATGGACGCGCGAGGCGCTCGTCAATGATTTCCAGGACAAGGCGCGCCGGGGGGAGCCCATTATCGGCGGTGGCGCCGGCACGGGCCTGTCGGCCAAGTGTGAGGAGGCGGGCGGCATCGACCTGATCGTCATCTACAACTCGGGGCGCTATCGCATGGCCGGACGCGGCTCGCTGGCCGGGCTACTGGCCTATGGCAACGCCAACGATGTCGTGATGGAAATGGCGAGGGAAGTCCTGCCGGTCGTGAACCACACGCCGGTGCTCGCCGGCGTGAACGGTACCGATCCGTTCATGAACGTCGATCATTTTCTCGCGCAGCTTCGCGACATCGGCTTTGCCGGTGTGCAGAACTTTCCCACCGTCGGACTCATCGACGGCAACTTCCGGGCGAACCTGGAAGAGACGGGTATGAGCTACGCGCGGGAAGTCGAGTTGATCGCGCGGGCACGGGCGGCGGAGATGCTGACCACGCCCTACGTATTCTCCGAGGCCGACGCCGTTGCAATGGCCGAGGCGGGCGCTGACATCATCGTCTGCCACATGGGGCTCACCACGGGGGGCAGCATCGGTGCTGAAACCGCCATGAGCCTCGCCGACTGCGTGCCCGCGATCAACGCCTGGATCGAGGCCGCCCGCAGCGTGCGCCCGGATATTATCGCACTGTGCCACGGTGGCCCCATCGCCATGCCCGAGGACGCCCGCTACATACTCAGCCACTGCCCGGGCTGCAACGGTTTCTACGGTGCTTCCAGCATGGAGAGATTGCCCGTGGAGACAGCCCTCACCGAGCAGACGCGGGGGTTCAAGGGAATCGGGCCGTTGGGCTGAGCGTTGCCGCAACGGCGGGCGTCGGACGCGTCGTGGCCCGGCGCCCGTGTCACAGCGTTCCCCTGAACCTTGCTGTGATTATCGCGTCATCTGGGTGGAGGGGATCAATATTGTTGCGTATTTCACTGGCAACATTGATGCATGCGTCATTCTGTGGGCGTACCGTCGTTTCCATGGCAGTGAGCATGGCAACTCACGGTCAGCGTTGCGCGGTGCTCGGAAAATTGCAACTGTTCAACCCACCACGAAATCGGCAAGCCACCAAGGAATGGCTATCGCTGGTATGTCTTGCGTGATTCGCCACAGGTGACACATTATGGTAATTCCTTCGTAATCCCGCGCTGCGAATATCCGCGCTCCTTAACGACAAAGAATAAGGGGCGTACAGAATGCCGAAATTAATTCGCTATTCCATATGCATGTTGTCGTCGCTGCTGATCGCTGCTTGTGACGGCAATTCGTCGACCGGCGAGAGCGACGGGGGGACAGGCGGCAGTACCCCGGAAACGCCCAGCGTCACTATCGGAATTCTTCCCGATACTCAAGGCGGCGGCGACAACGTCGCCATTCATCCCATGGAGGCGGTGCTTTCGAAGCTTCAGGCCTCCGGCGTGGACCTCGTCATCCCTGTCGGCGACCTCACGGATCATGGCACCACCCGCGAGTTCGAGCAATGGACCTCGGTGGCCCGGAAGTATCGCGAGCAGGGCATGGAGTTCATGCCGTTGATGGGGAACCACGAAGACAGCTATGCGTACACGGTCGAGTGGATCGACAACATGAAGGATTACATTCCGGCCGACGCGGTTCACATGAGTGGCGCCGAGTACCTGGACTATTACGTCGTACGTGACAATGTGTTGATCATCGCGCTTCGCTATTACCATCTGCCGGTTGCATTTCAGTGGATCAAGCAGGTCGTTGCCGAGCACCGTGACGATGTGGACCACATCGTTATCGCCAGTCACGATGGGCTTATCGGCGCGAAATACGGAGAAACTCGCGAGATGATCGTCGAGGGGGTGAAAGGCGACAACCGGCTCCTTTATCAGTGGGACGAGATTCGCGCCTTCTTCTCCAGGCACGACGTCATTTGGGTGCAGGGCCACGAGCACATGTACCAGCGTTCAGTGATCAAGGCGCCGGTCGGGATCGACCCAACGTCGTGGACGCCGGATAGCGGCAACTATCGATTGCCGCAGTATACCCAGATAGTCGCGGGGAATGCCTCGTACAAGGGCTATGAGTTCCGCTACGGCGAACGGGAGCTCGTCCAGAATATCGTGCAGCAGAAAATGAATACCATGAAAAATGGCTCCACGGCGTACGATGTCAATGCCGCAATTCTCTCGTTCAACGGCAAGCGGATCGATTACGAGGCATACTTCGCCGAGCACACGATCAGGGCGAACGAGGACGGCCCCAAGGAGCTTCGTGAGCCGGACTGGAATCTGCTGGATCGCTTTTCGCGCACCACCGAGCGCTGTGAGCGCATTGTCTACCCGAACTCCATACCGGCAGGAACTCGTCCCGTCATGGTGCTGGATCCGCAGTACCGGACCAACGAGTGCTTCGCCGGTGACGGTTCGACCGCTCGCCTGATCGGCGGCATGAACGACACGTTCAACCGAGTCGAAAGCCGTACTCGAAGCCTTGAGTGGACGCCGGGGTTCAGTCGCGCCGAAAGCCAGAACGGCCTCATGCGACTTGCCTACCAGTACCTTTTCCAGGTCAATCAGCCGTGGACGCCGAACCTCAACGGTGCCGAGCGCATCGTGCCCAACGAAGAGACGCAGTACGAGGTGGATATTCCGGAGACAACGATCGATCTGAAAGAACACCTCACGCTGAGCTGGCAACGGCAGGAACAAGAAACGGCAACCGACGTGCTCATCGTCAGCGGCACTCAGCAGCAGACGGGCACATTCAGCGGCGCTTATGGCGCGGCGAAGGACATAGAGACGGACGCGGGCCTGGAAGGCAGTCAGCCCGATGGTACGGCCAAAGAACCGGTGACGTTGCCGGCAAGCGCTACCAAGCGTTGGGATCTGGCTGACGCCGTTTCTGACGCGTATGTGGTTGAGTTCACACCCCCCGAAAGCGTCGATGTGGAATCGCACACGCTGGGCATGAAACGCGGCGACGGCGTATGGCGGCCAATTGCCAAAGACCGTTGCATGGTGGACGGTCCATACAACCCGGCCTGGCTCACCCAGCCGCCGGCCCGACCCGCGGCATGTGCGCACGAGGTGCTCGCTGGATACGATAGCAATCACGGCAATCGCTGGTGGGCAGTGCTGCGCACCGACGCGGAGGTGGCACTGGTGCCGCGTTAGCGCGCAAACGTTCATCCGGCGCTTGAAACCGGGCGTTGCGTTGCGATCTGCCGACTGTATCGGCATTTCCCGAGGCGGGGCGCGATGCGCCCCGCCGCGTCGCTACGGACAAGACGCCATCAGGCTTGGTTTGTCTGTGTAACCGGGCCCGTCGCGCGAGCCCCACGGAAGGCGACGGTCGCCGCGGCGCCAATCACCAGCAGCACAGCAGCCGACGCAAACGCCGGGGCGTACGTGCCTGCCGACTCGCGCACCGCACCGCCCACGTAGACGCCCACGGCGGCGAAGATCTGGTGGACGAACCACGCGGTGCCGAGAATCGCCCCCAGGCCACCGGCGCCGAAGCGGTCACCGATCAACCCGGTCTTCAGCGGAATGATGGGGATCGAGGCCGCGCCGTAGACCAGCGCGAAGACGTAGAGCTGCCAGATCTCCTGGGCACCGGCCAGCCACGCCAACGCGGCCGCGCGCACGACATACAGGCCGATCAGCGGGGCCTTCTTGCCGAGCCGGGGCGCGAGCTGTCCCAGCACCCACATGCTCGCGGCGCTGGCACCGGCGGCCACGCCCAGAAGGGTGCCACCCAGGGCCTTGCTGCCGCCGAGATCCACCGCGAACCCGGGCAGGTGTATCGCCACCATGTACAGGGAATAACCGCAGGTAACGAAACCGAGGGTGGCGCACCAGAAATCCAGGGATTGCATGGCTTCGCCGAAGGACGCGCTGGCGACCTTACCAGTATTGGCAGTGGCGTGTCCGTCGCCGTCGCCGTCGCCGTCGGGTGCCTGGCCCAGGTCACCGGGGTCGTTACGCACGCCCAGTGCCACGGCGGGAACCACTACGACCAGCATGGCCGCGCCGAGCACCGCGAACGCGGCTTCGGTGCCCCCCACGAAGATGAGCCATCCGGCCAGGGGCAGGAGCAGCAGCTGACCGATGTTGATGCCCATGGAGCTGCGCGCGAGCATCTTCGCGCGCCCGGTGACGTACCAGCGCGAGACGAGCACCGCGTTAGCCATGGAGCCACAACCGGCGAAGCCCACGGCGGTCAGAACGCCGTAGTAGAGAAAGAACTGCCAGCGATACTCGATAGTCGCCGACAGCAGGAATGCCACGCCCATCAAGGCGGCGGAAGCGGCGATGACCGGGCGTGGCCCGACGCGGTCCACCAGCCGGCCGAGGAAGGGTTGCAGGAGCCCCCATACCAGCATGTTCACCGAGACGGCGATGCTCAGTGTCGACAGCGGCCAACCGTGGGTTTCGTGTAGCGGTGCGAAGAACTGCCCGGCGGAGAGGTTCAGCCCGAATGCGCCCATCAGCACCAGAAAGGAGATTGTCACCATCCGGGCGCCGGCAAAGCGACTGACGGTTGTCATTATATAACCTCTGAAATATGGAAAGGAGGTTAAATTTGAGCAGGTAGCAACTTAACCTGTCAAATCTGTATAGATGGTTTTAGTTGCCGCTCGGACGAATGTGCTTGACCTCGAGTGCACTTGAGCGCTCAAACTCGCTTTCCGCGTTGAAACAGCGCCGCTCGCAACGGCACGGGCTCATACCGACGAGGTTTTCATGTTCCGTTTCTTCGAGACGCTGGTGGATCCGTTTCCCGACCACAGCCCGGGCACGCCACCGCGTGGGCTGCTCGCGTTCGTCTGCCACTATTCCCGGCCCGTGCTGCCGTGGCTCGCGCTCATGTCGTTGCTGACGGCGGCGATCTCCGTCGTCGAGCTCACGTTCCTGAGCTTTCTGGGGTCACTGGTGGACTGGCTGCAGGCGAGCGAGCGGGCGACATTCTTCGCCGAGCACGGCTGGACGCTGGCGGGCATGGCCACGCTCGTGGTCGTGGGGTTCCCAGTGCTGGTGCTGCTGCAGTCGCTGGTGATTCACCAGAGCATTTTCGGCAACTACCCGATGATCGTGCGCTGGCTGGCGCACCGCTACCTGTTGCGCCAGAGCATGGCGTTCTTCCAGGACGAGTTCGCCGGGCGCGTCTCGCAGAAAGTGATGCAGACGGCGCTGGCCATCCGCGAGACCGTCATGAAGCTCATGGACGTGTTCGTCTACATCGTCGTGTACTTCACCGGGGCGATGTTCCTGGTGGGGCGGGCCGAGGTCTGGCTCATGGTGCCACTGGTGCTCTGGCTGGCCGCCTACATCACGATCATGATGGTGTTCGTGCCGCGTCTGCGGCGGGTGTCCATGGCGCAGGCGGATGCCCGCGCGAGCATGACCGGCCGGGTGGTGGACAGCTACACCAACATCCAGACCGTGAAGCTGTTCGCGCATACCCTGCGGGAGCAGAACTATGCGCGCGAGGCCATGAGCGGCTTCATGCAGACGGTCTACCGCCAGATGCGCCTGGTGACGCTGCTGACCCTGTGCCTGCAGACCAGCAACGCGCTGCTGCTGGCCGGCATCGCCGGCATCGCCGTTTTCGCCTGGCAGCAGGCGGCGATCGGCATGGGGGCCATTGCCGTGGCGATCACCCTGGTGCTGCGAATCCGTTCCATGTCCGACTGGATCCTGTGGGAAGTGGCCGGTCTGTTCGAGCATCTCGGCACCGTGCAGGACGGCATCAACACCATTGCCCGGGAGCCGGTCGTGCAGGATCGTGCCGAGGCCCCCGAGCTGGCCGTGACACGAGGGGAGATCCGCTTCGAGCGGGTGCGTTTCGGCTACGGCCGGGAGACGCCGGTCATCGACGACCTCTCCCTGGTCGTGCGCCCCGGCGAACGTGTCGGGCTGATCGGGCGTTCCGGCGCGGGCAAGTCCACGCTGGTGAGCCTGCTGCTGCGTTTCCACGACGTGGAGGACGGTGCGATCAGCGTCGACGGGCAGAATGTCGCCGAAGTCGCCCAGGAATCGCTGCGCCGGCATATCGGCATGGTCACCCAGGATACGTCGCTGCTGCATCGCTCCATTCGCGACAACATCCGCTACGGCCGGCCTGAAGCTACCGACGAGGAGGTCGTCGAGGCGGCCCGCCGGGCCCACGCCGACGGATTCATCCACGACCTCACCGATGTGCACGGCCGCGTGGGCTATGACGCCCACGTCGGCGAGCGCGGGGTGAAGCTCTCCGGCGGGCAGCGCCAGCGCATCGCCATTGCCCGCATTCTGCTCCAGGACGCCCCCATTCTCATTCTCGACGAGGCCACTTCCGCGCTGGACTCCGAGGTTGAGGCGGCGATCCAGGAGCAGCTCTATGATCTGATGGAGGGCAAGACCGTCATTGCCATCGCTCATCGCCTCTCGACTATCGCAGCATTGGACCGTTTGGTGGTTATGGACGAAGGCCGAATCGTCGAAAGCGGCACCCACGATGCGCTGCTGCGTCAGGGCGGGCTGTACGCGGGACTATGGGCGCGGCAGTCGGGCGGGTTCCTCGGCGAGGACGTGGCCGTTCCCCGTGCCGACACGGAGGATCATGACCCACGCCGCCGCGCGGTGGCGGAGCCCGGCTGAAGAGCGTCGGCAATGCGTGTGACGGTACCGGCGCATCGCCCCGCTCGGCGCGGTTGTGGCGCTGTCCCGCATGCCGGACAATCGAAGCGCCATGGAACCATTGTCGTCCCCCGTTACCATGCCCTGGCTCTGGGCAATCGGCGCCGTGTATGCACTGGCGCTCGCTGCCGCACTCGTGAAAGCACCGTGGTGGCTGCTGTGGACACGCGCCCGGGCGCAGCACCTGAGTTATGGCTGCGCGCTGGCGCTCATGCTCCTGTGGTGGCTGCGCGGCGGGCTTCCGGACGGGCCGGACGTCCACTTCCTCGGCGTCACGGCGGCGACGCTGGTGCTCGGTTGGCCGCTTGCGGTGCTCGCTGTGTTCGTCGCGGTACTCGGCGCCATCGCCATGGGGCTGGAAACCTGGCCCATGGGCATGGCGGAAGGGCTGTTGCTCGGTGTCGTGCCGGCGCTGGTCAGCCACGTCAATGTGCGTATCCTCGCGGCGCGCCTGCCGGCCAACCCGTTCGTCTACATGCTCGGCGGTGCGTTTTTCGGTGGAGTGCTGGCGGGACTCGTGGGGCGGAGTGCGCTGGGTGCGGTGCTGGCGCTGGGCGGGACGCCGCCGTCGGTGGCAGCGCTGGACCAGTGGGGGGCGGTGATCCTGCTGACCGCACTGCCGGAAGGCGTCATCAACGGCATGGTCATCTCGCCGTTGGTGGTCTACCGGCCGGAATGGTTGGCGACCTTCGACCGCCAGCGCTACCTGGGCGAGTAGCCAGAGCGAAGCGGGCGGGGTGTCAGCCGTGACCGGCACCCCGCCCGATACGCCGCAACGCGTTACCGCCGTCGGCGGGTGACGGTGGCGCTGGGACGGTGACCCGTCGTGATCGCCCCTGCTGCCCAGAGCAGCAGTGCGAGCGCCGCCAGCGCCGGAATACCGGTAGCCGGCACGGCGGTTGGCGCGGAGTCTGCCGCGTTGCGCAGGGTGAATCGAGCCGGGGCATTCGCTCCCGCCACTTCGGCGGTGACGATGACTTCACCGCTGCCTTGCCCGGCGGTGGCGTAGACTGCGGCACGTCCATCGGCGTCGCTGGGGACCTGCACCGTGGTAACGCCTGCGGCCTGTGCGTTTGCCGTGCTGATCAGTCCCAGCGTGAACCCGGAATTGGCTTGGAGCGGGCGCTGCGAGAGCGTGGCGTCCCCGGAGACTACCCGGAAGGTCACGGTAACGCCGCCTAGCGGCTGTCCCTCGGCGTCGAGTACCCGCACCGTCAGCGGTGTCCGGAAGGCCTCGCCGGGTGGGGTGTTTTGCCGGTCGCCGTCGGTGACTTCCACGCGTTCGGGGTGGCTGGGCGTGAACGTCACAGCCACCTGGCAGTCCCCCGTGACGGGGCCGGTGGTATAGCGGTCGCCGGTCTGGGTACCCACCGGGCAGTCACCGCCGAATTCCGCGTTGTAGCCACGCTCGGGAGTGATGGTGAACGTCGTTGTCGCGCCGTGGGCGGCGTCGCGTCGATGGGGCGTGACCGTGCCATTGGGTCCCGCGGAGGCGGTTACCGTATGCATGACCGTCGTGAAGGCCGCCTCGACGGCGCAGTCCCCCGTGATGTTCGTGGCCGTCCAGGTGCCGTCGCCGTTGGCGACCGGGTTGCAGGTATCGCCGCTGACGTCGACCAGCTGCCACCCGGTGTCCGGCACTACGTCGAAGGTGACGGCCCCGCCGTGGACGGCTTTCTGCTGCGTCGGCGTGATGCTGCCGTTTCCGGACACCGCGGCGGTTACGCGGTGGACGTCGATGTTGCGCATCTGTGCAGTAACGGCGTCCGCGCCATTGAGCGCGACCGTGACGACGAAGGAACCGGCGTCCGCGCTCGCCACGGCACCGGGCGTGGCAGCCTGGCCGGCGCCATCGAGGGTCAGCGCGAAAGGGTTGCCGGGCGCGCCGTCGAAGGTGGCGGTGGCACCGGATGTCGGGTAGCGAACCAATGCGCTGCCGCCGGCGAGCGGGTAGCGGTCGGGGTGGTCGAATCCGGTATCGGTGCGGGCGGCGACGGTCACGCCGATGGGGGCGTAGGCGCTGCCCAGCGCTGCCTGTTGAGCGTCCGGGTCCAGGGACACGACGAAGCCCGGGCTCTGATTGGCCCCCAGGTCGATGTAGCCGTCCACCAGTCGCGGATTCCCGGACACATCGGTAGTGACGCCTTCGGCGCTCCCGCCGGCGCCGTAGGGCGCCGGCGTGCCGGCGAAGACGGCTGCCGAGCCGGGGCGCAGGCGGAAGTCGCCGCCGGCTTCGTCGGCGAAGGGCGAAACGGGGGCAATGATGTTGCCACCGCCATCATTGCCGGTGCGATCCATCCCCCAGTGCCAGCTACCCGGATCGCCTTCCAGCAACGAATGGCGGACGTTTAGCGTGCTGCCGGTGGTGTAGACGTTGTCTGGGCTGCCGCTGCCCCGACGGTTGCCCCGCACAATCGTGTTGGTCACAGACACGGTGCCGCCGTCTGCGACGTGGATGCCACCGCCGTGACCGCCGGATACGGTATTGGCCGTTACCGTCGCGTTGACGACGGCGGGTGAGCCGGCCTGGGTGTGGATGCCGCCGCCATTGTCATTGGCCGCATTGCCGGTGATCGTGAGGTTGCTCAGGGGCAGAGCGCTCGAGGCGAGATACAGGCCGCCACCCGAATCCTGCGCAATACGGCTTCCGGCGACGTGTACGGCATGCGATCCGTTGGCATGTCCGCCGGTGATGCGCACCCCGTCCAGGCGGGCGCCGCCGAGGTCTCCGGCGG
>CAZHBN010000064.1:0-16818 GCA_964530405.1 uncultured Ectothiorhodospiraceae bacterium
GCCAGGCTCTTACTCCAAAAACCCCCTGCGGAAAATACCGCAGGGGGTTTTTTCGTTTGCCCGACAGAACCGGCCTCCTGAACGAAGTCGGTGTCACCCCGACCGGTACGTCCGGTTCTGCGATTGAGGTGAGGCGATGACGCCTTACCCCGTTCGATGATGTCTATCCATCACCCCCACCCCGTGGCGTACCGCCGATGTCGGCCGGACGAGTCCGGTGCCGTGCATCCGATCCGTTACCGACGTTGCCGCGAAAGGCCTGTCTCGTCGGCACGGGGCCCGTCGTGAGTCAGCCGCTCATCTCCCGTATCGTGGTGTAACCGGGTAACATGCACGTTTACCGTGCGGATTGTGTACGGATAGCCCGAATCATATTCGTTTTCGAGAGCACGCTATGGCCGCTGACGATAATGCTGTTGCCGACGACCTGTTGCAGTTCATCGACGCCGCACCATCTCCGTGGCACGCGGCGGCGATAATGGCGACGCAACTGGAGTCTCTCGGGTTCCAGGAGCTGAGCGAGACGGATGCATGGAATGTCGAGCCCGGCGGTTCTTATTTCGTCCGCCGTGGTGGCGCATCACTTATTGCGTTTCGGGTTGGTACCGACCCGGTGGGGTCAGGCCTGCGGGTCATTGGTGCACACACGGACTCGCCTGGATTCCGGATCCGTCCAGTGCCGCCCGGCGGTGACGACGGATTGGCGAAGGCTGGCGTCGAGATTTACGGGGGACCCATCGTCGCGACCTTCGCAGACCGGGATCTCACCGTCGCGGGCGTGGTATGGCGGCATGACGATACGGGGGCGGTGGTGCCTCATCTCTATTCGGAGGACCGTCCGCTGCTTCGTCTTCCCAACCTTGCGATTCACCTCAATCGAGGCGTTAACGAGGATGGGCTGAAGTTCCAGCTACAGGACCAGCTCAACCTCGTACTGGGAGATCAGTCGCCGTCCACGGCGACTGGGCGGGGACTGTCCGAGTTCCTTGCCGAGCGACTCGACTTCCATCACGAATCCATCGCGGGCTGGGAGCTGGCGGTGGTGGATACCCAAGCAGGGGCACGGTTCGGCTGGGACGGTGAGTACATCGCCAACAGCCAGTTGGACAACCTTGCGAGCTGCCATGCCGGCCTGTATGCGCTGGTTTCTCAAGCGCCGCGTGAAGGCATCAGTGTCCTCGCGTGCTTCGATCACGAGGAAGTCGGCAGCGAAAGCCATCGCGGTGCCGGTGGCTCGTTTCTCTCGGATACGCTGGAGCGCGTCCTGACAGCCACGGATGCACACGCAGACCGCCACCGAGTGTTTGCCCGGAGCTGGTTGATCAGCGCGGATATGGCGCATGCATGGAATCCGAACTTCCCTCAAGCCTATGATTACGCCCATGCACCGCGCGTCAACGGCGGTCCGGTGGTCAAGGTGAACGCGAAGCAGCGTTATGCCACCGACGCCGAGGGCGAGGCGTACTTCCGGGCGGCATGTGCCCGTGCCGGAGTGCCTGCGCAGCGGTACGTGCACCGCAACGACCTGCCGTGCGGCAGCACCATCGGTCCGATCAGCGCCAGTCGCCTGGGTATACGCACGGTTGATGTCGGCAGCGCCATGTGGGCCATGCATAGCGCACGCGAATCCGCCGGAGCCCGGGACCCCGGCTACTTGGTTCGAGCGTTCCAGGCATGCTTCGCGGAGATCTGACCACGTGGTGAACGCTCACCACCGCGACGAACCCACTGCTGCGCAGCGCGTACAGACGGCGCTGGCCGATGGGGACGTGCATTCCGGTGAGGCGCTCGCGCGGGCGAGTGGCGTCTCGCGCGCTGCAGTATGGAAGGCCGTCGAACGGTTGCGCGAGCTTGGCCACGAAATCGAGGCCGTACCAGGGCGAGGGTACCGGGCGACGATGCCGCATGTGCCTCTGTCTGCAAGGGCTATCCGGGACTATGCCGGCGTTTCGCCCGCGATCCAGTTCAGTGTTTACCAGGATCTGGATTCCACCAATGCCCAGTTGCGCCGCGACCCACCAGCCGGCGGCACGGCGGGGGTTTGCTTCGCTGAACGCCAGACGTCCGGACGCGGACGTCTTGGGCGGGCTTGGGCGTCGCCCCCGGGCGGGTTGTACTTCTCTGTTTCCTGGCCTTATCGGCACCTGGAACGTGGACCGGCCGGGTTGAGCCTGGCGGTCGGCGTCTGTCTCACTGAGCGGCTCCGTGCGGTGGGAATCGGTGGGGTGGGGGTGAAGTGGCCGAACGACCTGTGGTACGAGGATGCGAAACTCGCCGGTATCCTCGTGGAACTCGAAGGTGACCCTACCGGTGCATGCCGGGTGATCGTCGGCGTTGGCATAAACTGGCGCATGGGGGACGAGTGGCGGGAGCACCTCGGGCGATCGGTCATCGGGGTGACGGACCTTCAGGCGGGTCTCGATCGCAACCAGGTGGCGGGTGTCGCCGCAGCGGCAGTGCTGCAGGCGTGCGATTCCGTACCTCATGGTATCGAGACACTGCTGCGCGATCGGTGGCCCCATCACGATGTCTTGTCCGGGCGGAGCGTTCGCATCGATTTGCCGGGGCGGACAGTGACGGGGATTGCCCGCGGTGTGGACGGAGATGGGGCACTGCGCGTGGATACGGCGGACGGAATGCAACGGTTCTTGAGTGGCGATGTGAGCGTCAGGCCGTCAGCATGAAGCTGCTATTCGATCTGGGTAACACCCGTTGCAAATGGGCAATTGCCGCGGGAGGACGGTTGCAGCGATCCGGCGCGCTCGCGGACGGGGACGATATCGCGCAGCGGTTTCGCGCTGTTGCCACCGGATTCGAGCCGCCGGAGGCAGTGTACGGGATATCAGTGGCGGCTCCCCAGACGTGGTCTTCCCTAGTGGATCTGTGCCGGAATCTCTGGGGCATAGAGGCACGTACCCTGGTGACGCCGCCGGCGGGTGGGGGCGTCAAAGTTGCCTACGCGCAAGCCCGCACGCTCGGTACCGACCGGTGGGCTGCCATGGTGGGTGCCGCTGCACGGCATATGCTGCCGGCCTGCGTAATCGATTGTGGAACCGCGCTCACCGTCGATGTCGTCGGGGCTTCAGGGCACCATCGGGGGGGCTTGATTCTTCCTGGGCTGTCCACGATGCGCCGTTCACTGAGCACCGGTACCCATGCGCTTCCCTCGGTGGACGACGGTCCGGTGCCTCTGCTCGCCGACAATACGCCGGATGCTATTCGAGCCGGCACGCTGCGCGGTCTCGCTGCGACGGTCGATGGCCTCTACGAACAGCTTTCCAGGGAGCTCGGGGAGCCGCTGAGCCCGGTCATGACGGGCGGCGACGCAGGGACGCTGCTTGAGTACTTGCGTACGCCGTTCCACATAGCGCCGGACCTTGTCCTGGAGGGCATCGCGCACTATGTGGAGGGGGCGCATTGCGGATCATCGTAGCGCTGCTGCTTGGGCTGAATGTCGCTGTACTGCTGTGGGGTGTCTGGCATACCGATGGGGCCAGCGACGTGTCGCTGACTACCGCCGACCCCGCGGCGGCGCCCGACCCGTCCTGTCGCAACGATGATCCGCAACAGGGGCCCACGCGGGTCTTGATCGGCCCCTACCGTACGCTGCGGAAAGCACGCGCCGCGTTGCCGGACATTCGGAGCGTCACCGGACGCAACGCCGTACTCGCTTCCGGTGATTCGCCCAACATCCTGGTCATTCGTACCGCCGATGGTGAGACCGCCGATGCCTTGATCGGTGAGCTGCGAGACGCCGGCCTCGATGCTCGACTGCCGAACTCCAATGGTACCCGGGATTGCCTGAACGGCCCGGGATAACTATCATCTCCCTCACACAGGCTGGCGTAGCTCAGTTGGTAGAGCAGCTGATTTGTAATCAGCCGGTCGCGGGTTCGACTCCTGTCGCCAGCTCCAGTCAATTCAAGTGCTTAGATGATGCCCGCTCCTTCAAGCGGGCATTTTTTGTGGCCAAGGCGCCATCTCGTTTCGCTGCGTCACCGCCAACAAGGTGTTTGATGGGTGCACCCGCGGCGCCCCCCTCGGGGTAACCGTGCGGTTAGCACAAATTTGTGCCGGACGTCACCGGTGCGCTCATTCAGTGGGAGGCGGTTGAGAGGCAGGGAGGCCTCCACTACTCGTTCTCGCCGAATACCAGTCGCGCCGGAGTGAACGCGCGATCCCGATCCCGTGGCGCTCATCGTTCAGATGCCTATACGCCGGCGTGACATCGCGTGAAACAGAACCTTGGCGGCGAACTTGGGCAGCGCGGCCTGCCGGTGCGCCCGTTGTGGCTGTGTCACCAGGCGGTACAACCACTCCAGGTTGAGCCGTCGAAACGAGTGGGGCGCGCGCCGAGGTTTACCGCATATCGCATCGAAGGTGCCGCCCACGCCCTGGCAGACCCTGACGTGGAGGCGGTCGCGGTATCGGTTTATCCATTGCTCCTGCCTCGGGCTGCCAAGTGCCACGAATAGAGCATCCGTTTCAAGAGCATTGATGCGGGCTATCAGGTCGTCCATCTGTGTATCCGGCAGGTAACCGTCCTGTGTTCCCACGATTTGCAGACCGGGATAGCGGGCCCTGAGGATGATTGCCGTTCTCGTCACGACGTCGGGCTTAGCGCCATACAGGAAAACACGGCTGTGCGCTTCGGCTGCCAGCTTGCAGATCTCAGGCATTAGCTCCGCACCCGGAACGCGGCCCATGGTCGCCAGTCCAAGCATTCGCGCGGCCATGACCACGCCGATGCCATCCGGTATAAGCAGGTCGGCGTTGCGGAGAATCCCGAGCAGGTTCGGCTGGCTTTGCGCAACGATGACCTTCTCCGGATTGACGGAGAGGATGACATTGGTCCTCCCGCTACCCCGTGACAGCATGGCGCGCACTTCGTCAATCGCCGCTTTCATGTCCACGGAATCTACGGGAACGCCGAGAACTTCGATTCGCTGGATTGCTCGATTTGCTGTCTGAACCATGAAACCGCCCTCCCGGTCCAGCAATCGGCCCCGTCATCGCCAGTTCGGCGTATCCGGGTGATTAGCTCGTGTGGCAACGTTCCGTGGTGGGTGACTTTCACCGTCGTAATCGGCTCCAGTTGTCCGTAGGAAGGGGATCGCCAGCCGAGGATCGGATTTCGTTCCCCGCGGTGAACCGACAGTGACCCTCCTGTGCAGGAGACCTCGAGACCGCTGGCTGCGGGTTCGAGGAGGCACGTGCGTTCGTCGCGCCACTCACAGAGGTCAACGCCCAGGTGCCAATGGAGTTCGATGAGATGCTCGGCTGTGCCGAGCAGGCCGTCCCAGATAGAGATGCCGTGTTCCGACGACCAGGCGACCCCCCGCGCGTGGACAACGCCGAGGCGTCCATAGCAGTCGTGCATCGCGAGCAACCGGCCTTCGCCATGATTGATTTCGGAGGCGACGAGCCAACAGCGGAATGGCTTCGTCCACTGGAAGCATCCTTGCTGGACCGCCTGATCGCCGCCGTCGACGGTGATCGTGTTGTGAGCGCGAGTTCCCCGAAAGTAGGCGCGCCACTGCGGGTCTCCGGTGTATGTGTAGGTACCGGGATCGATCAGTACGTCGTCATCGCCGAGGGTGAGTGCGACCGCGAGGGCGTCGGCGTGACCATGCCCGAAGGCAGGAGGCATTCCCAGTGGCCCGTGGTCGATGACGAGTCTGGCAGGCGGCGACGAGGGGATGTGTGCCACCGTGTAGCCCGTATTCCCGAACGTGCGTGTTTCCGGCGGGTCCGTGGATGCTTTCCCCGGCAGTCGCAGACACCGGCACAGCGCCGCGCCACCGTCGCTGTCCCCGAGGCGGGGCAGTTGCCCGCCCGACGTATACATCGACGTGAAGAAGAGGTCGCTTCGCCCGAGCGCGTCACGTACTTCCCCGGGCACATCGACGCTGTGGTAGGTGAGCAGCGCCGCCACGAGGGCAAGTAGTTGAGTATTCTGAACGTGATAGTCGATTGCCTGCTCGATGCCGCCGCCGTCAGGCAGAATCTGCCTCTGAGCTTCGGCGCGCAGAAGGCGTAGGCCTGTCAGTCGCCAATCGCGTGCATGGGGAAGCTCCGGGAACAGCGTGCCCGCGTAGACCAGGGCAGACGCTTCCGCGACGGTGTGGTTGCCGCTCGAGGAGTGCAGTGAGACGCGCCGTTCGATCAGTGGTGCATGGCTGCGCACGATCGATAGCAGATCGTGCCAGGGCGAGGCGTCGTCGGCTAAGACGTCACGTACCAGATCCAGTGTGTGACAGGCGGCGATGAGCCGTAGACCGCATTCCATCGCGGAGATGTAGTGCGCACCAACCAGCGGCGGGTTGTCTTCCACCCAGGAATGCAACTGAGCCGTAATCATCATCACCGCTTTCTGGCGCTGTGCTGGCGGTCCGTCTCGGGCGATCAGTGCCAGTTCCACCAGGTGCTGAAGTCTGGCGGGTTCCCAGAGGGCACGGACGTCGCCATAGGGGTTGCCTTCACGGTAGGGGATGGCGGCAAAGAACCGCTTCGGCCAGAGGCGACCGGTGTCCGGTGCGCGGTGCCAGCCTCCGGCCACGGGTTCCCATTGCCACCAGCCTTGTGCCGTGTCTACGGATCCTGCGAGCAACCGGTTCGCCGTGATTCCAAGCCGATCCGGGTCGTAGGGGAGCTCGGGGAGTTGCGCGGTGGGCGACGTGCAGAACCGTAAATGGGCTATGCCATTCGCGTCGCTGGGCACGATACTCATACCCAGCCAGTGCTGGATGCGCATCGAAAGAATTGTGCCCTGTTGGCTGGCGCGGTGGAAAATCTCCCGCCCGGACATTAGTCGAAGACGCCTGATGTACCACGCGATTCTCATAGAACCGGCGGCTTGCGGTTGCCCGCTTTGCGGGGGATCCGAGGTCAACGTATAAAGATTTCTGTCGCGCGCCCTTTTCACACGAGCGCCCTCAGCGTGAATATGACCGTTGCGGTAAAAGTCGCGAAAGGTAGCCAGTCTTTCCGTTCGCGACGTTCGACGAATAGTATTTCGCACCCGTATAGAATGATCGGTAAGTAGATGATGAAATATACGTTGGCGAATCCGGCAATGTTGTGGAATGCGGTGAACGTCAGGAAAACGAGAAGTGCAACCAGCGAATCGATTCCTGTGCTATGGAATTCCCGCTGGCGGCGTTTGGGTGAATATCGGATTGCGCCCGCTGCGCAGACGATTATTCCGGAAAACGCGATGACCTCTGTCAGGCGCGATGTTGCACTGACGAAAGGCCGGTTCTCCGTGTACAGATAGACGATCGCGGCCACGGCGATGAATGTCGGTATCCGCGCCATTGAAATGTTCTTGACGCTCGGCTTGACGAGGTGAACCGCCATCGCAATCAGTAGCGCGCCGCCGAGTATCGAGAAATCCCGCGGGACGTCACTTGCAAGACTCGCGCAGATAACGAGGATAAGTGGAATGACCGTCTCGAGCAGAATGCGAGGCGCCCAGACCAGGGCGGCGCTCGTATTCTCCCTGTGTTGAGACATTATCGTGAGCCGCGCTATTGCGCGGTGGTTTTCCCGCTGTGACCCTTCGGCAAGTATCAGAAATCCGTATAGAACGGCTATGTGGAGTACGTAGACGAGCAGGATCTTCCAGTCGGTGGAGCTCATCGTCATGATGGCGAAGAAGACGAACGACGTTTGCGCGACGTAGATGATGACCACTGCCTGATTGTGCGAGAAGCCTAGGTCCAGCAGGCGATGATGAATATGGTTGCGGTCCGGCCGGAAGCAGCTTACACCCCGCAGAAGCCGGCGTACGGCGGCGACTACCAGATCGAACAACGGCAGGCCCATGACCAGCAATATCGTCCAGGGTGACAGACCACCCGGGTCGGGCTGCACCAACGCGAGTCCCAGAACAACGACTGCGAACCCGAGAAACTGACTGCCGGCATCCCCCATGAATATCGTGGCCGGATGGGTGTTGTACCGAAGGAACCCGAGTAGACCACCGGCGGCTGCTGCGGCGATGAACAGAAGATTCGTATTGTCGGTCGCGTAGGCGAGATAGGAGACACCGACGAGGCTCAATAGTGATTCCCCGCCGGCAAGGCCGTCCAGGCCGTCGGACGTATTGGTTGCGTTAATGCCGGCGACGAGACCGATGCCGGTAATCGCGATTGCCACGGGATAGGCAATCGTGTGCTCGCCGAAAAGGGGAATCGATTCCACGGCCAGATCGGCGTACCAGACAACCGGTAAAGATGCCGCGAATTGAATGATGAGCTTCGTGGTCGCCTGCAGGTCCCAGCGGTCGTCTGCCGCTCCCCCTATGAGCAGAATGAGCGATCCCCAGACAAAAGCTAGTGTCAGTGCACTGATCGGCACCCACAGCAGTATTGCGACGACGGCGCCGCAGACAATGCCCCATCCACCGACCCTGGGAATAGGCTGCTTGTGGACCTTCCGCGGGTTGGGATAGTCCAGCATGCGCAGAGTGGGTGCCAGGCGCACCATCAGGCCCAGTGTCACAAGGCTAACGGCAAGGGCGGTAACAGTCGCGACCAGGGACTCCATCATTCCGCCTCGATGCTTTGACCGCTTTCCAACGTCCCATCGGCCTGCGGCTGTACCCCAAACGCCCGGCTATGCGTGGCGACGAATCAGTCCCTTGGCGTTCGCGTCACGTCCCTATCGCGTGTCGTGCCGAAATCTGCGTAGTCCCTCTGATGCCCTGAAGCGTGCGCCCGCTCGGGCGCCGCCGTACTCCTGCATGCCGCCCGTCCGGGAAGAGGACGGGTGGGGTGCGAGGGTTCGCGCTGGTTCACGACAAAGGGCTTGCTGCCCGCGATTTCGTGCCAAGTATAGACACGGACCCCGGAAGGTGTGTGGTGAAGAGGCAACCGTTCATCATATGTCGAAGAGCTACGAATGTGGCACATAGGCAACGATAATTACTCAAAATGTGATTAAGTTAACATTGAAACATAAAAATTGATCACATCTTTGGCGGGGTCTATATTCAACAAGCGGGTTGTCTGCAACGGCGTCGAGTCGGCTCCGCGATACTCCGCTCGGGCCACGGCTATACTGCCGGGCGAGGGGCGGCGGAACCGTCAGTGCGTCCTCAGCAGGCAGCGGTGTCCGGGGTGGGGCGCATGGCCAGCGAGGTGAGGGTGGTGCACTTGCGGAACATGCTCGTCTTCGTGTTGCTTTTGTGTTCGGGGGCCACAGCGATGCCCGCGGCCTTGACCGGCCCGGGGCAAACGGCGCAGCAGCCTGCCGCCCATCCGGGAGAAACGCTGGGGCGTTCGTGTGGGGATGATGACAGGCCGGGCACGAACGCAACGGTTCGCTTCGCCGTGGTTGGCGCCACTTCATCTCTCGAGTCCGGTTCCCATCTCAAACCCGCCCGCGGTAACACCCCGGTTCACGCTCTTGCGAGCCGCGGGGCAGGCATCCGAAACGCGGTGCCATGTGTGGTTCCCGTTGTGGCGGCACAGGTTGCGGACAGCACCGTGAATCGTAACCGCAATGGCCAGGAGCAGCCGGTTCGCATGCATCGCGGCGAGATTGATCGCGGTTTCGTGCTGCCCGGATCGGTGGTCGTCCTGATAGCGGGGGTTCTGGGGGTCGTTCTGGTGTCTCGCCGGCCTGTGCCGGCCGCACGGGGGAATACCAAGGGCTGATACAAGTCCGGGGTCAACGCCGGGTGTGGATACGCGAGGAGGTCGCATATGTGGCGCGGTGCGTTCATGGCCATTGTATTTGGCGCGATTGCCGTTTCGGGATGTAGCACGATGGGGGATCAGCTTCGCGCCGGCGCCGCCGCGCCGGCTTCGGATTCGGTGCCTGCAGACCGGCAATACCGTATCGGGCCGGAAGATGTACTCGAGATCTCCGTCTGGAAGGAGGAAGGGCTGCAGAAGGAGGTTCTGGTTCGCCCGGACGGCGGTATTTCGTTCCCGCTGGCCGGCGATGTCGACGTGGCGGGCAAGACGGTCCATCAGGTGCAGACGGAGATCACCGAGAGGATCAGCGAGTACATCCCCGATGCAGTGGTGACGGTTTCCGTGCAGGAGCTCTCCGGCTATCGCGTGTTCGTGCTCGGCAAGGTCAACAAGCCGGGCCAGTATATCGTCGGCCGCTATCTTGACGTGATTCAGGCATTGACGCTTGCCGGCGGGTTGACGCCTTTTGCCGTTGAAGACGACATCATGGTGCTACGCCGAGTGGGTGACGAAGAGAAGGTGTTCCGCTTCAACTACTCGGATATCAAGCAGGGCCGGGACCTGGAGCAGAACATACCGCTGCACAGCGGGGACGTGGTAGTCGTTCCGTGACCAGGGATTTTTCGGGCAACGCAGGGATGACCGAAAGGATGCGTCAGAAAGGCGAAGGGGGACCGATGCGTTGTATAGCGCCGGCGAATGGCCCGGAGAAAGCGGCGGGGGATGCCGTGGTCGATATGGGGGAATCCGGCCGGAATTATTCCGACCCTGGGGGATGTCGTTTGCGACTGACGGCGGCAGTGGTGCTCGTTTCCGTCTCCCAGCTGGCGTTTGCCGCGAGCTGGGAGACGCAGACGTCCGTCTCGGCGGTCGCAGGCGTCGACGACAACGTGGAGCTGTCCGAGGACTCCTCGGGCACGACGTATTCCGAACGCACTACGGCGGCACTGGCCCTGCGTCGGGTCACCGAGACATGGAATGTGCGGGCTGCCGGGCGAGTCGGCTATACGACGTACTTCGGATCCACCGAAGGCGTCGAGGACTCCGATTTCCAGCATCTCACGCTGGACGCCGCCCGCCGGGGTGAGCGTGCCCGCTGGGGGTTCGAGGGTGGTCTGCGTCGCGACAAGACGCTCATCGAGATCGGTGACCCGGATGCCGACATTGATCCGGGAGCGGACATTGACCAGGGGTTGGTGGAAGAGTCGGTGCGACGGACCCGCATGATTCTCCGGCCGTCGTTCGAGTACGAGCTCACGGAGCGTTTGCGCGGTGGGCTTCGCTATGAGGGCGTCAGCCTGAACTACGACGATCGTGAAACCCTCGACGTCGAGGATTCCCTGACCCACGAAATCGTCGCTGGTACGGCTTACCGGCTCAGCCGGCGGGCCACTGTCGGTGCGGATGTGGAGGCGCTGTACTTCCGTGGCGAGAGCGAAGACGACGACGTGGACAGCTACGGCCTGGTGGCGACGATGGACTACCGCGTGAGCGAGCGAACCCGGGTGGCCATCGCCGGCGGTGCACGCCATGCCCAGCCACGCGGGCCGGATAGCGAGGCGGACGACGATACCGGCGTTCTGGCCCGTCTGGAAGGGCGAACCCGCGGTGAGAGCTGGACTGGCTTCGTCGCGCTCGAGCGTAGGTTGAGGCCGGGCGGGGAGGGCGTGCTGAGAGAGACGGACCAGATTCGGCTGCGCGCGTCGCGGGATCTTTCACCAAGGCTCGCCGTGAGCTTCACCGGTCGTGCCTTCGAGACGCGTGCGGCCACCGGGGATACCGAAGGGCAAGACAACCGGTCCTACGTGGATGTTTCACCGGAGATCACGTATCGCCTGACACCCGCCTGGTACCTGACTGGTACGTACCGTTATCAGTGGGTCGACCGCGATCCGGGCACGGCAAGGAGCAACGCGGCGTTCGTCGAAATCGAATATCGCCCGCCGTCGGAAGTGCCTTAGGGGCCCTGGTGACAGGACCGGCACGCACGTTTTGCGTCCGCCCCCGAATGGGGCCGATGCGTAGGAGTGAGGGTTATGAACGCCGCTGCTACACCCGCCGACTATATCGCCATGTTTCGCAGGCGGAGGAGGTTCTTCCTCGTTCCGTTCGTGCTGCTGTTCGGGGCGAGCATCGCTCTGGCCACGATGTTGCCTTCGGTGTACGAGTCCACGGCCACGATCCGCATCGACAAACAGCACCTGCCCAAGGACCTGATCGAGACGACGGTGGTGACCGGCTACATCGATGAGTACCTGGAGGTCCTCAGTCAGAAAGTGCTGTCGAACGACAACCTCTGGAAGATCGCCGAGTCACACGACCTCTACCCCGAGCTTCGCGATGAATCGCGCAAGCACGTAGTCGGTGCGCACATGCGGCGGAATATTCGCCGCGAGACGTTATACGTCAAGGTGGGCCCCGAGCAGCGCCGGTACGAAGACAGTGTCGCCGTGGCGTTCACCGTCACCTATGCGGCACGGGACCCCGAGACCGCGCATCAGGTGGCCAATGCCCTTGCCGATCTCTACCTGGTTCAGAGTCACCGGGTCAGAACCGAGCAGGCTTCCCAGTTGGCGAAATTCCTGCAAGAGGAATCGAAACGCCTTTCCGAGCGCTTGAATGAGCTGGAGCAGAGCCTGGCGCGCTTCAAGGAAGATCATGTCGAGAAGCTGCCGGACTTCATGAGTCTGAACATGAACATGATGGAAGGCACCCAGGATCAGCTGGACCGGCTCAACGAGACCATTGCCGGGCTCAGGCAGGAGAAGATCCAGCTTCAGGGGCAGCTCGCCCAGATTCAGCCGGAGCAGGGCATTCTCAACGCCGATCGCCGCGCACTGACGCCGGCCCAACAGGTCGAGCGCCTGCGGTTGGACTACATGGAGATGGCCACTAAGTATACGCCGAGCCATCCTGACCTTAGACGGCTTCGCAATGAGCTTGCCGCCTTCGATGGCCAGGCCCCGAGAGCGGGACGGATCCTGCAGCTGGTCACGGCCATCGAGGAGAGCCGGGCAAGACTCATCGAAGCCCGGCAGACGCTTTCGGCGGACCACCCCGACGTGCGTGAGCTCGAACGCACCGTCGCCGAGCGGAAATCCGAGCTGTCGGCCCTTGGCAGCGGGAATCTGGGTTCGGTCGCCAACGCGCAGAATCCTGCCTACATCGCGGCCCGGTCCCGGCTGGAAAGCGTGGAGGCGAAGCTCGAGGCGGAGCGGGGAAAACGTGAAATACTTACGCGCCGCCTGGACGAATTCGAATCCCGGGTCATGAGCAGTCCCGCGGTGGAAGAAAAGTACCGCCGCCTCATGCGCGATTACGAGGGAGTGCTCAAGGAATACCGGGAGACGCGGGACAAGCAGCTAAAAGCGGAAGTCGCGGAGAAAGTGGAGCGCAACCAGATCGGCGATCGGTTCTCGCTTTACAGTCCGGCCTCGCGTCCGGACGAACCGGCGCAGCCCAAACGCGCCGGCATTGCGTTGCTTGGGCTGATCTTCGCGTCAGGGGCGGGGACGAGCCTGGCCGCGCTTGCGGAGTACTTCGATAGGACGGTTCGTGGTGTGCGGGGGGTGTTGAATATCTTCGGTGCTCCGCCCATCGCTACCGTGCCCCCTATTCTGACCAGAGTCGAGAAGCGACGTCGCATGGGCCGGCTGGCACTCGTGTGGATCGCGGCTCTCGGAGTCATCGCCGTCGGTATCGTGCTGGCGGTGAGTATCGTGACGTCGGATCCATCGAGTGGTGTCGGCGTTTTCAACCAGGGCTAGCAGGCCGGGCGGTTACGCGGCCCGAACATGCCGGAGGCGGGGGTGTCGCGATGGTGGACAGTATCTCCAAGGCGATGGAGCTCGCCAGAATCCGTAACCAGGGCCACCACAACGCGCACGGCGTTCGATGGCCGGAGTCCGCGGTGGCGAATCGCCAATCGGCTGTTGCCGGGGCACAACCGGAATACCTGGAGAGCGAGCCGGAGTTCCCCGAGCTGGAACCGGCCTTCCCGGATGCCAGGCCGGTTGAAGTCAGCACGCAAACGCTGGAGCGCAATCGCCTCATCGGGGGGCTGACGGATCAGCGGGTCATCGACTGCTACTCGCTGCTGCGCGCGCGTCTTCTGCACAGGGTCCGTCAGCGTGACCTGAAGACCATTGGAGTTACCAGTCCGTCCGCTCGCGACGGCAAGACCCTCACCGCCACCAATCTGGCGATCAGTATCGCCCTCGGCGGGACCCACTCGGTACTGCTGGTCGATGCCGATATACGCAGACCGTCCGTCGCGGGCCTTTTCGGTCTGGACGTCAAAGTCGGGCTATCCAGCTATCTCTCCGGGGATGTCCAGCTAAATGAGATTCTGCTCAAGCCCCCCATCGAGAATCTCGTGATCCTTCCCGGCAATATTCAGCCTGGATTGCGCCCGGAAGCGTTGTCGTCGGAAAGCATGCTGGAGTTGATCGCCGAGCTGCGAGCGCGAGCCCACGGCTGCCTGGTGATATTTGACCTCTGCCCGGCGCTGGTCGGGGGCGACGTCGTCACATTCGCACCCAATCTCGATGGAACGTTGCTGGTCGTGGCGGAGCATCGTACCAATGCGACGGCTCTCGAAAGAACGCTTCCTTTGCTGGAGGGGGCGAACGTCATCGGCACGGTTCTGAATTTTGCCGAGGATGTCATGAGCTCAGATGATTATTATTCCGGGCAATAATGCCGTGACGTCATCGATGGTGACGACGGCTTTGCAGGCGGCCTGAGGGCATGATCAAGCAAATCATTCTGATCTGTTTCGTGGCTACGCTCATGGCTGATGACATGCTCGACATGGGGTTGGGTATCGCCACAGGGCTGAGTGCCAAGAATGCCTATCTGTATCTCATTATCCTGCTGATCCTGTTCGAGAAAGCTATTGTCAAGGAAAAAGGCCCGCTGCAGCTTCCTGTCATTCACGCTATTTTCTTCATGCTGATAGCGGATGCCTCTCTGTCGATATTGAGCGTGCACCTGCTGGCAGACTATGGCAACTATAACCTTTTCGCGAAGATAGTTTCGTTGAAGGGGGTTCTCGTCGACCCGTATTTCGTTTTTCTTGCTTTCTTCTATGGTGCTTTGAGTGGCAAGGATGCTGTCAGGGTGGCCAGGTGGCTTGCCGGGTTCATGGTTTTTGTCAATTTTATTACACTTCTGGATGTCTACGACATACCCGATCTCGGGCTCATAGAATTTCGCAAAGGCCGTTTGAATGGTCCGCTCGGGCAGCCCAATGAGTACGGGGCATTTCTGGTTTTCTTTACGCCCGTCATATTTTCCATGGCCCTGTCGTCCAAGCGTGTGAGCGGGCGCGTGTTCTTTGCGCTGGGAACTCTCGTGTCATTTGGTTTTCTCATACAGACCGTGTCGCGAAGCTCCTACACTGCATTGATCGCTGGGGCTTTGTTCGCGATTTGGTGGCTGAGGGATGGCATCGACATAAGGCGGGTCATGCGCTGGGGAAGCGCGTTGGTTCTGGCGGGGATGGCTGTCGCCGCCATTTTTGCTCAGCAAGTCATAATGCAGTTCGAAGAGCGGATACTGTGGAATACGGTTTATGGCGATGCCGATCAGATAACATCGGGAAGAGCCTGGCTGTGGGCTACCGCGCTGGACTTCCAAATGGCCCGGCCTTGGACCCTCCTTTCAGGTGTCGGGTGGGACAGCTTCACCATTTTTCACAGATTCTCCGCGCACAACGCCTATATCAATTACCTTTTCAATCTGGGATTGATCGGGTTGTCCCTGTTCCTCGCGCTCATCATCAGCATACTCAGGTACGGGAAGAAGGGGTTCCTGGCTGCGCGTTCATTTGAAGAGCGGGTCATTCTGGCGGGATTCGTGGCGGCATGGTTCGGGATGGCCGTGGTCATGATGGGCGGGACGTTCAACAAGCCGTGGCTGTTCGTGTGGGCCTACTCCGGTCTGTGCATGCGTGTCGTGTATGCGGCATTGCGCGAGCGGGTGGGCGCCCCGGATACCGTGTCTATGAGGTCTGTGCCGGGGTTGGGGCGGTCATGATGCGCGCAATTGCAGCATATACGTCGCTAATCGACGCAGAGAACGCGGCGTCCCGGAGTAACCCGGCGCACTTGTTCCTCGCAATAAGCGTAATCGCCGTCGCCTTCTGGCTGCGCCTGCAGGGGCTCGGCGCCGTAGGCTTCTATGGCGATGAGGAAACCATGGCGCTGGCGGTACAGGGCATCCGCGACAATGGGATCCCGCTGTTGCCGAGCGGCAATCTCTACCCGCGGGCGCTCACACAGCTTTACCTCATGGCGGCGAGCGTGGCCATATTCGGTGAATCCGAATGGGCCATGCGCCTACCGTCCGCACTGGGCGGCGTACTAAGTACGGTGCTGGCCTTTTTCCTCGGAAGGCGGTTTCTGTCACCCGTCTACAATGTCGCCTTCGTCGCCGTTATTGCCCTCACGCCTGCGTTGATCGAGGTATCGCAAACGGCGAGGATGTACATTTTCTATATTGCGGCGGTCATGGCGTTCGCCCTGGCGATCTTTCGCTGGGAGGCGACGGGATCCTGGCGATCTGCGCTGGGAGCGTTGGCTATCATGGCCGTCGCTCTGGAGTTTCATCCCCTCGCCATCTTTGCCGCTCCCATCGCGGTTTTTCCACTTGCGACCCATCCTGGCCCGAAGCGCCTGGTTCAAACGCTAATGGTCTGTGGCGGATCGGTGTTGGCGTTTTATCTCGTGCGCAAGTGGCATGCAATGAATTACGATTTCGGTCGGTTGGACGAGCGCCAGCCTGCGCAGGTAAGCGGCCTCCTTCCGGAGACGTTGTCCCTGCCGTGGCCCGCTATCGCCATAAGCATCGGTATCGCCGCGTTCGCGATTTACCGGGTCGCATCGAGGGCAGGAGACTGTTCGGGAGAACGGGGCACGAAGCCGCTCGTGATCGGGGATTCCTTAATGAACAAGAGACCCGCCAATTGTGGCAACTGTTAGGCCTCCTCAGTGAGGATGAACTTGTCATCAAAATCCCTGAGTGGTTAGCCGAGGAGAAGGTCGGGTTCACCGACCGGGGCACCCCAACGATGTTTGTCGGCCGGATCAGCCGCGAAACCGAGAAGGCGATC
>CAZHBN010000065.1:0-16613 GCA_964530405.1 uncultured Ectothiorhodospiraceae bacterium
AAAGCCATCCTCAGTTATTCATTCGACAGGTGCACAATCATCCGGGACCTGACAGCTAATGTCGATGTTGAGGATGCGACGCTTGAAGTCGCCGCAGGGCTCGGTGTTGAACTCCTGCACCGAGACCTCGATGTCCGTGATGCGCACGAACTGCTCGATCTCCTCAGGCGTGCCTTCGTCGCGAATGAGCACCAGCACATCACCCACTCCAGGGACCGGACGGCTTGGGTGTTGGAAGATCGTGACTGCTTTACTCCCCGCATATTGTGTGCTCCACAAATAGCCGGGATAGCGCGCACCCTTGACCCGGTAACTCTCGACGCGGTTTTGCGCCTGCTGGCGCGACTCGCTGGCACCTGCCGCCTGGAAGGCGACCACTGAGACAATGGGATCCTCTGGCGGCTCGATGATGGCGAGGCGCGAATTCAGGAACGTCTCGGTGCCGTCGGTCCGCACCGCCGGGTAGACCAGGCGCATGGCGACGCGCCCGTAGGCGGTGTCCACGTCGCCGAGGTCCGGGAAGATGTTGTTCGACTGGCCGTCGACGATCTCGTTGCCGGTGATGCGGCCGCCGCCGTCGGGGTTGTCGGTCATGCGCTCGGACGCGAATATTTTGATGTCGTCTTTCCGAATCGACACTTACGCCTCCTGTAGTCGGATCTCGACGATGTAGATGGAATCGGGGGTATAAACATGCGGCGCGTTGCTAAACGCCGGCTCACCGTGCACCGCGGACTCACCGCTCTCCTGCCTCCAAAGGACGGTATGCTGCTCACCGCCAGGGAAGGTAAGTGTCATCGGCTCAGAGGCAGGATCCGCCTCGAGCGCCTGCAATGCCTGGAACGTGGCGCGTGGTAACCACAGGCCGCTCAGCGTGATCGGGCGGCCCGTCAGGCGTTGCCACACATCGACGATCGCAGCCCCGGTGAGCGTCGTCGTGGTCTCACGTAGTGTTGGTGTCCATTTCGGCTCGTCCGACCAGTGAAAGTTGTCGGGTAATTCGATGTCAGCCAGCTTCATCCGGATGCCCTCATTCGTTCACGGTCGACCTCGTTCAAGAGATTACGGACCTGGTCAGACCGGCCTTCGAGCTCGTATTGATTGCCGCTTGGAAGCGTGAGGCGGAGCTCGTGGCGCTGCGCCGGTTGCATACCGAAGGAGCCACGACGTTCACCATCGTTTTTCTCCTCACGACGGCGTTGTGTCTCTTGCTGCCGGCGCTCGGTCTCTTCTTGCATTCGCTTCTCGGCACGTTCGAGCCGGATTTCTTCGATCTCGTCGAGCTTTTTGAGCGCTTTTTGCAGCTGGCGTACCTGCTCCGAACTGGCGCCACCGGTAACGCCGACGTTGCTACCGTCCGCTTCGGCGATGCGCTTGGCCTTCTCAAGCTGGGCAGCGATGTCCCTGCGGCGGGCGGCAAGCTTCTGCTTTTCCAGCTCGACGTAGTTGCCCTGCAAGCGGTAAAGCTCGGCGTCGATGCTGTCGACGGTAGACTCGGTCTGCTCGCGGAACTGACGCATCCGCGACTTGGCGGACTCAATGGCGCTACGCAGTGGCTGGAGATCTTGCTCGGCGATGTAATGAAGCCCCGAGAGGCTGATGTTGGACAGCCGCGCCATGTCGGCGAGGCTGTCGCCGGCGCTATCGATCGTCTCCTTGAGGCCGCGGTAGCTTTCACGCTGCGCGTCCAGGCGGGCCTCGAAGTCACCGCGAGCGGTGAAGCTGCCCCGCCGCGATAACTCGAGGGCGGCCTGTAGCGCTTCGCGGGCGTGCTCAGAGAGGCGGCCGTAGGCCGTGCCAGTGTTTTCCGCGCTTGCGGCAACGCGATCTGTGGCATCTGCCGCTCTATCCATGCCGTCGGACGCCCTGTTGCCAGCATCCGCCGCTTTGTCCATGCCTTCGGAGACCTTTTCACCGGTCTCTTTGCTTTCTTCGCCGACTGCCTGCTGTTTCCGCTGAATTTGTTTCAGTGCTTTGTTATAAGCCTCTGCGTTTATGCGACCGGCTTTCCAAGCCTCGTGCAGCCTACGTTTCAGTGCCTCCAGTCCTTCGACGCTGTCGGTCACTGCAAGTGCACTGTCAAAATCCGCAACGCTGTCGATCGCCTCACCTGCAGCGTGTTGAATCTCATCGAGGCGCAGCTTGACCGCCTCCATGCCGCGGGATAGCTGTTCGGGTCCGATTTCCCCGTTGCGGTAGAGCTCATTGAGCTCTCTGCGAACGCTTATAATAGACTCTTTCGTTTCAGCAGCGTCCAAACCGCTCAATGCATCATTGAGGGCCTGTTTTGATTTCTCAGCTGCCTCTTTCGCCGCACGTTCGGTTTTTGTGATTACTCCGCCTAATATGCGCTCGGTAGCTTTAGCGGCGATTTTATTTTGTTCTATGGACTCCTGGACGGCATCACGTAGGGAATCTACACCTTTTTCCGTCTGGATTTGTTCAGCCGCTGCGCGGAATGCCGCCTGGATTTGCTCAGCAGAGGCTTCGCTGTTCGATGCGACGGCTTTGAACTGTTCTATCGCTTGTTTTCCGGCGGTGGTCATGCCGGATCGGAAACGTTCAAGGTCTAGCCCGAGATTTTTCGACGCCGCATCCAGCGACGCACCGAGCACTTCCCCGAGTGCTTCCGCATGCTCACTTGCGGTGCCGAACTCATTCTCAACAGAACGCTGGAACTGTTGAAGCTCCTTGCCGGATAGCCGCTGCAACCGCTTGATTAGTGCGTTTTCAATAGTTTTGCCAAGCTCTTCATTCTCCCTGCCGGCTTCTTCGCCTCGTTCTTTTAGTTCCCCGTATACCTCGACCAGAGAGCGAACCTGGTAGAGGTTCCTTGGGTCGATCATCTCTGAGATACCCGAGAATGCGCCGGAGACCGACTTTCCGTCTTTTACGAGTTTGTCGAACTGATCGGTCAACTCCTGGGCTAGTAGTCCGAGATTCTGCTTGGCCGACTGTGCGGTTTCCTCAGTTTCGGCAGCGAAGGCGGCCTGAGCCTCGCGCAGGCTATCGTAACGCCGCTTTATACTGTCCTGTTGAAGGATGGTGTTCTTGCCAAGATGCCCCTGAGCGACGGCGACGCGGGACTGCCCCTGTAGGTATTTTTCCAGCCCGTTCAGACGCTCCTCGTACGCCTTGCGCTCCGTCTCGGAGAGGTTGTCGACTTCCTGTTTAGAAAGCAGGACCGTATCCGCATATTTCTTGTATTGCTCCGTTAGCTTCTGGCCTTCCTGGAGCAAATTCTCCCCGTACTTTTTCGAGTTCTCTTGGATTTCTTTTAGATTCTGTTGTGCGTTGTACGCACGCCAGAGCGCATCACCCAGATTGTAGATATTGCGCACACTCTCGACGGCGCCGGTGATCAAGACGTCGATCTTCACAGTCTTCGGTAACGAGCGGAGCACCGACCGAAATTTCCCCACCGTCCCGCGCGCTTTCGCCATCTCTGCTTGCATATCGCCAAGCGTCGGAGCCATAGCGCTTGCCAACGAGCGAAATTTGTCAGAAAGACCGTCGACGGCCTTGCCGGTATCACGTACCCCCTTCTCAAGCTCCTCGGTGGGATTACCAAGTTGCTCGCGAGTGAGTGCACGCACTTCTCGGAGCTCTTCCGCGAGTGCTTGCACCCGTTCCTCGGTGCTCTCGATACTCTGCCGAGCGTCTTCGGCGCTTGCTCCCAGCTCTTCGATTTCCTCAACAAGAGCAGAGATTTCGTGAAGCCCCTCAACGGCGGCGTCTACGCTTAGCTGTACGGAACGATCGTTAGACATACTGACGCTCTATGTGGTCGTGCGCTCGCTTTGGGCCGTGCGGTTACCGTGCCAGGTGGCGCGCAACGGCAGCCGTGTCTGGAGTTGAGGGTGCACCTCGGCTGGAAGACCGTTTCTTGGTGCCGTCTCCCGGGTTCGCGGTCACCGCGAAGCCGCGATAGCTAGCGCTCGGAGAGGCGATGCCACTCCTGTGGGCTCGGGGCCCTATGCCCCGAGCCTGCTCCGTCATTTACGGACGTCGCGCTTACGCGGGCTTTGAAGAACTCCCATTTGGCTTGGTGCTATCTCGCCTTACGTGAATTCCCCATTGCCCATCCGGCGACCCGCGATCAGGCGGCCTCCTCCTTGATGACCTGGAAGAATCCAGACGTACCGGGGCCGCGACGCGCCGGATCGGAGAGAACGCGGGACTCCATCGGCAACTCGCCGTAGCCGTCGCTGATGAGGTTGAGCGCCTGCGCGGGGGAAATGCTCTGGCGAAAGGTCTTTACCTTCACCGCGCGCCCGGAGTCGGCTTCGTTCAGCCCGTCGAAGACGAGCTCGTACTCGGCCTCGGCCTCGGTCAACGCCTCGATGATCGACTGCGGGGCCTCGTCATACCCGACGGCGATGGTGCTACCGGCGGTAATGTTGGCTGGCTCGTCAGCGATGACGATCCCGACACCGGTAACGGTGTAGTCGTCGCCCTCGACCGCCGGCGTCGCCGCGCTGTCAGGGTCGACTGTCACGGTCAAGGTGTTCGCGTAGTCGCTGATGTCCGGAAGGTGCTCGAAATCGATCAACGCTCCCGGGTGAGCCGTGTGCCTCTCATCGGTGACGGTGGTGCCACCATCGAGCTTTGTCACACCACCGCGCAACGCGATAGCGAGATTGCGCGCCGAGACATCGAGCACGGTCATCGACGCAGTAACAGACGCAGGTCGGGAGATAGAGCTCGCTTCGCCGCCTCCGGGATTCGTATAGTCCGGTTGCGAAAGGCGGTTTTCTTCGATGGCGAAGCTCAGCGCCGAGCAGTTCATGACCGGCAAAGCCCCTTCGTTCGCCCCTTTCCGCTTCAGATAGACGGGGCCAAGTCCAGCGTAAGATTCAAAGCGCGTGGCCATAATCAAAGGCCTCCTTTGGTTACGATGCGGGTGGTAAATGCAAATGGTAGATGTGCCATGCCGTTGTCATGGAAAGGACGACATGGCGCGTCAGCGAGCGCGAGGGCGCTGTGAAGGGAACTGGGCTTCCAGCCCAGCAAGGCATTGATCACACTCATCGCCAGCGACCCTCTACCAACGGTACGTACATGGGTTCGTGTCGCCGTGCTATGCGCCGCGACTATCACTACCCAGGCTTGTTCGATGCGCGGGCGAAGGCCGTTAACATGCTGCTCCAACACTCGGTAGCCGTCGTAGATGACGTAGGCGGTCGATTCCGTACGCGAACTTGATTGAATGCTTTCCAAGTCAGTGGTGCTTGACACGTTGTGCAATCCATCGCATGCCGCCTCCAGGCGCTTGCTGATAGCCGACTCGGCTTCCAGAAAGTCCACGACTTCGTTCACGCTTCTCTCCGGTTGTCGCGGTTCCACGACTTCGCTGTTTTGCGTGTAGGCATGGCTGTAGTCTGCCGATCGAAGCAGAGGCAGCGGGATTAAAGCCGATTAGTCTTACTGCGCAGCCTGAAGACATCGCCTTTCGGTCCGTGTCAGTTGGCACACGACGGAACGTCGGCTTGGACTCGAACCGTGACCGCATTTAAGCGCCGACACACACGCCGATCACGGCCGCCACCTACTCGAGGCTCAGTTTGTTGCCCTTAACGGCGTGTCCGGACGCTATGACCATCGCGATGGCGGTCACCGTGAACACTCGACGGATGGCGCAAACGCTGTAGCGACGCTTCGGGGGGAATTGCTTGGAATGAGGTGGCCGTGACGAAGGGGCGACGGCGAGCAATCGCATGACAGCAGCGGAGAGCGGAATCCGATTCACATCGGAAAACCGCGCGCCGGAGACGAAATTGGGGGATGTCTCGGAAGACGGTTTCCGAGCGAACGTATCTCGATGACCGAGTGTCAGTCGCAGAATGACGCGGACCAGCCGGCGACGAAGTGGCCATACCGTCTCAAAGCTAAGCTTGGCGGTCGCGAGACCATAGCGTCCGAGACGACGCTGCCGGTTCTTGTGGCGGCTGAAGTGGTGCGCGACTCACCCGTAAGCTCGATGTCACTGTCGGCCAACGGCCAAGCCGGCATTGTAGGCGTTGTAGGCGTTTTGGTTCCGAGCCTTAGAGCGTGAAGCCGAAGTCGTTGCAGACAGTGACGCTGTCGGCGAACGCCGCTTTAGCTCAAGTGCGGTCCTTGAGGAGGTGTTCGTGGATAACGTGCAGTAGGTGATTGGTGCCGCGTTGGGCCTCGGCTAGCGCACCGAGCTGAGCATTCAGCTCATCGATCCGCCGGTCGAGGGCAGCAAGGTCATGGTTGCCCGGCAGGTGTTCCAGACTCTGCTCGCAGCGGTCGACGCGCCGCGTTACTTCGCCCACCTTATCATGCACCGAGTCGATGGCCTCGCGCGTCGCGCTCTGACGGGTCTGCCACCAAGCGTAAACACCGATGGCCGCGGTAGCGGCCAGGTGAACAACGTAGGCCCAGAATTTCCAGGCGACGTAATTGATGCCTTCCATTACGGCCTCGGCTAGTCGTGGCGTGCCTGGCACGGTACACAGCGCACCGCCTGTGGCTGAACGGCCAATCGCCTGTCATCGATGGGCTCGCGGCAATCACGGCAAAGGCGTTTGCCATCGCGCTCCACCGGCTCGGCATGCTCGCTGCGGCGCGTGCGGGCAATGCCGGCGGCGACCATCTCGCGCTCCGCGATAGAAGCGGTCTCGTAGACGTGTTCATCCATCGAAGTCATTCCCTCCATTGCTGGCTCCATGGGTGGAGCGGATCACTGCCTCGAGCTGTTCGGCGTAGTCGCGCCGCGCCCGGTCACGTTCGACCATGGCGCGATAGGTCTCGGGGGCGAGACACTGGAGCGCGTCGCCCGCAATCGCGGGGAGCTCGGGGCGCGCGGGCAGCGGCAGCGGTGCCGTGATGGGCTCGACGCGCGGCGTGGTGCAGCCGGCGGCGAGCAGGCAGACGACGATTGGCGTAATGCGCTTTACCATCGCCCCTCCAGGTCGTCGCGGTGGTCGGTATCGATCGGGGCCGACTCGGCGCGCTGGCGTTGCACGGTGTCGCTGAGGGCCTCGGCGGCATCGGCCTGGGCGGTCTGCCCGCGGGCGAGGCGCGCGGCGCGACGTTCCGCAGACTCGGCCCGGCGGCGGTATCGATCCCGGTCATGCCGGAGACACCAGATGACCAGCGCGAGCACGCCGAAAACGCCGAGCACCCCACCCGTGAGCAGACTCATGGCGACGGCCGCCGGTCAGCCGCCGCCGACGGCCACCGGGCGATCGGTGACCAGGCGCAGGACGATGTTCACCACGCCCATGATCCCGCCGACGATGGCGGTCTGGGTCTCGGCATCGAGGCCAACATCGATGCCGAACGCACCGGTGACGGCTGCGATCAGGGCGAGGACGTTGACCCACAGGGTTTTGCTGGCCCACCAGGGCTTGGACGGTTTGTCGGTTAGCACAGTAGCGCCTCCTTGTCAGTTGTGGTCAGGGAGCAGGTGATCGGGTAGCGGCGCCATGTCGGCGGCCAGCCAGGCGGCGACGTTGAAGCCCGGGCAGGTTTTCAGCCATTCGTCGGGCTCGACGGTACCGTCGCCGTCGGTATCGGGAGAGAGATCGCGGTGACCGACCACGCGGATACCGGACCAGCGCTGGCGCACCGCGCGCACATGGGCGGCGAGCGTCGCCCACTGCGCGGCGGTGAAGCGCTCGGTGCCCATCAGGCAGGTGCCGATGGAGCGGACGTTGTAGCCGCGGGCGTGGGCGCCGGTTTCGTCCAGGGCGCGACCACAAGCGATGGCGCCAGAGGTAAGTACCACGAAGTGGTAACCGATGTGGTGAAGGTGCGGACTGTGCGGGCCGATCAGTTGATCGTGCCGCTCGAAGCCGCGCTCGGCGTGCCATCGGTCGATGTCTTCCGCAGTGAACCACTCGCCGTCCGGGGTGGCGGCGCAGTGGATCACCAGGGTGTCGATGCTTTGGGGATCTCGATAACAGCTCATGCCGGCATGATGCCGGCAGGGCTCGTAGAGGCGGGATTAAACCCTATTGATCAAATAGGGCCAAAGCGAGGCGTTTGTGGGTGAATCCAGAACCCACCACGATCCGTCGAAGTTAGACCTCCCGCATGCCCTTGGCCACCCTGTCGCGGTTACGATGTAGGCGTTTTCGTGCAATGGACACAGACGCAAGGGACGACGTGGCCGACAGGGACAATTTTCTTCCGGACTTCTGCACGGTGCGCAGCGTCTTCACGGTGGTGGTCACCGCCGAGCTGCTCGCCTTCGTGCTGGTCCTGGTGCAACCGGACGGGGGCAGCTGGCGCATGCTGGGATTGGTGTCGCTGCTGGTGCAGTGGGTGGCGCTCGGCAGCTCCGCGGTGCTGTGTCACCTGCGCCCGCGCCTGGCACGCCTTTCCGGCCCGCGCGCAGCGTTCGCGAGCTACGCGCTGATCATCATCATCACTGCAGCCGTCGCCGAAGGCGCCTGGTGGCTCGCCCGTCCCCTTCCGGCGACACAGCACGCACCGTTCGTTGCCCGCGCGCTGGCGGTGGCGGCCATCGCCGCCGCCGTGGTGCTGCGCTACCTCTACGTCCAGCACGAATGGCGCCATCGCGTGCAATCGGAGGCGGAAGCGCGCATCGATGCGCTGCAGGCACGTATCCGCCCGCATTTCCTGTTCAACAGCCTCAACACCATCGCTTCGATGATCGCCACCTCGCCGACGACGGCGGAGCGGCTGGTCGAGGACCTGGCCGATCTCTTTCGCGCGAGCCTCACCCCGCGCGGCCGCCTGGTGCCGCTCACCGAGGAGATCGCGATGGTCGAGGGGTACCTCCGAATGGAGCACGAACGCCTCGGCGAGCGCCTTCGGGTGCACTGGCACCTCGCCGCCATACCCGACGATGCACTGATTCCGCCGCTTACGTTGCAGCCACTATTCGAGAATGCGGTCTACTATGGGATTGAGCCCCGACGAGATGGTGGCACATTGACGATAACCGGCCGGCGCCGTGACGATGAACTCGAGATCGAGCTGAGCAACCCGGCGCCGAAACGCATCAACCGGGGCGGCGGTTTCGGCATGGCCCAGGGCAACGTGCGGGAACGCCTCGCACTCGCCTTCGGCCAGGCCGGTCGTCTGACAGCCAGCGAGGGGGAGGGCGTCTATCATGTCTCGGTGCGCTTTCCCTACCGGCAAGGGGTGGCCGATGAAAATACTCATCGTTGACGACGAGATACCCGCCCGCAGCCGTCTGGCGAGCATGATCGCCGAGATGCGCGAGCACGAAGTGGCGGGCGAGGCGGCGAGCGGTGAGGAGGCGCTCACGCTCACGGATCGCACACTGCCCGATGTGGTCCTGATGGACATACGCATGCCGGGAATGGACGGACTGGAAGCCGCCGCCCGCATCAGTCAGGTCTCCAGACCGCCGGCAATCATCTTCACCACGGCACACGGCGATCATGCCCTCGAGGCGTTCGAGACGGCTGCGATCGACTATCTGCTGAAGCCCATACGCCGCGAGCGACTCGCCAGTGCCCTGACAAAAGCGCAGCGGCTCAACCGCGCCCAGCTTGAAGCGCTCCAGGTACCGGAAACCGACGAGGGTCGCGAGCATATCCTGTGCCGGCGACGTGCCGGTGTGGAGCTCATCCCCGTGGAGAACATCCGCTACTTCATGGCCGACCAGAAGTACGTCACTGTCAAGCACTCCGATGGGGAAGATCTCATCGAGGATTCCCTGCGCAAGCTGGAGGACGAGTTCGGGGACCGGTTCGTGCGCATTCACCGCAAGGCACTGGTGGCCCGGGATCGGCTGGTCGGCCTGGAGAAGGGCGACAACGGCCGCACCTACGCGGTCATGGATGGCACTGCGGACCGCCTGGAGGTAAGCCGCCGGCACCTGCCGAGGGTACGCAGCCTGCTCCGCGCAGCGCGGGTGGGAACACCCGCGTCCTGACCGGAGCTCATTCGCCGCCGGCGTAGCCGAGCTGGCGCCAGGCTTCGAAGACGGTGACGGCTACGGCGTTGGAGAGATTGAGACTGCGATTGCCGGGTACCATGGGCAGCCGGACGACACGCTCCGCAGGCAGGCGCGCCAGCACCGCCTCGGGCAGGCCTCGCGTCTCCGGACCGAAGAGCAGGGCGTCGCCGGGTCGGTAGGCGGGCGTGTCGAAACGCACACCGCCACGGGTCGACAGGGCGAATACCCGGCCGGGGTCGATCGCGGCCAGGCAGGTGTCGAGATCCCGGTGCTCCCGGGTCCGGGCCCACTCGCGGTAGTCCAGCCCCGCCCGCCGGAGCTTGGTGTCATCGAGCTCGAAACCCAGCGGGTGGATCAGGTGCAACTGCGCACCGGTATTGGCGCACAGACGCATGACGTTACCGGTATTGGGCGGGATTTCCGGCTCGTAGAGAATGACGTGGAGCATCAGAAACGTCGCGCGAACGTAATGCTCACCCCCGTCCAGGGCCCGCTCGCCGCGCGGAGCTCGATGCGACCGCGACCGGCGGTGGCAAAGCTCGCGCGCAGATACCCGCCAAGGGTATCGTCGCCGTCGAAGTCCACGGTCTCACGCCCATCGACACGCCGCTCGCCGTCGGTATGGGCAACCATGGCGCCGCCGGCGAGGGTTACTGCTGCCTGAGTGAACGCGAGCCCGGCACGGGCATCCGCCGTATACCAGGAAAGCGTCACGTCGCCACCGCTGGCATCAGCGCTCGCGCGGTGGTACTGCCATCCCGCAGCACCTTCGACAGCCAGCCCGCCACCGAGGGGCACGTCGCCACGCACGCGCAGACCACCGAAACCACCGTCGGGCTCCTCACCCTCGGTCGCAGGATCACCGTCCTGGTTCACCCAGTTGAGGCCCAGGATGACACCTCCCTCGACACGCTCGGCCAGCGGCTCCCAGAGCTCGACGCCAACCCGGGTTTCCCGGGTTTCGACCGTCCGGCCATCGTCGTAATCGAGGTCAGCGGTCTCCCGGCTGACGACGGCGCGGAAATCCAGCGGCTGGGCCAGCCCCACCGCAGGCGCGGCGGCGACGAGCGCAGCAGCGCTCACACACAGGACACGGGCTGGGGACATGCCATCGACTCCTTTCTCCGTCAGACACGTTGGCGCGACGCGCGTGGGGACACGCCGCTCGCGATCAGGTGCGCCACCCGCACGGGTTCGGGTATCCGTGAATGGCGCCGGTGGTGCTCGATGAGGGCTGCCGCCTCCACGGTATCGTAACCGGCAGCCTGTACCCACAGTCCGGCCGCCGGCTGCATTGGCCCGGCTCGGCGCAGGCGCACCCATTTGCCTCGACCACCGGGTACGCGACGGTACAACGCCCGGGCAATGGCGAGATACCGCGGCCGGCGGCGGGCAACGGCAACCACCGGCAGACCGGTGGCCCCGTGCAGGGCCGGCAGATCGACGACATTGAAGCCGGCCACGGCAATGCCCTGCAAAAGGATCGCCTGCAGATGCGTGGCAAATCGGCTCGCATTCACGCACTCGGCGAGCGCATCGGTCGCATCGTCGCCATCCACATCGACGTGGGTACTGACGACACCGTCCAGGCGTGAACCTGCGTGAACCGCTCCCACGACGAGCACCGGCGCCGGATCGTCACGGTCAAACGGTGCATCGTCGAACCCGACCACGTGGGCGCGACGGTCACCCACCGTCGGGCCGCTCTCCGGTGACTACCGGCCGGGACGGATCGCGGATCCACTCGCTCCAGGAACCGGGATACAGGGCGATATCACCCACTCCGGCGTGGGCGAGCGCGAGCACATGGTGGCAAGCGGTGACCCCGGAACCGCACTGGGCGACGAGGGCGCGTTCCCCCGCTGTCTGGAGAATCGGCGCCCAGGCCGACAGCAGCGCCCGGGGCTCGAGGAAACGCCCGTCGTCGTCCAGATTCTCCGTAAACGGCCGCGACAGCGCGCCGGGGATGTGACCCGCAACCGGATCGATGGGCTCGTGCTCGCCGCGATAGCGCTCGGGGGCGCGGGCGTCGACGACGCAGAAACGCTCCAGCGTGGCGGCCAGGGCTGCGGTCTCCACCGTCGGTAGCGCACCGGGGTGGGCGTGGTAGTGGCGTGGCTGGCGCTCCGGATCCGTGTCCGTGAGCTCACCGCCGGCGGCCTGCCAGGCCGCCAGACCACCGTCGAGCACGGCCACCGATTCGTGGCCGAGCCATCGCAGCAGCCACCACAGACGTGCCGCCATGGGTCCAGGGCCGTGATCGTAAGCCACCACCTGCGTATCGTTGCCGATGCCGTGGTGCTCCAGCCAGGCGACCAGCGCGTCCGGATCGGGCAACGGATGACGCCCGCGGCCGGCGGTGACCGGCCCGGAGAGATCGCGCTCCAGGTGGGCGTACACGGCACCGGGAATGTGCCCCCGCTGCCAGGCCAGGCGTCCGGCGTCCGGGTCGGCGAGATCGAACCGGCAGTCCACCACCACCCAGTCGGCCCTCGCCGGCACGGCTTGCAGCGTTTCTGCATCGATGAGCGTGGTCCAGGGCATGGTGTGGGCTCCTGACGGTTGGATGTCTGCCATCAGGATATGCCGCGGCGGACTCGGCGCAAGGGGGTGAGCCGGTCCCGGGACCGCCGGCCGGGGCGTTCACGAGCGATACTGCAAGGCTTGCAGGCACGACCGGTAGGACGATCGCTCACGCTCCGCGTAGAGCTCGAGCTCGTCGACGACCGATGCGCCCAGAGCCGCTTCGAAGGCGCTGCGGTTGGCGTTCGCAGTATAGGCCCCACCATCGCCATCCCCCAGATTCGACTGAAAGATGCCCGCTGCACTGACCGGCAGGAAATCCTCGTAGGTAATCGGCTTGGCAGTGAGCAGGCCGCGCTCGATCAGTGCCTCCACATCCTGGGTATCCACACCGCCTGCGGTCTTTCCAGCCGCTGTCGGCCGGTACTCGAAGAAGGCAAGACCTTCACGGCGGAGCTGTGTCTCGTCATCGGGAAACGCGGCGAATACCTCGCCGAGCACACGCTGGTGCTCGGCGTTGCTCAATCCGGCGGTGCGCCGACGCGCCTCGCCGAGAAGGCGATCGTAGAGAGCGCGCCCCTTGGCGGTGAGCGCCATACCGCGCTGTTCAATCTCGCCGAAACGCGCGGTGTGGGATCCGTTACGCTTGCCCGCAAAGCGGATGGGCTCTTCCAGGGCCTTGAAGCTGGTCTGGCGCAGCAGTATCGGGCAGTGGCGACGGGGTGGCCCCTCGATGACGGCCTTGGGTTGCATCCCCGCCGCCGGCATGCGCCGCTGCACCTCGTCGATGTCGAGGGTCCGCGGCGTCAAATGATTGATGTGCGGACCGCGGAAGCAGACCACATCGGCAATCAGGCGATGCTCGGCATGCAGCGCTTCGTAGGTGTCCAGATCGACAGTGGCCTCCTCGTGCCACCGAAACGTCTTCAAGGCCTCGGCCACGAAACGGTCTGCCTGTTCCTCGGTCAGCCCCCCCTGACTTTCGTCGAGAGTAATCAATTCGCGCACCTCGGCGGTGAAGATATCCCGCTCGGCGAGAATTGCCGCAGCGCGCTCACGCAGCCCGGAATGCGCGATCAGCTCCAGGCGCAGCAGCGAGGTGAAGATGCGAAAGGGATTGTGGTTGAGCGCCCGCTTGCCCACCGGACGAAAAGCCGTGGAATGGACCGGTACGCCAGCCTCGGAGAGATCGTAGTACCCGACCGGAATCATTCCCATGACAGCGAAGAGACGCCTCAGGGTTGCGAGCTCCCCGGCAGTGCCTACACGAATCGCGCCATGGCGCTCGACCCCGAGGCGATCGAGATCGTCGTTGCGCGCCAGCCGCTCGGCCAGCGCGGTGTCACGCGCAAGGGTCTCCCGGTTCACCCGATCGACGAGCTCCAGCAACGTCCCGTACTGGGGCACTTCCGTCTGATACATGGCCGACATGGCTGTCGAGAAACGGTCGCGAATCTCGTCGCGGGACAGGTACGCGGTGGTGGTCATCTCTCCAGTCTCTCCGTAGTGTCCGTCAGGGCATCGCGGTTGTAGCGGGGAACCGGTGGGTGGCGTGCCGCAGACTCGCCAGCAACTGCTGAGCGGGATGGAGCAGGTTGATGCCGGACAGTCGCCCGGACTGACTTCGACAGGAATACCCCGTGGCGAGCAACCGGCCGGCGTTGGCCGGATCCTCGACCCGGGCACGCCACGACAGGTCATAGATGGCTTGAGAAGTTGCCCGGTTACGACGCTCGTGGCCGTACGTGCCGGACATTCCGCAGCAGCCGCTGGCGGCGAGCTCCAGGTCCAGCCCGGCATGGGCGAACACCTGCTGCCAAGCCCTGAGTGAGCCGGGCGCGTTGGTGCGTTCGGTGCAGTGCGGGAGCAGCATGAAACCGGGGTTGTCGAGCCGCACGCCCGCCGGCAAGAGGCCCGCCCCGAGGGACACCAGCCATTCCTGCAGCAAAAGCACTTCCGGTGCGGCATCCGGCCCCAGTGCTTCGATGTATTCCTGGCGGTAGGTCAGCGTCATCGCCGGATCGATTCCAACCAGCGGCACGCCGAAGCCGGCGAGGGCGGCGAGGTTCCGGGCCTGCTTCGAGGCCGTGCGCTCGAACGCGCCGAGGAATCCCTGGACGTGAAGCGGCTTGCCGTTGGGCGCGAAGGGTGCGACGAACACGCGAA
This sequence comes from uncultured Ectothiorhodospiraceae bacterium, assembly GCA_964530405.1. Classification (GTDB taxonomy): domain Bacteria; phylum Pseudomonadota; class Gammaproteobacteria; order Nitrococcales; family Nitrococcaceae; genus Arhodomonas. The sequence goes on from CAZHBN010000065.1 coordinate 14,615, forward strand.
TACCGAGCCGGGTCAGAAGCTCGACGATATCCATGACCAGCCGGGCCTCGAAGTGAGTCGTGAAGGCGTCCTGGACCAGAATCACGCTCCGTGGCTTCTGGGTATCCTCAAGCCGATGCAGCGACGCTGGCGTTGCCACGGCGATGCCCCGGGCTCTGAGCCATGCGCCCAGGTTCGCCCGAGACAGCCTGGGGCTGTCGACGATGCCCAGTGGACCGGCCAGAAACCGGTCGACCAGGCTATTGTCGAGGAGAGCGTTGTACAGCGGTGCGAGCGGCTGCAGACGGGGCAAGAAGGATTCCAGTCCACCGATCAGGTAGTCACGTGGAGGCCGCAGATAGCGACGGTGATATAGCTCGAGAAACCGCGCACGGGATGCGGGCACGTCGACCTTCACCGGGCATTGCCCCGCGCAGGATTTGCACGCCAGGCACCCCGCCATCGCCTCATAGACTTCATGCGAGAAATCCGGCGCACCGCGGCGCCGGCGCAGCGTGTTCCGCAGGCGAACCGGGAATCCCTTGACGAACCCCCATGCGCCCTCGGTTCGCGCCCTTCGTGATTCGGCCACCACGTCGACACCGGCATTCCCCTGCAGGCGCAACCACTCCCGCATCAACCCGGCACGCCCCTTGGGCGAGTGAATGCGCTCACGCGTGGCTTTCCACGACGGACACATCGCGTCGTCGGGATCGTGGTTATAGCAGGCGCCGTTGCCGTTGCAGTAGACGGTGGCAGAATGCGCCTGCCAGACCCGTGCGTGGATCTGGCGATCCATCTCGCCCCGGGTCGGTACGCCGTCGATGCGCAGCAGTCCGGAATCCCCCTGGTCTGCCACGCGCAGCCCCTCGCCGGGATCCCCGCCGGCGTCCGCCGGCAAAGGGGTGGCGATCTTGCCCGGATTCATCTGGTTATGCGGGTCGAAAGCGCCCTTGAGGCGCCGCAGCGCGGGGTAGAGCTCACCGAAGAACCGAGGCGCGTACTCCGAGCGCACACCCTTACCGTGCTCACCCCACAGCAGGCCGTGGTACTTGCGGGTCAGCTCGGCGACTTCGTCGGAAACCGCCCGGATCAACGCCGCCTGTGTTGGATCTTTCATGTCGATCGCCGGACGTACATGCAGTACCCCGGCGTCGACGTGGCCGAACATGCCGTACGCCAGGCCGCGAGCGTCCAGCGCGGCGCGAAACTCGGCAATATAGTCGGCAAGACACTCGGGGGGCACCGCGGTGTCCTCGACGAACGGAACCGGACGTTTCTCCCCTTTGACGTTGCCCAGCAGCCCGACCGCACGCTTGCGCATGGCGTAGACGCGGCGGACGGCCTCACGACCTTCCGCCAGGGTGCACCCCAGGCGTTCAACGCCAGTGTCGGCAGCAAGGTGTGCGGTGAAATCGTCGACCCGAGCGGCGAGGCGCTCCGGGTCGTCGTCGTTGAACTCGACCAGATTAATGCCGCGGACGGCTGTCGCCGCATCGTCGACGGGAAAGAACTCAGAGACGCTCTCCCAGACGTGATCCTCCGTCGCCAGGCTCAACACGGTGTCATCGACGGTCTCGATGGACGTCGGCCGACTGCCGCCGGTCATTAACGTGCCGGCATCGCGCAGCGCATCCATGAAGTCGCCGTAGCGCACGTTGACCAGCGTCGAGTGCCTGGGAACGGGCAGCACGTTGAGCGTCGCTTCGCTGACCAGCCCCAGCGAGCCCTCGGATCCGCAGAGAACGCTGTTGAGGTCGAAACGCCCATCCGCGGTATACAGGTGGGCCAGATCGTAGCCGGTCAGGCAGCGGTTGAGTGGCGGAAATACGGCTTCGATCGCCTCATGCTGTGTATCGGCGATTTGCCGGGCGGTGCGGTACACCTCCCCGACGGTTCCCTCGCGCGCGCACAGCGCCTCCAGCTCGACCTCGTCGACAGGCCGGCTTTGCAATGTCTCACCGCCTATCAAAACCGTCTCGAGCGCGAGCACGTGATCGCGCGTCTTGCCGTACTCGCA
>CAZHBN010000066.1:0-16322 GCA_964530405.1 uncultured Ectothiorhodospiraceae bacterium
AGCGGTGACCAGTAGCAGCGCGCCCTGAATCGCGAACAGCAGCGCGTAGAGCGGCGCGGCGAAGTTCAGGGTCGCAAAGAAGCGGTAGTGAAAGACCACGCCGACCCACAACCAGGCGGCGGCTAGCAACGCCCCGATGAAGCGGTCGCTGCCGCGCATCGGCCGCAGGCACAGCGCCACAACTCCCAGCGTCACGGCATAGACCAGCAGCTGCCAGGGCCACAGCGCCTCGTTGTAGCGGGCGATGAGCGAGAAATAGACATTGGCGGTATACGGCAGCATCTAAAGGCTCTCGACGTAGCGAACCATGCGCTCACGCATGGCCGCATCGGGCAGGCGCCCGTAGAGCGCCCCCATGTTCTCGTGCATGTGGTCCACCCGAGAGGTGGCGGGAATGGCGCAGGTCACCGCCGGGTGGGAGACGATGAACTTCAGAAGGAACTGCGGCCAGTTAACGCAGTCGATCTCGGCCGCCCAGGCCGGCAGCGGCCGCTGCTCGAACTCGCGAATGAGCTGCTTGCGCCGGAACGGCCGGTTGACGATCACGCCCAGGCCACGCTCGGCGGCCAGTGGCAACAGGCGCTGCTCGGCCTCGCGGTCACGGATGTTGTAGGTGAGCTGGACGAAGTCGATGGGCTCGTTGGCCATGATGCGCTCGAGCTCGGCGTGCCGGCGGCCATGGGAGGTGGTCACGCCGATATAGCGGATGCGGCCGTCCTTCTTGTGCTCGAGCAGCGTCGGCAGGTAGCTCTCCCACGCCACCAGATTGTGAACCTGCATGACGTCGAACTGCTCCACGCCCCACAGGCGACGGGAGGCGGCCATCTGTTCCTGCCCCTGAGCGTGCAGCCAGCTCCACACCTTGGTCGCCGCGATGAGCGACCGGGTGTTGTCGATGCGCTCCAGGCAGTAACCGATGACTTCTTCCGAGGAGCCGTACATGGGCGAGGAATCGATCATGCCGCCGCCACGGTCGAAGAAGGCCTGCAACACGCGCACTCGATGATTGCGCAGCTCCGTGTCCCCGCCCACGTTGAACGTGATCCACGAGCCCATACCGATTACCGGCATATGCTCGCCGGTGGACGGCACTGCCCGCAGGATTGGCTCTCCGGCGGGCTGCGCGCCAACTCGCCCGGGCAGCCAGACCGATGCGGCGAGCCCTCCCAGCAGTCCAAGAAATTCGCGTCGGTTCAGTCTTACTGTTCCGATCACAGGTACTGCCACGTGTCAGAGCGCTTCGAAAGCTCGACGGGATGTCGCGGTGAGCATAGCCCATGCGGTGCGGAACTCACGCGCCCCGCAGGGTTCACGGGCGACAGGGAAGCCGCCGAGTGCTGCTCCCTCGATATCAGCCGACAACGCGCAGACGTGCCCGGTTCCCGCGCGCACTCGCCGCTAGCGACCCGAAACCGTTCGTGGCGGATCGATGTCGCGCACACCGGCGCGCGCGCCGTGACTCGTTCGGACGCCGGCTCAGCCGGCCTCACGGCGCAGTTCCGCCAGGTAGCCGCGGCCGGGGAGAAATCAGCCCGCATGAAGCCGCCGAAGCCATTGCCGCCGGTATCGTCACGGAACGCGCCGAGACGTGGGTGGGCAAGGCCCGCCTCCTCCCCCTCCTGGCACGCTTGTCACCCGCCGTGGTGGCGCGCATCCTCAGGTAGCGGAAGCGATCCGGTATCCACCGAGCCGCGGCAACGACACGATGACGAGACACCTGCTGATCGTGGCCCACGCGCCTTCGCCCAACACACGCAGACTGCGTGACGCCGCCGCACGCGGCGCCCGTCACGAAGACATCGACGCCGTGGACGTGGCAATCAAGGCGCCGCTGGAAGCGGAACCGGACGATGTACGCGCCTGCGACGCCATCCTGCTCGGCACCACCGAGAACCTGGGCTACATGAGCGGCGCGCTGAAGGACTTCTTCGACCGCTGCTACTATCCGGTGCTCGAAGAGAAGCAGGGCCTGCCGTGTGCCCTGTACATCCGCGCCGGCCACGACGGCACCGGCACCCGCCGTGCGGTGGAGACCATCGTGACCGGGTTGCGCTGGAAATGGGTGCAGGCGCCACTGATCCTGTGCGGCGAGTGGCAAGAGCCATTCGTCGACCAGGTCGAGGAGCTGGGCCTATTCCTCGCCGCCGGGCTGGACGCGGGCATCCTGTAATGCCCGCGCCCGGCCACCGCTAACGACGCCGTCCACCGAATCGCCAGCCGAACCATCCCATGAGGCTCGCCAGCAGCCCGAGCCCGAGTGGCCCGAGCGCCGGCACGTGCCGGGCGCCGGGTTCCCCCGGCTGCGAGCCCGGTTCGCCACCCGGACCACCATCGCCATCGAACCCGACTCCTGCCAGAGTCACGTGGTCCGGGCTCGTGGCGGCAGTGGACGTCACGGCGAGCTGGGCGCTCGCCGTATCCGCGGCGGCGGGAGTGAACGTCAGGTCGATGGTGCAGGTCCCTCCGGCCGCCACCGTCTGACCGGAGCAGCCGTCCCGAGTCACGGCATACTGCGATGCTTGGGGCCCCACGACTGCAACGGGATCCAGGTCAGCCGCCGCGGTGCCAGTATTGGCCACGGTTAGCGTCGCGGGTGCACTGGTCTGGCCGACGGCAACGCGGCCGAAATCCAGCGGCGCCGGCGACAGCGCGAGCGTGGGGATCCCGTCCGCCTCGAACGCGCCAATATCGACCCCCGCCCCGAGCAGTCGCGGGAATCCGGCACCGCGCTGATCGCCCACGAGGCCGCTGGGGTTGGATCCGGCATCAAGCGCGGGGCTGCTTGCCTGTACCGCGTGGGTTTCCACGCACGATGCAGCCCCGGGAGCGCCGGCAGGCGTATCGCAACCGTTGTCACCAAGTGCACCGAGGGCCGGACTGTCGCTGAATACGTTGGCGCTGTTGGTGCCGGTAATCTCACCGGCTGCATCGCCGAAGAGGCTGTATTCGACGGCCAGCGTCGAGCTGCCGCTATCGGTGTTCGCGACGTTGCCCCCGGCTGCCGTGTTGCCGGCCAGAATGCTACTGCGCGCGCTCAGATTCGCGCCCGCGTACAGAGCGACCCCACCACCACTGCCGCCGGCCTGATTCGCCGTTACCGTGCTGTTCTCCAGCGTGAGGTCGCCGCCGGATATCCAGATGCCGGCGCCATCGGCATCCCCCGCCTGCGTGCCGTTGCCCGAGATGGTGGTGTTGGACAGATCGGCGCTGCCGCGCACCCAGACGCCGCCACCGACGCCACCCGGGCCCTGGGTCTCGTTGGCCGCCACCGTGGAGTTCACCAGGGACACATTGCCACTGTCCACGTAGACGCCCGCGCCGCCGGCATAGTCACCCGCTGTGACGTTGCCGGTGACGTTGCTGTTACTCAGCAGCGCACTCCCGAAACCCACGTACAGGCCGCCACCGTCTCCCCAGGTATTCTCCGTGCGGTTGCCGGTGATCGCACTGTCGTTGACGACGGCTGTGTCGGCCACGAACAGGCCGCCGCCCCGGGCATAGACCCCTGTGGTACGGCTATCGGTGACCGTCACGCGCTCCAGGCTGAGATCACCGAGGGCACACACTGCCCCGCCTTCCCCCGTCCCGGCCGCACAGGTGGTTCCGCCACCGCTGGGCAGAACGCCGTCGGCGCTGGTGAACCCGGCGGTCAGCGTAAGATTCCGCAGCATCAGCGTCGCCTCGGCGTCAGTGACCGCGAAAATCCGCGAGCTATCGCTGCCGCTGACTGTTACCGCGCTTGCCGGCGAGGCCGAGATGGTTACGGTTTCGGTGATGTCAATCTGTCCCGAGGTCAGTGTCACCGACCCGACTCCGGAAGCGAAGTCGATCTCGTCGTTGCCGGGCGCCGCATTGGCGTCCGCCACCGCCTGACGCAGGCTGCCGGCGCCGCTGTCGGCACCGTTGATAACCGTGAACACGGCCGCATGGGCTCCTCCCGTGGCGAGCGCGCACACCAGGCCAGCGACGGGTAGAGCCCGCCGGCGCGGAGCGCCGCACGAAGGGGCGTTTATTATTCTCACAGCAAGTTCCTTCTCGACGTCTGTTGTCGGTCAACCGTTGGCACAAGGATTCACTCCGCGACCGCCCGGCGGCATTACGCCGCTCGCCTGGCAATCGCGGGATGCACCAGCCGACACGCAACCTCAAGGCACTTACTGCGGGCTTACACTTGCCGGGTGATACGGGTCATAACCGGGAGCGCGACAGCGGTGTCGAATATCACCGCCACCGAACGACCACTCTTCAACCCCGGTGCATGACCGGTGCGATGACACGCCGAACACCAGGCCCGGACAATGCTGGTGCCCGACCCCCGGATGCGACCGGTAGCCGCATACCGACGCCGGGTACGGCCACGCAAATGCGACCGAGTGAGGCGACGCAAGGAATCTGCCTGTGACAACGATGGACCACGACCCCATGCCCATGGAGCGCGACCAATTCGAACGCATCTACCGCCGGGAATCGCGCCGTGTCCTCGCCACGCTGATCCGGCTACTCGGTGATTTCGAGCGTGCCGAAGAAGCACTGCACGACGCGATCGTCGCGGCGATGGAGCAGTGGCCGCGGGACGGCATCCCCAACAACCCCCGCGCCTGGCTGGTGTCCACCGGGCGCTTCAAGGCCATCGACGCGATGCGGCGGCGCGCGCGTTTCGAAACCGGCGGCGAAGAGCTCGCCGAACGGCTGGAGGCGGAAACGTCGGACCCTGCACTCTGGGACGAGAGCACTATCGAGGACGACCACCTGCGGCTGATCTTCACCTGCTGCCACCCCAGCCTCTCGGCGGACGCACAGGTCGCGCTCACACTGCGGGAAGTCTGCGGCCTCACCACCGAGGAGATCGCGCATGCCTTCCTGATCAGGACATCCACGGTGGCCCAGCGCATCGTACGCGCCAAGGCCAAGATCCGCGACGCCGGCATCCCCTACGAGGTGCCGGCGCCGAGCGAGCGCCCGGCCCGCCTGGATGCCGTGCTCCGGGTCGTTTACCTGGTGTTCAACGAGGGATACTCGGCCACCGCGGGCGATACGCTGACACGCGCGGATCTCTCGGGCGAGGCCATCCGTCTCGGCAGGCAGTTGCTTGCCCTGGAACGCGACCCCGAGGCGATGGGCCTGCTGGCGCTCATGCTACTGCATGAATCCCGCCGCCCCGCCCGCACGGACGCCAACGGTGACCTGATCCTGCTGGAGGAGCAGGATCGCGGCTTGTGGATACGGCAATACATCGACGAAGGCATCGCGCTGGTGGAGCAGGCGCTGCGAACGCGGCGTTTCGGCACCTACACGCTGCAGGCCGCGATCGCCGCGGTTCATGCGGAAGCACCCACGCCGGCGGAAACGGACTGGGTGCAGATCGTCAGCCTCTACGACGTTCTCGCCATGGCCGCACCGTCGCCGGTGGTCGAGCTCAATCGCGCAGTCGCCGTCGCCATGCGTGACGGCCCCGAGGCCGGCCTCGCCCGTCTCGATGTGTTGCTCGACGGCCCGGGCCTCGGGGATTACCACCTCGCTCACGCCGCCCGCGCCGACCTGTGCCGGCGGCTTGGCCGGCACACCGAAGCGGCCACTCACTACCGCCAGGCGCTCGCGCTGACCGAACAGGGCCCCGAACAACGATTCCTCGAGCGACGCCTGGCCGAGCTCGATACACCGCCGCAATCGGGTGCGGGCTCCCGTGTGCTGCCCACCGGTGGCCCATGACCCTACCGCCGACGGATTCCTGGATCGGCCACGGCCTTGTCATAGATCAATCCTTCGGCATCCCACGGGTGTACATTGGAAACAGGCAGGTGCCAGAAGCGGGAGGCCCGCCATGCACGAGGTGATTGCACAGCTTCGCGACGAGCACCAGGAAATGAGCCGGGTGCTCGGCATCATCGAGCGAGAGATCGACCGCGTGAGCGACAGCGGTCCGGCGGATTTCGAGCTCCTGACCACCGCCGTCTACTACATCACGGAATACCCGGACCTCTTCCATCACGCCAAGGAAGACCTGCTCTACCGGTACCTGCGCCGACGCCGACGCCGTGCCCAGGCGATGGTGCAGACGCTTACCGAAGACCACGAGCGCCTTCGTACCTTGGGGCTCGCCCTGCTCGAAGTGGTCGAGGATGCCGCCCAGGATCACATGGTCCGCCGCGACGTCCTGATCAGCCGCGGCAACGAGTACCTGCGTGCCGAGCGCGAGCACATGCGCTGGGAAGAGCGGGAGGTCTTTCCGCTCGTCGAGAAAAGCCTGCGGGAAGACGACTGGGCCGAGATCGAGCAGACCCTTTCCCCGGATGGTGTCACCGGTCTGCGTCCGATCACCCGGGAGCGATTCCAGGCCCTGCGCGACTCCCTGGGCGAATAGCCATCTCCAATACGCCCGCGGCTCATCCAAGGGCGAGGCTCTGGCCGAAGTCCACCGCCTCGGCACGTGCGTCGAATGCCTCGTGCAACTGCTGCAACAAGGCTTGCTGTGCCACCGGCTCGCCGTGAACCACCGCCACCGGTGGCCGGTCGGTGAAACCGGCATACCAATCAAGCAGCCCCTGCTGGTCGGCGTGCGCCGAGAGTCCACCGACGGTATGGACACGTGCCTGGACCCGCACCGCCTCGCCCCACAGGCGCAGATACCGGGCGCCGTCCACCAGCGCCCGCCCTGGCGTACCCACCGCCTGGAAGCCCGGCACGATGATGTGGGTCTCACGCCGCCAGAGATTGTGCTTGAGGTGGTGCTTGATTCGCCCGCCCGTGCACATGCCACTGCCGGCGATCACGACGGCCCCGGCACGGACACGGTTGATGGCCATCGACTCTTCGGTATGCTCGCAAAGCTGCAGGTTGGGCAGATCGAAGAGATCGCCGTGGGCCCGCTCGAAAGCGGCGGCTTCGTCATCGTAAAGCTGGCCGTAGCGGGCATACACGCGGGTAGCCTTGATGGCCATGGGGCTGTCGAGAAAGATCCGCCAGCGCCCCAGGCCCCAGTCCTCGTAGTAGCGGTTGAACATGTACAGCAGCATCTGCGTACGATCCACCGCGAACGTCGGGATCAACACGTTGCCGCCGGCCTCGCGGGCCTCGGCGAAAATGCTGCCCATCTCCGCCCACGTCTGCGGCCACGGCCGGTGATGGCGGTCACCGTAAGTACTCTCCAGAACCACGAGATCGGCCCCGGCGACCCGTTCGGGGTCCCGCAAGATGGGCGTGCCGCGGTGACCGAGATCGCCGCTGAACACGACCCGGCGACGGCGAGCACCGTCAGCGAGGTCGAGCACCACGATCGCCGAGCCGAGAATGTGACCGGCGTCCGCGAGCGTCAGGGTGATGCCGGGGGCGATCTCCACGGGATCCGCATAGTCCAGCCCGTGGAAGCGGCGCGCCGAGATTCGGGCCTCCAGCCGGGAGTACAGCGGCTCGACCGGCTGCAGGCCCTTGCGGGCGCGTTTACGGTTCTCCCACTCGGCGTCCTTCTCCTGGAGATAGCCCGCATCCTCCAGCATGATACGCGCGAGATCCACGCTCGCGCGGTGCGTGAATACGCGACCGCGGAAGCCCCGTTTGATCAGAAGCGGCAGGCGCCCGGAATGGTCGAGGTGCGCGTGGGTCAGGACCACGGCGTCGATGTCGCCGGGATCGAACGGGAACCGGTCGCGATTGTGGCGCTCATGCCTGGGACTGCCCTGGATCAGTCCGCAATCGACGAGTATCCGCCGGCCACCGGCCTCCACCAAGAAACACGACCCGGTGACCTCGCGCGTTGCCCCGAAGAACGTCACCTGCATCGCACCTTCCCCCTGATGGTCAAGGCTCCAGCCGCTGAACGACCCAACCGCACGTATCGCGCTCGTAGCAAACGCGCACGTTGAGGTTCCGCCATCCCGAGCTCCAGAATTCCATGCGTTCGGGCACCAGCCGGTAACCGCACCAATGCGGGGGCCGCGGAATCTGGCGCTGGAAATCGAAGCGCTTGCGGTAATCCGCAACACGCGCCGTCAACGCCTCGTCGGATTCCAGCGGACGGGACTGCCTCGACGCCCAGGCCGCCAGCTGGCTTTCGCGGCTGCGACCGGCCCAGGCCTCGTCCGCAGTGGCATCGTCGACCGGCTCGGTCACACCCTCCACCTGCACCTGCTGTCCCGAGGCAGGCCAGTAAAAGCACGCCGCGGCCCGCGGATTCTCCGCGAGCTGTCGCGCTTTTCGGCTGCAATCATGGGTAAAGAAAAGGAGCCCGGCGTCGTCGACCGCCTGCAGATAGATCTCGCGCACCGTCGGCCAGCCGTCCGCCCCCACCGTGGCCAGCGACATGACCGCCGCCTCCGCACCCTCCAGGTCCCGCGCCTGGGCGAGCAGTTCCGTGAACCGGTCGAGGGGTCGTGTATCGGGCACCATTACAGCCCTCCCGCCGCCAAAACGCGAAAGCCCGACGCGGGGCTCCGCGGCAGGCACCGGCGAACGACATGTACGGATCGCACACCGAATCCCGTCCGGATGCACTCTAGCGGGTACCGCTGCAGGCAGTGTTGACGCACATCAATCACCTCACGAGCCTGCGCGGCGGCCGTATCCCGCAACGCCGATTCTTGCACTCCCGGGCGTTGCGGTCCCGGCGGGGGGAAGCGCTGCGAGCAGTCGCGATGGCGCTCGCAGCGACGCTGGGGCGGCGCACAACGATCACACTACAATGAGGGCGAGCCACCGGTAGACGTTGGCATGATGGCGACAGGTAGCCTATCGTGCCGCTATGTAACCGCTCGTCGGCACCTGGACGAGCGTAAAGCGGGAACGGCGAATGCGCCCCGCGGCCCAACACATGCAAAGCCCGCGGCACCGGTCGGCAAGGTGGAGGGAGTAATGTAGTATTCCCGGTGTCGCTCTTCGGCGACGGGCCGGCGCTTAAGGAGTCCACGATGTCTGCTCCCACCGATACGGGACACCCACCGAATATTCGCAGCATCCGCCAGGCGTGCCGGACCTGCAGCTTGGCGGAGCTCTGCCTGCCGGTTGCGCTCGAAGCGGATGACGTCGACGCCCTCGATCGTATCGTCCAGCGACGCAAGCCCCTCTCCAAGGGCTCGTCGCTGTACCGCGATGGCGACGCATTCGGCGCGATCTATGCGGTGCGCACCGGGGCGCTCAAGGCGACCACCCTCGCCGAGGACGGCAGCGAGCAGATCGCGGCATTCCATCTGCCCGGTGAACTGGTGGGTCTCGACGCGATCCACTCGGGCAGGCACCCGTCCACGGCGGTGGCGCTGGAGACGACCAGTGTCTGCGAGATCCCCTTCGAGCAGCTGGAGGCCCTGTCCGAGACGATTCCCGGACTGCAGCGGCAGCTACTGCGCGTCATGAGCCGCGAGATCTTCTCCGAGCAGGAGATGCTCCACGTCCTCGGCCGACGAACCGCCGAGCAACGCCTCGCCATCATGCTGCTCAGCCTCAGTGACCGCTTCGGTCAGCGCGGTCTCTCCGCCACGCGATTCCGGCTGCCCATGTCGCGTCACGAGCTCAGCAACTACCTGGGTCTGGCGCCGGAGACCATGAGCCGGCTTTTCAAGCGCCTCGTCGACTGGGGCTGGATATCGGCCTCCAGCCGCGAGATCGAGCTGCTGGACAAACAGTCGCTACGGAATCTGGCCGGCTCCGAGCGGGAGACGCAGACGCCCACGAGCAAGCAAGGCTAGGGCCGTTTCCGCGCCCTGGCCGCTCACATCCAGGCCGCCGGCAGCGAGGCCATGACCACGCCCAGCGCGACCACGGGGCCGAGCACGGCGGCGACCCGCCATGCCATCGCGCCTCCTGCCAGCGCTGCCACCAGCCCGGCCTTGACTGCCGTGTTGGTGACACTCGCCAGAATGATGCCCCGGGCCGCCACCGCCCCGGACAGCTCGGCGCGGGCCATATTACTGAGCGACAGCGTGATGGCGTCCACGTCGGTAAGGCCCGAGAGCACCGCCACGGCGTAAACACCGGTGTCACCGAGCTGGCGGCGTGCCGCCTCGGCCAGCAGCATGATCAACGCCAGCACCGCGGCGAACTTGATCGCCGTGCCGAGCTCGAAGGGACGCGCGAACACGGGCGCTTCCCCCTCGCCTTCCCTGCCGCGCTCGTAACGCCACAGCGCCAGCGCACCGGCGACCCCCACCGCTGTCAGCAGACCCAGGGGCCACCACAACCGCGACAGCAGTCCGGCATTCACCACGGCCACCTCGACCAGCACCCTCGGAAACATGGTGGTGCTGGCGATGATCACGGCGGCCGCGAGTGACCCCGGCAGCACGGCGCTGGCCCGGCCAGCGCGGGAGAGCGCGAGGGTGAGCGCAGTGGATGACGCAAGGCCGGCGAACAGCCCGGTCATCAACAACCCCCGCCGCGCCCCCACCAGCCTGACCGCGAAATGCCCCGCGAAACCGATGGCACTGATCAGAATGACCATGAGCCACAGGTCGTGGGGGTTGAGTACACGCCACGGCCCGAAACCCCGATCCGGCAGGACGGGCAGGACCACCAGCGTGATCAGGCCGAGCTGGAGCCCACCAAGCATCTCCATCTCGTCGAGACGGCGCAGCAACCCGTGCAGGTAGTCCTTGAGCCCCAGCAGACCCGTGGCCACGACGGCACCACCGGCTGCCGGCGCCGGATGCCCCGATGCCGCCAGCGCCGAGAGCAGAAAGGTCACCAACGCCGCGACCTCGGTGGTCACGCCGTAGTCCCCGCGATGCTGTGCGATCTGACCGTAGCCGTAGAGAACGATCGCAGTGAGTGCGAGCAGCCCCACCGCCAGCAGCCACCCGCCGTGCACCCGCGCGAGTATGGCGACGAGCCCGCCCATCAACCCGATGAGCCCGAACGTACGCAGCCCCGCAAGACGTGATCCCTCCGCCTGCTCCCGCTGACGCCAGCCGCGCTCCAGCCCGATCAGCAATCCGATAGCGAGCGCGAGCCCGAGTGCGGCGAAAGGCTCGTTCATCCATTCCCCCTCATTGCCGACATCCACCGGCGCCCCGGAACACGAAACCGGGTTCCGGGGCACTGACCTCTAGGCTACACGCCAACCGCGAACGGCATCCCGTACTAACCTTTCCGAGAATATCGTCAGTTCTCAGCGCCACTGACCGATGTGGCAAGTGACTCCGGATATCGCAAGCCCGTTGTGGCGGCACACCACGAAGGCCTGTCGAAGCGGATAACGGCGCACACGGCCACCGAGGCCTGACAATACTTTCGAAAACGTTGGCAAGCGGGATCTTGACCCAGGTCAGTCGCTGCCCGGACAGCGCTTGCGCCGCAGCGCCGACCTCTCAATACTCCAAGCATGGGCGCCATTCGGTGAGAAGGGCCTCACAGCTAGGCGCCGGCCCAACCCATTTACCGCAGCGGAGGCTGTTCGTCATGGCCAATACGCCAAGTATCCTGCTCGTGCCCGTGGACGGTTCCCAGGGCGCCTGCGCCGCCGCCGAATACGCCTGTGCCCTCGCCAACGCCCTCGGCATTCCTGTAAGGCTGCTGTTCGCTTTCCCCGAAAGTCCGGTGGACATGTTCGGCACCCCCACCGACGTGCGCAACCTCCGGGACCTGCGCTACTTCGATCCGGAGGCGTTCGCGCGGCTGCGTGACGACAGCGCCGCACAGGCCTTCGGCGCCGCGCGCAAGGCGATGGGCGAGACGAGCGTCGCTGTAGAAGAGATAGTGATCGCCGGCCACCCCGCCGACGCCATCGTGGATCACGCCAACGAGACGTCGGAGGCGATGATTCTCATGGGTAGCCGGGGACTCAATGCCGTTCAGGAAGTCCTTCTCGGAAGCGTCAGTCAGCGTATCCTGCATCGCGCAAAGTGTCCGGTGACCATCATCCACTGACTGCCTCATGGCAGCAGCACAGCGGCCCCCTGCATCCGGCCCTCGCGCAGATCCGCGAGGGCCTCGTTGGCCCGGGCCAGCGGATAGCACTGCACATGGGTGCGTACCGGCACGCGCGGTGCGATGTCCATGAACGCCTCCCCGTCCGCGCGGGTGAGGTTCGCCACGGAGCATATGGAACGCTCCTCCCAGAGAAGCGCGTAGGGGAAGGCGGGGATATCGCTCATGTGAATCCCGGCGCAGACCACGCACCCGCCCTTGTCCACGGCACTCAGAGCCTTCGGTACCAGCGCACCCACCGGCGCAAAAATCAACGCTGCATCGAGTGCCTGGGGGGCGGGCTCGTCCGAGCCGCCGGCCCATTCCGCGCCCAGGGACCGCGCAAATGCCTGGGCGTCCGTGTCCCCCGGGCGGGTGAATGCGAACACCCGCCGCTGCTGATGGCGCGCCACCTGGGCGACGATGTGCGCGGCAGCACCGAAACCAAATAGACCGAGCGTGCGTGCCTCCCCCGCCATGGACAGCGCACGCTGGCCGATAAGCCCCGCGCACAGCAGCGGCGCCGCCTCGGCGTCGCCATAGGATTCCGGAATGGGAAAGCAGAAAGCCTCGTCGGCGACCGTGTACTCCGCATAGCCACCCGGCAACTGATAGCCGGTAAAGCGGGCATCGTCGCAGAGATTCTCGTGACCTGCGCGGCAATACCGGCAGCGCCCGCATACATGCCCCAACCACGGCACGCCGACACGATCACCGAGGCGATAACGCTCGGTGCCGGCACCGAGCGCGTCGACCACACCCACGATTTCGTGGCCCGGAATCACCGGCAGAACCGGATCGGGAAGCTCGCCGTCGACCACGTGCAGATCGGTGCGGCAGACCCCGCAAGCGGCCACCCGTAACCGCAGCTGCCCCGGCCCGGGTTCTGGTCGCCGCATTTCGCGCGCCACCAACGGCTCGTTGGGACGCTCCAATACCATGGCCTGCATGGACTGATTCGGCATGACGCCCGTGCTCCTGTTCGCCTGTACGACTATTCCAATCGCGGGTAATGCCACGTGTCAGCGCGCCTGTCGGTCGCTCACGCAAGACGCCGGGAACGTCCTGTAGCAAGGACAGCATGCGCGATGAGCAACGCCGCAGTAACGCCGGAACGGCCCGGTAGAGGCGTTGCGCTCGCTTGACGTGACGATCGGCCAAGCCGGCGCGAACCGGCCCGGCGCTCGGACACATGACCGGCCCTCCAAGCGGATGAGTGACAATGCTTCGAGTATCAACGCGGTGGCCGCTGCGTCAACGCAGCGCTGCCCACCCCGCGGCCTCGCTGGTATGCTTGCGCCCCATGGCGCATCCGGACACCAGCGAACGCGACGTCTATACCGTCTCCCGGCTCAACCAGGAGGTGAAGCTGCTGCTCGAAAGCGGCTTCCCGCTGCTGTGGGTAGAGGGCGAGATATCCAACCTGGCACGGCCGCGCTCCGGGCACATCTACTTCAGCCTCAAGGACGGCGGCGCACAAGTGCGCTGCGCCATGTTCCGCAACCGCAATCTGCGCCTGCGCTTCCGCCCGGACGACGGCACCCAGGTGATGGTGCGGGCGCGAGTAAGCCTCTACACGGCCCGCGGCGAGTTCCAGCTCATCGTCGAGCACATGGAGCCCGCCGGCGACGGCGCCCTGCGACGCGCCTTCGAGCAACTGAAAGCTCGCCTCGACCGCGAAGGCCTGTTCGACCAGGCGCACAAACGCCCCCTGCCCGAGCGCGTCAGGCGACTCGGCGTGATCACCTCGCCCACCGGAGCCGCGGTACGCGACGTGCTGCACGTGCTGCAGCGGCGCTTCCCGGCGATGGCCGTGGTCGTCTACCCGGTGCCCGTCCAGGGTGAGGGCGCCGCCGAGCGCATCGCCGCCCGGATCACCGAGGCGGATGCGCGCGACGAAGTGGACGCGCTGCTGCTCACCCGAGGCGGCGGCTCCCTGGAAGATCTCTGGGCGTTCAACGAGGAGACACTGGCCCGCGCCGTTCACGCCTGCCGGTTGCCCATCGTGAGCGCAGTCGGCCACGAGGTGGACGTCACCATCGCTGACCTGGTCGCCGACCAGCGCGCACCGACGCCGTCGGCGGGCGCGGAAATGCTCAGCCCGGACGGACGGGCATGGTTGCGCACTGTAGGCGACTACCAGCGACGCCTGGCCGACGCCGGCCACCGCGTGCTCACCGAGCGCCGCCGAAGGCTGGAGAGCCTGCGCCAGCGCCTGCATGTCCAGCATCCGGGACGACGCCTGCAGGAACGTGCCCAACGTCTCGACGAACTCGAGCAACGGCTGGCGAGCGCCCAACGCCGCCGGCTGCACCTGCAGCGCGAACGCCTCGCGATGCTCGCCACACGGCTGCGGGAGCAGGATCCGCGGCGACGCGTGCATGAGCAACGCCTGCGCGCGGATGGCTTCCGGCAGCGCCTGCGCTCGGCGATGACCCAGACGATCACCCACCAGCGAAACCGCTTGCAGACCAACGCCCGCGCGCTCCAGGCCGTGAGCCCGCTGGCGACGCTCGAACGTGGCTACACGATCACCCAACGCACGGCGACCGGGGAACTCCTGCGGAGTGCCTGCGCGCTCGACGAAGGGGACTGCATCACCACCCGTCTTCACCAGGGGGAAATCCTCTCGCGGGTGGAGCGCATCCGTGCCCCGGGCGACGAATCCATCCTGGGCGCGTCGAGGCGCCAGGACGGCGAGACGTAGGACTGAACCGATCACGGGCCGTGCCCACGTATCAGCCAGCCTGCCGGTCGCTCTCGCGGCGTTGTGCGTCGTTCGTGTAGACCTCGCTGCACCACGCGCCCCGCATCTTGTGAGAGCGACCGCCGCCGTTCACCGGGGGTGCGCAAACCGTCTCATGATGTGAGAAACTAGCCCGCTTTCCCGGCGGCTCTCATGGCCGCCGCAGCCTCGCGCAGTGCCGGACGAGCGGCTACGCTTGCGTGATAGCCTGACGCGGGGTCAACCCGCCCGCGGCACGGACGTGCCGCGGGCCACGATAAAGCAGAGGGCGACAAAACCCCGAGGGCGCGACGATCATCACCGAGAGCACCTGCGACCGAGCGTCGTGGGTGTCGTCGATGGCGTCAACGATTCACGGTAACGCGGACCGAGGTCACGCATGCACTTCGAGAAACCGGCCCAGTTCGATCATCCTCTCTACCAGAAGGTCAATGCGGCCTACCGCTGCGACGAAAGCGAGCACGTACGCATGCTGCTCAGCAAGGCGGACCTGCCCGCCGGCGCCAAGGAGCGAATCGCCGAGCGCGCCCGCCAGCTCGTCCAGGAAGTACGCCGCCAGAGCGCCAACGACGGCGGCATCGACGCATTCATGCACGAGTACGAGCTCTCCAGCCAGGAGGGCGTGGTGCTCATGTGTCTTGCCGAGGCGATGCTGCGAGTCCCCGACTCGGAAACCATCGACAAGCTCATAGAGGACAAGATCGGGGGCTCCAACTGGGAGAAACACCTGGGTGCGAGCGAGTCCTGGTTCGTCAACGCCTCCACCTGGGGGCTGATGCTGACCGGCCGCATCCTGCGCAACCAGGACAACCCGGAGCGCAACTTCCGAAGCGTCATGCACCGCATGGTCCGCCGCAGCGGCGAGCCGGTGATCCGTCAGGCCGTGCGCCAGGCAATGCGCATCCTCGGCCGGCAGTTCGTCATGGGCCGCAACATCGACGAAGCGCTGAAGCGCGCCCGCCCCCTGGAGAAACAGGGTTACCGGTACTCCTACGATATGCTCGGCGAGGCTGCGCGCACCGACGCCGATGCGCGACGTTACTTCGAGGACTACAAGAACGCCATCGAGGCAATCGGGCGTGTGGCCTCCGACCGTGGCCCCGTCGACTCGCCCGGCGTTTCCGTCAAGCTCTCCGCGCTCCACGCCCGTTACGAGCTCGCCCACCGCGAGCGCGTGCTCAACGAGCTGGTCCCGCGGCTGCACGAGCTCTGCCGCCTCGCCGCCGAACGCGACATCAACCTGTGCGTCGACGCCGAGGAAGCCGGCCGGCTGGACCTGTCGCTGGAGATCATCGAGCGCATGGCCGCCGACCCCGAGCTCGCGAACTGGCAGGGATTCGGGCTGGCGCTGCAGGCCTACCAGAAGCGCGCCTTCTACGTGATCGACTGGCTCGCCGAGGTCGCGGAACGCACCGGTCGCCGCTTCATGGTGCGCCTGGTCAAGGGCGCCTACTGGGACACGGAAGTCAAGCTGGCGCAGGAACAGGGCCTCGACGGTTACCCGGTATTCACCCGCAAAGCGAACACCGACGTCTCCTACCTCGCCTGCGCCAAGAAGCTCCTCGCCGACCCCAACCACTTCTACCCGCAATTCGCCACGCACAACGCGCATACGTTGGCCTACGTGCTGGAGGTGGCGGGCGAGAACCGCGAATTCGAATTCCAGCGCCTGCACGGCATGGGCGAA
>CAZHBN010000067.1:0-16271 GCA_964530405.1 uncultured Ectothiorhodospiraceae bacterium
AAGAAGCTGGTGCCGAAGAACTGGTCCGTTAGGAGCATCGTGACGGCACCCGCGAGGACCGGCATGACGGCGATGAGCAAATAGGCCGTGATCAGCCACGACCAGACGAACATCGGCATCTTGAGCAGCGTCATGTCCGGGGCGCGCATGTTGACGATCGTCACGATGATGTTGATCGCGCCCATGATCGATGAAAGGCCCATCAGGTGGACCGAGAAGATCAGGAACGGGAACGCATCGCCTGTCTGCAGCACCAGCGGCGGATACATGGTCCAGCCGCCGGCCGGCGCGCCGCCGGGCATGAACAGCGTCGACAGCAGGATGAGGAAAGCGAACGGCAGCAGCCAGAAGCTCAGGTTGTTCATGCGCGGCAGCGCCATGTCCGGCGCGCCCACCATCAGGGGGATCATCCAGTTGGCGAGCCCCACGAACGCCGGCATAACCGCGCCGAAGATCATCACCAGCGCGTGCATGGTGGTCATCTGGTTGAAGAAGTAGGGGTCGACCACCTGGATGCCGGGCTGGAAGAGCTCGACCCGGATGATCATGGCCATGGCGCCGCCGATGAAGAAGGCGAGCAGCGACCACAGCATGTACAGGGTGCCGATATCCTTATGGTTGGTGCTGAGGAACCAGCGCTGGAAAAAGCTCTGCTCCTCGTGATGGCCATGCGCCGCGTCGTGTGTCGTCGCACTCATGGGAGGGTCCTCCTAGAGATGAATCCTTAGCGTGCGGCGACCCGGTCGTCGCCGAAGTCGGAGCGGGCCGCTTGCTCGCTCGACTCCTCGCCTTCCTTTTGTTCGGCCAGCCACTGCTGGAACTCCTCCGGCCGCTTGGCCTCAACGACCACCGGCATGAAGGCGTGATCGCGACCGCAAAGCTCCGCGCACTGGCCACGATACACGCCGGGCTCGTCGATGCGCGTCCAGGTCTGGTTGATGTAGCCGGGAATGGCGTCCTTCTTCCACCCGAGCGCCGGCACCCACCAGGAGTGAATGACGTCGGCGGAGGTGATCATGAAGCGGATCTTCGTGTCGGTGGGCACCACCAGACGGTTGTCGACCTCGAGCAGATAGTTCTCCACGGAGGCAGGATCGATACCGGAGTCCTTGCGACGGGCCTGATCACTGGCGCGATCGAGGGTGCTGAAGAACTGCACGCCTTCGTCCATGTACTCGTAGCCCCACTTCCACTGATAGCCGGTCACCTTGATGGTCATCTCGGCATCGCCGGTGTCCTCCATCTTGATCAGCGCCTGAGTGGCGGGCACGGCCATGGCGATGAGAATAGCCAGGGGGATGACCGTCCACACCACCTCGATAGTGGTATTGTGGTGGAACTGAGCCGGCACGGCCCCTTTCGACTTGCGGTGTTTGAAAATGGAGTAAAAGATCGCGCCGAACACGCCGATGCCGATGACCACCGTGATCCAGAAGATGATCATGTGGAGACCGTAGACCTCGCGGCTGGTCTCGGTGACGCCCCGGGGCATGTTCAAGGCCAGATCCGCGGAGGCCGGCGCGGCTACGGCAAGCAGCCCCGCGGCCAGAATCCAGCCGATTACGGCCTTGCTCTTGTTCCGAATCATCCCAAGTTTTCTCCCCAATGGATTGAAACCGGTCGCCGATCGGACAGGCATCAGGCAACGGGACGCTCGCCGTCACCCGCCACCGGGCCGATGCAGCGACGCAGCTCCCGGGCCAGCGCCGCGCGCTCCTCCTCGACCAGGAAGCTGCCGAGCTCCACCTGCGCGTCGCGACAGCGTATCGCCAGGCGCCGCGGGTGCAACCGGTATTCCGGGCCGGCGAGTCGGACCTCGCTGAACAGACGCTCGAAACACCAGCTTTGCTGAGGCCGCCCCCGCCCCTTCTCGATCCGCACCCAGTAGGCGCCCACCGTCACGACTTCCACATCGAGCGCCCGCCGCCCCGAGGCGTAAAGTCCGCCACCCAACGCTGCCAGTTCGAGCCCGGCGAACGGAAGGATGGGCCAGAATCCCAACGCGGCGAAACCGAACGCGACGGCCATGGTGACCGTGGCGATCAGCGCGAAGATGCGTAGCGTCTCCCGCCAGTGCCCCCCGAACCGGGGCCGAAGAACGAACCGAAACTCGACCTCATCGTTGTCGGGACGCGTGGCGACCATCACGAGCACCTCTGCGGGCGTACCCGAGGGCGGGCCGGGCAGGCGAGCTCGAAGCCGGCCTGTATTCTAGAAAAAACACGTCGCTGCGCAAACCACTTACTGGAATGCCATTTTGTTTCCCGCACCGGCACGGAGCAAGTGCCTGTTTTGCCCGCGCCTGCGCAGACGCGGTCATGGCAGCTCGAGATGCGCCGATACCGTGTCAGCGCCGGCATCGTCCAGTCGCGGAATCACGCCGAGGCACGGTGCCGCGAGTACGTCACGGAGCGTGGCGACCTGTTCATCGGCCCGGGCTGGCGGGCGAGTCACATAGTTAGCCACCCACCCGACAAGGCTGCAACCATCGGCACGAATCGCTTCGGCGGTTAGCTGCGCATGGTTGAGACAGCCCAGACGCAAGCCGACGACCAGCACCACCTCCAGCCCCAGGGCCCTCGGCAGCGCGGCCAGCGTCGTACCGTCGCCAAGCGGCACGCGCCAACCGCCGGCGCCCTCCACCACCGCCAGGTCCGCTTGCGGTAAAGCGTGGTAGGCCGCGATCAGTTCCTGCAGCTCGAGTGTCCGCCCCGCCTTCCGGGCCGCGAGGTGCGGAGCGACCGGCTCGGGCAGTGCCACCGGGTTCACGGTGGCATAGTCGAGGGCGACGGTGGCGGCGGCCTGCAGCGCGAGCGCATCGGCATTGCGCCAACCCTCACGCGTTCGTTCGCAGCCCGCGGCCACCGGCTTCATCGCGACCGTGCAGAGCCCCGCCTGCGCCGCTCTGCGCAGCAGGGCAGCGGCGATACGGGTCTTGCCGACTTCAGTGTCGGTACCGGTGACGAACAGTCCACGCATGGTCACTCCGCGGGGTGAGCCTGCGGGGTCGCGCGCTCACCGGGGCGGAAGACATTGCCCGTTCCCCAGGCGTGGCCGTACACCACCTCCCAGGTCGCCGGCAGGCGGCCATCGGCGTCGCGATGACGCTCGTAGGCATCAGCCATGGCACGCAAGCGCGCCGGCGGCGTCAACGCCCTCGCCCGGCCGCGCGTGACATTATGGGCGCCCAACGCCTTGAGGTCCCGCATGAGTGCACGCACATCAGGATATGTGAGAGTGAAATACTCCATGTCCATCACCGGCTCGGCGAGCCGCGCCCGCGCCAGCGCGTCGCCGACATCGTGCATGTCCACGAAACGATTCACGTGAGTCCGGTCATCCGCCCGGGCCCAGGCGTCGCGCAGCTCGGTGAGCGTATCCGGCCCCAGGCTCGTGAACATGAATACCCCACCCGGCCGCAGCACACGCTGGACTTCGGCGAAGGCCGACGGCAGATCATTGACCCACTGGTACGCCAGATTGGAAAACACGGCATCGAAGCTGTCATCGGCGAAGGGAAGCGTCTCGGCCACACCGGAAACGCAGCGCAATCGGCGAAACTTCGGCGCGCGGCGCCGGGCGGTGGCGAGCATGGCAGGCGCAGGGTCCAGAGCACAGAAACGTGCCCGCCGATAGCGATCCATCAGCCGACGGGTGGTGTGACCGGTTCCGGCACCAATATCTAATATTGCCTCGGGCTGCAGGCGGATGAGCTCGAAACGCTCGATCAGGCGCTCACCGACCTCACGCTGCAGAACAGCCACATCGTCATACGTGGCGGCGGCCCGCTGAAACGCACGCCTCGCCGCAGCGCTGTCGGGCAGGGAATCCGCCTCGCTCATGAATCCTCCGCAAAGAGCTCCGCCAGGGCGTCTTCGACGCGGGCGGGACAATGGATGAACGGCATATGGCCGGCCCCCGGGAGCTCGCGGCTCATGCCGCCGGGCATCGCCTCGGCCGCGGCACGGGCCGCGGCGGCAGGCACGAGCGGATCGACACCGCCGGCCACCCAGCACGCCGGTGCATCGATGGCCGGAAGCACCGGGCGCCAGTCACGCTCGGCCAGCCATCGCAAACCGGCATCAAGGGCACGGGCACCCCCGCCGGCGGTCGGCACGGGGCCCTCGGCAATCTCGCGGGCAAATGCCTTGGCTACGGCCTCCGGCGCTTCGGCGAGACGCCGCCGCATGCGCCGCAGCACCGGCGCACGCACGGCACACGGCCAGTCACTGCGCGTGACGAAACAGGGTGTGGCGGCGACCGGCAGCAGGCCACGAACCGCGGCAGGATGGCGTTGTGCTGCGGCGAACGCGACCTGAGCACCCAGGGACCAGCCGAGCCACACGGCAGGCGCCGGCAACGCCTCGACCACTTCATCGGCGGCGGACTCCGGGGTCCAGGATGCGTCGGCCCGCGCCCCGTGCCCGGGGAGCGTCACCCAGGCGACACGATACCGCGCAGTCAGCCGCTCACACCATGCCCCGAAGGCTTCCGGCCCCATCGCCCAGCCGTGGACGACGACGAGCAACGGCCCCGCACCTTCGAATCGCACGGCCTCGCCACTCAATGCCCTTGCTCCGGCAAGGGAAGCTCCGCCAACGCGGCGAGCAAGGCATCAACGTCCGCGGGTTCATGCGCCGCCGATAGCGTCACCCGCAGCCGCGCGCTGCCGCGGGGCACGGTCGGCGGGCGCACCGCGCCGACCAGAAAACCCGCACGTTCGAGGGCGTCGCTCGCGGCAAGCGCGGCGGTACTGTCGCCTATGACCAGTGGCTGAATGGGTGTCTCCGATGGCATCAATGACAGCCCCAGGCCTTCGGCCCCGACACGAAACCGGCGTACTAGAGTCCGAACGCGATCCCGTCGCCAGCGCTCACGCTCGGCAATGGCGATGGCCTCGATCGCAGCCGCGGCCATCGGCGGTGGCATCGCCGTGGAATACACCCAGGGCCGCGCCACCTGGATGAGAAACTCGATAAGCGCCTCGTTGCCGGCGACGAAGGCACCACCAACGCCGAACGCCTTGCCCAGCGTGCCGATAAGCACAGGCACAGCATCCGCACCGAGGGAAGCCGCTGCCACGCTGCCACCACCACCTGCCCCGAGCACGCCGAAGCCGTGGGCATCGTCAACCATGAGCCATGCGCGGTGGGCACGAGTACGCTCTGCGAGCTCGGCCAGCGGCGCCACGTCGCCGTCCATGCTGAAAACGCCATCGGTCACCACCAGTGTCCGGTCACCGGGCACCCGGGCAAGGCACTGGTCGAGATGATCGGCATCACCATGGCGATAGCGGCGCAGACGGGCCCCGGCGAGGCGTGCCCCGTCAATTAGCGACGCATGGTTGAGCCGGTCCTGGAGGACATGATCGCCACGCCCGGCGAGCGCCTCGATCACCGCCACGTTGGCGGCGTAGCCGCTTGCGAACACGAGCGCCCGCTCGCGGCCGGCGAGTCGCGCAC
This sequence comes from uncultured Ectothiorhodospiraceae bacterium, assembly GCA_964530405.1. Lineage (GTDB taxonomy): Bacteria > Pseudomonadota > Gammaproteobacteria > Nitrococcales > Nitrococcaceae > Arhodomonas. The sequence continues at coordinate 5,463 of CAZHBN010000067.1, forward strand.
ACGCCGCCTCGAGCTCGGCATGCTCCGGCCGGTGGCCGCCGAGCAGGTGCGCCGCCCCCGCGCCGGCTCCGTGCTTGCCCACCCGCGCCATCGCCTCGGCGGGGCGTGGATCGCCGGCGAGCCCGAGATAGTCGTTACTGCAGAACACCCGCAGCACCCGGCCGTGCTCGTCACGCACCCGCGCGGGGCCGACGGGTGCCAGAACCCGCTGGCGACGGCGCAGGCCGGCGCGCTCGCGCGCGGCGAGCTCGGCATTCAGGTCGAACATGCCCCGTCCGACTCCTTGGCAACGCAGAAGCGCAGGCCGAGCCGCGCGAACAGCGTGCGGTCCGCCTCGCTCGCCGGATTGTCGGTGGTGAGCAGACGGTCACCGTAGAAAATGCTGTTGGCGCCGGCGAAGAAGCACAGCGCCTGCGTCTCGTCGCTCATCTCCTCACGCCCGGCAGACAGACGTACCCGCGAGCGCGGCATGAGGATGCGCGCCACCGCGATACTGCGCACGAATTCCAGGGGGTCGACGGGCTCGAGTCCGTGAAAGGGCGTGCCGGGCACCTGTACGAGTTGATTGATGGGTACGCTCTCCGGCGGCTCGGGCAGGCTGGCCAGCTCGGCAAGCATGGCGGCCCGGTCCGAGCGCGACTCGCCCATGCCGATGATACCGCCGCAGCAGACTTTCAAGCCGGCGCTGCGGACGTTGGCGAGTGTATCCAGCCGATCCTGGAAGGTGCGTGTGGTGATCACTTCCGGATAGTACTCCGGCGAGGTGTCCACGTTGTGGTTGTAGTAATCCAGTCCCGCTTCGCGCAGGCGCTCCGCCTGGTGTGTTTCGAGCATCCCGAGTGTCACGCAGGTCTCCATGCCCTCGTCCTTGACCGCCTGAACGAGGCGCGCGACCTTGTCCACGTTACGGTCGGTGGGACGTCTCCAGGCGGCACCCATGCAGAACCGAGTTGCGCCAGCGGCCTTGGCGCGACGCGCCGCTGTCAGTACCGCGTCTTCGTCGAGGAGCTTCTCGCGTTCGAGCCCGGTATCGTAGTGAACGCTCTGAGGACAATAGCTGCAGTCCTCGGGGCAACCGCCTGTCTTGATGCTGAGCAGGGTGCTTACCTGGACCTCGTTGGCATCGAAGTGCTCGCGATGAGTGGTGTGTGCACGATGAAGCAGGTCGGCGAAGGGTAGCTCGAAGAGCGCTTCCACAGCCTCATGGGCCCAGGTGGTAGACGCGGCGGCCTCGATACTGGACATATGACTCTCCCCCTTGTGACGAAACGCGCGGGTGAGGGCTTATCGTAGGGGGCCAGGGATGGCTGTCAACCAAAGATTGCGGTTACGGGTTTACGAATGGTTCGAACGCAGCGTACACCGCTTGCTTGCACCGCCTTGCCGGCTCTGCGGCGAACCGCCGGACACCAACCCGGAAATCTGCGAAAACTGCCGCAAGGCATTGCCGTGGCTCGGCCACGTCTGCACGATGTGCGGCGAATCCATCAGCGATACCGCACCAACGCTGTGCGGACGCTGCCTGCACCGGCCGCCACCCTGGCAGCAACTCCTGGCCCCTTTCGCGTACGCAGACCCCGTGGCCGCGCTCATCCGTGGTTTCAAGCTCAAGGGCGATCTGGCTGCAGGCCGGGTGCTCGCCGACCTGCTCGCCCAGCATCTGCGAGCCTCCGGCACACCGCTTGCACCGGTACTGCTGCCGGTTCCCCTGCATCCACGCCGGCTTCGCGCACGCGGTTTCAATCAGGCCGCCGAGATCGCCCGGCGCCTGCCCGGTGAGATTCAACATCGAGGCCTGTCGAGACGAACGGCAGGCCCTCACCAACGCGGCCACGGTATTGCTGAGCGTCGCCGCAACGTACGCGACGCATTTCATGTCGAGACGGTCGCACTGCCTGATCATGTGGCGCTGGTGGACGACGTGGTGACAACCGGGGCCACAGCGGCGGCTCTCGCCACGAAGCTTCGGCGCGCCGGCATCGCGCGGGTGGACGTCTACGCGCTCGCGAAAACACCTCGTCCAACGGCGCCGCATGCGCGCCCCGAGGCGCGGTGACAGTGCCTCGTATGGCCGCCACGGCGGGGCCGTGCGAGAATGCCGCCTTTGCCGGCCCGGCGTACCCGGCACCCGATGACACCGGGTCGCCGGATCGCGAGCCCAACGGCGGCGGCGCGGCCTCGCACCGCCGGCGGCGCGTCCACCAGAACCCGGGGCAACGACCGACTACAGCCCATGGAACCCGTGACCAAACGATTGTCGACGAATGTGCCATAGTCCCGAGCGAATGCGTGGAATCGGCGGACTCGGCGCTCGCAACTGGCGCCCCGCGGGGATCCCCACCGGTGCATCGCCACCACCGACCCTGCGCGCCTGGATCACCGCCCCGGGCTCGCTCACGGAGCGGATGCGCAGGCATTGTCACGAACGCTTCCGCGTCGCCGTGCTCGGCGAGCGCTGGGAAAGGCCGTGGCGGGATGAGGCGGTCCACCTGAGGCTTCGTCCGCAGCGCCGGGTCTGGATGCGGGAAGCGCTGTTGTGCGATGGCGCGACACCGTGGATCTACGCGCGAACGATAGTGCCCGCGCCTACGCTTCGTGGGCGGTTACGGCGGCTGCGTGCCCTAGGCGGCGCGCCTCTGGGCAGCATTCTCTTCGGCCGCTCCCCGCTGGAACGCGGCCCCATAGAGGTGACGGCCCTGAACCCGACAGACCGGCTTTTCGCCGCCGCCACGCGGCACTGCAACGGCCGTCCACGCTGGGCCCGGCGCTCGGTCTTTCACGCCGGGCAGCGTTCGCTTCTGGTCACTGAGGTTTTCCTGCCCGCCCTGCTCGAGTGCATGTCGCCATGGAGATGACCGCCCGCAGCTTCGGCAATCGACTCTGGGCCTATGCCCGCCTGGCACGACTGGACCGGCCCATCGGTAATTTCCTGCTTCTATGGCCCATGCTTTGGGCGCTGTGGCTGGCCGCGGAGGGTCCACCGCGACCGGAGGTACTTGCCGTTTTCGTCGCGGGCGTCCTGGTCATGCGGGCTGCCGGCTGCGTCATCAATGACTACGCCGACCGCAATTACGACGGGCACGTCAAACGAACGGTTGATCGTCCGCTGGCCACCGGCGCGATCTCCGAGCGCGAAGCGCTCGCCGTTTTCGTCACGCTGTGCCTGGCCGCCTTCGCGCTGGTGCTCACCATGAATGGGTTGACCATCGCGTTGTCACTGGCAGGCGTCGCACTCGCGGCGACCTATCCGTTCGCCAAACGCCATACTCACCTGCCCCAGGTGCATCTCGGAGCGGCTTTCGGCTGGGCCATCCCCATGGGCTTCGCGGCACAAACGGCGAGCCTTCCGCCGCTCACCTGGCTGGTATTCATCGCGGCAGTCATATGGGCAACGGTCTACGACACCGAGTATGCGATGGTCGATCGTGACGATGACCTGCAAATCGGCATCAAGTCCACGGCCATTCTGTTCGGCGACCAGGACCGGCTGATCATCGCCCTGCTTCAGATCCTCATGACCCTGGTGCTCGCGGGTATCGGCATCGCCGCCGGCCTTTCGGCCGTGTATTACGGTGCCCTGGTGCTCGCCACAACACTCTTCGCCTATCAGCAGTGGCTTATCCGCGAGCGCGAACGCACCGCCTGCTTCCGCGCTTTCCTGAACAATAACTGGTACGGCGGCGTAGTATTCGTGGGGATCGTTTTGCATTACATGTACCACTGACGTGAGCGCAAAGCGGCAACAGAAAAGATGAAATTGACGTCACGCCGCGTGCGTGCCTCCTCTTTCATCTTGCCACCTGCAACTTGTCACTGCTTTCTTGTCACGCCTGCGCGTAGCGCTCTCCCTCGCCGACCCAGCGCTGGATGAGGGCTTCGGCGCACTCGCGGTCCGCCGCGTACAAGCGGGCAGCTTCGCGGCGGACGTCGTCCAGGAGGTCGCCATCACGGGCGAGCTCGGCGATGCGGTACTGCATGGCACCGGTCTGGCGGGTACCGAGCAACTCTCCCGGACCTCGTATGGCCAGGTCGCGCTCGGCGATCCGGAAACCGTCGTTGCTCTCACGGAGCACACCGAGTCGCGCTCGGGCAGTCTCGGACAGCGGCCCCTGGTAGAGCAGCACACAACTGCTTGCCGCGGTACCCCGGCCAACCCGCCCACGCAACTGGTGTAGCTGCGCGAGGCCGAGCCGCTCGGCATTCTCGATGATCATGAGCGAGGCATTGGGGACATCGACCCCGACCTCGATCACCGTCGTCGCCACCAGCAGATTCACTTCGCCGCGCTCGAAAGCGGTCATCACGGCTTCCTTGTCCGCCCCCGCAACGCGGCCGTGAACCAACCCGATCGTGAGCTCCGGCAATGCCTCACGCAGGTATTCCGCTGTGGCCTCCGCAGCCTCCGCTTCCAACACTTCGGACGTCTCCACCAGCGTGCATACCCAGTACGCCTGGCGACCCTCGGCACAGGCTGTACGGACCCGCTCGACGATCTCGTCCCGACGACCGTTCGGGATAGCCACCGTCGTCACCGGCTGGCGCCCCGGTGGCAGTTCGTCGATAACCGACACGTCGAGATCGGCGTACGCGGTCATGGCGAGGGTGCGCGGGATAGGCGTGGCGGTCATGATGAGCTGGTGCGGCTGTGTCCCGCCACCGGCCCCCTTGTCCCGCAGCGCCAGGCGCTGGTGGACGCCAAAACGGTGCTGCTCGTCGACGACGGCAAGCCCCAGTCGATGAAACGTCACCTCGTCCTGAAAAAGGGCGTGGGTACCGACGACGACCGGCGTATCGCCTGCGGCAATACGTTGAAGGGTTTCGCGCCGAGCGGCACCGGCAAGCCGGCCGGACAACCAGGTCACATCCACCCCGAGTGCTGTCAGCCAGTCGCGGAACGCGCGGTAATGCTGCTCGGCAAGCAGCTCGGTTGGCGCCATGATTGCCGCCTGCCAACCGCACTCCACGGCTGCAAGCGCAGCGAGCGCAGCAACCACGGTCTTACCGGAGCCCACATCCCCCTGCACCAGGCGCAGCATCGCCCGCGTGTTGCCCATGTCAGAAATCACGTCGCCAAGGACTCGCTGCTGAGCGCCCGTTAGCGAAAAAGGCAGATGGGTGCGCAACGCATCGCGTAGCTGTCCGTCACCGGCTAGTGCCGGCGCAGCCATGGCATTCTGGTGCTCATGGCGCAGCCGCAGCAGGCTGAGCCGGTGAGCCAGCAACTCCTCGAACGCGAGACGACGAACGGCCGGATGACGTCCTTCGACAAGGTCACGCACGGCCACGTCCGGAGATGGTCGATGGATGGTCGTTAGCGCCTCGTGCAACCCCGGAAGGGCGAGACTTGTGCGTAGCGACTCGGGTAGCAACTCGGGTACGCTGGCGGCGTACGCCTCCAGCGCATGCGCGACCAGGCGCCGCAGGGTCGCCTGCGGCAATCCGTCAGTGGTTGGGTACACGGGCGTGAGCCCCTCGTCCACGGGAGCCGGCTCTTCTCCGCGAACCTGCTCCCACTCCGGATGTACCATTTGCAGCATGGCGAGACCGCTACGGGCTTCGCCAAAGGCGCGAATCCGCGTTCCCCGCGCAAGCCGTTTGGCCTGACTCGGGTAGAAGTGGAAAAACACCAGCTCGACCGCGCCGGTGCCATCGGCAATCCGACATACGAGACGCCGCCGCCGCCCCGGTACCACCTCCGCGTACTCCACGCGACCTTCCACCAAGCGCGAATCGCCCGGGCGAAGCTCACCCAGCGGGGCGACACGGGTCCGGTCTTCATAGCGCAACGGCAGGTGAAACAGGAGATCGCTCACCTGCCGAAGACCGAGTTTTGCCAAGCGTTCCGCCTGACGGGCACCGACGCGCGGCAGCTCCGTGACCGGTCGCCCGGCAGGCAAAACCGCGGTCACGATCAACCGGCGAGGCTGAGAATCGCCTCCATCTCCACGTCCGCCCCCTTGGGCAGGGCCGCCACGCCGATAGCAGCGCGTGCAGGATACGGCTCCGCGAAGTATTCGGCCATCAGCTCGTTGACCGTGGCGAAATTACCGAGGTCGGTGAGATAAATGCTGAGCTTGGCGATGTCCGCGAGATCGCCCCCCGCGGCCTGACACACCGCGCGCAGATTGTCGAAGACCCGACGGGTCTGCGCTTCGATACCCCCCTCGACCAGCGTCATGGATTCCGGATCCAGCGGAATCTGGCCGGAGAGATAGACGGTATCACCGATCTTCACGGCCTGGGAGTAGGGGCCGATGGCCTGAGGGGCGTCGTCGGAATGAATGATTTCGCGGGACATGACTACCTTCCTGCTGATGAGTCACAACTACGAAGTCGATACGGGCGCACGTGAACCGGCGCCACGGGGCATGCAGCGTTGCTCTTTCAACCTGGCACGTGCAACTCACCCCTTGCGGCGCACGATCCGAAGCACTGAGTTCAGGCGCCGCAAGCGACGCATAATCCGCGCGAGGTGGACGCGATCACGTACCGCGAGCGTCACCCGGATGGTGGCGATCATTCCCTCTTTTTCTTCCTGATCCACCGCCTCGATATTCGAATCGAGCTCCGAGACAGTGGCGGCGACGTCGGCAAGGACACCACGCTTGTTGACCACGTCGACGGCGAGGGTCACCGGGAACTCGCCGGCCACGGCCTCGTCCCACTGCACGTCAAGCCACTTTTCGGGGTGATTGCGGTAGTCGCGGATGTTGTGGCAGTCGCGATGATGGATGACGACGCCACGGCCGGCACTGGCGAACCCGACAATCGGATCGCCCGGAATCGGACGACAGCACCGCGCGAAGGTCACCACGGCCCCCTCGGTGCCACGCACGGTGAGGGGACCGGCTGCTCGGTCGGTGACGGCCTCGCCCTGCTCGCCCCCCATACCCGAGAGCCGCTGCGCCACGAGCCACGGCATCCGCTCACCGAGGCCGACACCTTCGAACACGGCATCGAGGCTCTCGCTACCCAGCGAGGCGAGCGCGTCGTCGACACGCTCCTGCGGCAGCCCCTCGAGGGTCAGCTCGAACGCCTGCAGGGCCTGCTCCACCAGCCGCCGCCCCAGACTCACCGCTTCCGCGCCTCGCAAGCGCTTGAGGCTGTGACGAATGGCCGTGCGAGCCTTGGCGGTCACCACGAAGTCCAGCCACGCGGGATTCGGGCGAGCCACAGGCGCGGTGATCACCTCCACAGTCTGCCCGGTCTCCAGCGGCGTGCGCAGCGGCGTCAGGCGGTGATCCACCATCGCGGCAATGCAGGCGTCACCGATGTCGGAATGCACCGCGTAGGCGAAATCCACCACCGTCGCGCCACGCGGCAGCTCCATGATCTCTCCCGACGGCGTGAACACGTAGATCTCGTCAGGCAGGAGGTCGATCTTGACGTTCTCGATGAATTCCAGGGAATTGCCGGCGTTGCGCTGCATCTCCAGCAGCCCGCGCACCCATTCCCGGGCCCGGGCCTGAGCCACGTTGGTGGCCTGCTCGGCCTCCTTGTAGAGCCAGTGCGCAGCGATTCCGGCTTCAGCGACCTTGTCCATCTCCGAGGTGCGGATCTGGACTTCGATGCGGATCCGCCGCGGCCCCAGTAGCGTGGTATGCAGGCTCTGGTAGCCGTTCGCCTTGGGGATGGCGATGTAATCCTTGATGCGCCCGGGCAAGGGCTTATAGAGCTGGTGGAGGACGCCGAGAACGCGGTAGCACGTATCCACCTGGTCAACGATCACGCGAATGCCGTGCACATCGAAGACATCCTGGAAACTCGCGTGCTTGTTGCGCATCTTCTGGTAGATACTCCAGAGATGCTTCTCGCGACCGACCACGTGGGCCTCGATTTCCGCCTCGGCGAGGCGCTCTTCCAGGGTGTGGCGCACCTTGGAGATGATCTCGCGACGATTACCGCGCTGGCGCCTGACCTTCTCCTTGAGCACCCGGTAGCGCATCGGATACAAGGCGGCAAAGCCGAGATCGTCGAGCTCCACACGCAGGGTGTTGATCCCCAGGCGCTGAGCGATCGGCGCGTAGATCTCCAGCGTCTCCCTGGCGATACGCCAGCGCTTATGGGGAGGCATCACCCATATGGTACGCATGTTGTGAAGGCGGTCGGCGAGCTTGATCAGGATGACGCGGATGTCCTGGGACATCGCGAGCACCATCTTGCGGAAGTTCTCCGCCTGGGCCTCGGCCTTCGATTTGAAGTCGATCTGGGTGAGCTTGGACACGCCGTCCACCAGGGTGGCGACGTCTTCACCGAACCGCTCGGCGAGCTCCGCCTTGGCGGTGGGCGTGTCCTCGATGACATCGTGGAGAATGGCGGCGATGATGCTGTCGGTATCGAGCCGCATCTCCGCCAGCACCTTGGCAACGGCCAGCGGGTGGGTAATGTAGGCCTCACCCGACAGCCGCCGCTGACCCTCGTGCGCTTCGGCGCCAAAGCAGTACGCTTCGTAGACGCGGTGCACCTGCGCCGGCGACAGATAGGACTCCAGCAGCGTACACAGATCCGCCGCACGCGCGGCGGGATCCACGCTCACCGCGCCCGGCTCGACTACTGCGTCGCCGCTGCTCGCCATATGCGCCGGCATCCCGGTCAGCTAAGGGGTGACTGGGCGTCGTCCGCACCACCCTCGGTGGGCAACTCGATTTCCGCCTCGGCGGACTCCACCGCCGCTTCCGCCTCCTGCGCATCCAGCATCTCCGCGGTGACCCGGCGCTCGGCGATCTCGCGCAGCGCGACCACGGTGGGCTTGTCGTTCTCCCACTCCACCAACGGCTGCTTGCCCCGGGCGATATGTCTCGCGCGGCGGGTCGCCGTCAGCACCAGCTCAAAGCGGTTGTCGATGTGTTCGAGGCAGTCCTCGACGGTTACACGCGCCATGCAGCGCACCTCCAGTTGGATAACTTGACAAATCGATTCTAGCGCCCTCCCGGGAGGACGAGAAAGCCCTCAGGCGCGCGAGCCGAGCAACGCGGCAATGGCATCGCGATAACGGTTTCGCTGACGCGGCAGCCGCAGACGCTCCGCACGCACGATCGCGCGGAGATCGGCGAGCGCACGATCGAAATCGGCATTGATCACGAGATAGTCGAATTCATCATAATGCACCATCTCGTCTTCGGCGGCATGCATCCGTGCCGCAATCACGCAGTCGCTGTCCTGGCCGCGACTGCGCAGCCGCTGTTCGAGCTCTGCCCGGGAGGGCGGCAGAATGAATATCGATACCGCCTCCGGCATCAGTGCCCGCACCTGACGCGCGCCCTGCCAGTCAATCTCCAGGATGACGTCACGACCGCCGGCGAGCTCCCGGGCCACTGCTTCGCGCGTGGTGCCGTAACGGTTGCCGAAGACTTGCGCGTGCTCCAGGAACGCCCCCTCCTCGATCAGGCGAAGAAACGTCGCCTCATCGACGAAGTGATAGTGTACGCCGCCCTCCTCGCTTTCACGCCGGGGGCGGGTCGTGTGCGAGACCGATACCACCACACTCTCGTCGGCCTCGAGCAGTGCGCGCACCAGGCTCGTCTTGCCGGCCCCGGAAGGCGCCGCGATGATGAACAGTGTTCCGGCCATAGCTACTCTATGTTCTGCACCTGCTCGCGCATCTGCTCGATGAGTACCTTCATCTCCACCGCCGCCTGAGTGGTGCGGGCGTCGTTGGACTTCGAGGAGAGCGTGTTCGCCTCCCGGTTCAGCTCCTGCATCAGGAAATCGATGCGGCGACCGACCGGATCATCGCGATCCAGGGCCTTTTCGACCTCCGCCACGTGGGCCAGGAGCCGCTCGAGCTCTTCATCCACGTCCAGACGCTGAGCGACAAAGGCGAGCTCCTGCTCCAGCCGCCCGGGATCAGCGGTCACGTCGAGCTCGTCGAGCCGCTTCTGGAGGCGCTCGCGCACCTCGCTATTGACCTCCGTGCGCCGCTCGCGCACCTCGCGGGTAAGCCGCGCCACCTCGCGCGCCCGCTCGCGAATGATGTCGGCAAGGCGCGCGCCTTCGCTTTCCCTCATGCGCACCAGTTCGGTGAGCGCCTCATCGAGGAGACTGAGCGCGCCTTCGGCAACCGGCTGAAGATCCGGATCGGTCTCCGCCATGACCCCCGGGGTGCGCAGCACTTCCAGCGGCGAGACCGGCGCCGATTCCGGCAGGCGCTCGCCGAGCCTGGTGCACGCCTCGATCACCTGCTCCGCATACGGCCAGTTCAGCTGCAGCGTCGCCGAGACGCCCGCCGCCGGGCGGTAGCGCAGGGTGCACTCGAGCTTGCCGCGACCGACCCGCACCGCCACACGTTCACGCAGCGCCCCTTCGAGAAAGCGCAGCTCCTCCGGCAATCGCGGATGGACGTCCAGGTAACGATGGTTGACCGAGCGCAGCTCCCAGCTGAGCTTACCCCACTCGCCCTCGACATCGCGCCGCGCGAAGGCGGTCATGCTGCGAATCATTGGTCCGGCCCTCAGTATGATGAACGATGAATGGTACGCGGAACGCGAATGTGAAAAAACCGCCAGGAATGGGCGTATGTTACGCTGAGCGGCTACCCGAATCAGACCCACGGAGATCGACGATGCAGCGACCCAGCGGCCGTGCCCCCGACGAAGGCCGATCCGTTCGCTTCACACGCCATTTTACCCGGCACGCGGAAGGGTCCGTGCTGGTGGAATTCGGCGACACACGGGTGCTCTGCACCGCCTCCGTGGAAGAGCGGGTGCCACCATGGCTGCGCGGCGCCGGCAAGGGCTGGGTGACTGCGGAATACGGCATGCTGCCGCGAGCCACCGGCACCCGCAATGATCGCGAAGCCGCCCGCGGACG
>CAZHBN010000068.1:0-1305 GCA_964530405.1 uncultured Ectothiorhodospiraceae bacterium
GGCGGTTGAGGTCCTGGTGATGGTGGAACGGATTCCCCCCCGCCCAGTAGACCAGCCGGATGTCCGGGTAGGTGTACCGTCCGCCGTCGTAGTCGAACGTCGCGCCGGGATGGAGCAGCATGTCGGCGATGCGCGCCACCGGAATGAAGGCGCGCACTGGGTTGGGCAGCCGGGGCAGCGCCGGCAGCTTGGCGCGGTGGGCGCCGTTGCCCACCGAGCCAACTGCCCCGTAACCCAGGGCGAAGCCACCCCCCGGCAGCCCGATCTGCCCCACCAGCGCAGCCAGCACCATGGCCATCCAGTAGACCTGCTCGCCATGGTCGGCGCGCTGCAGCGACCAGCTCACGTTGATCAGAGTGCGGTGGCCGGCCATCTCCCGCGCGAGCCGCCGTATGGCCTCGGCGGGTACGCCGCTGACGCCGGCGGCCCAGTCCGCATCCCGCGCCGGTGTCCCGGTCTCGCCCATGAGCTCGGCGCGGAATGGCTCGAATCCGCTGGTGTACTGTTCGATGAACGCCTCGTCGTGGCGCCCCTCGGCCACCAGGGTATGGGCGATGCCCAGCATCACCGCCAGATCGGTATTCGCCCGCACTGGCCACCATTCGGCCCCGGGGGCCTGCAGGTCCTCGCGCAAAGGCGAGAGGTTGATCAGCCGGCAACCGCGCTCCGCGGCACGGCGCAAGTGCCCGGTGACGACATGCCGTCCCTGTCCGCCTGACTGCACCTGCGTATTCTTCCAGGGAATTCCGCCGAAGCAGACCAGCAGCTCGGTGTGCCCGGCGACCACGTCGAGGGAGGTCGCCGCCGCCTGGATTTCGTCATACGAGTAACCCACGACATAGGGCGTGATGACCTCGGCTGCGGCGAGGGAGTAGGAGTTGACCGACCGCACGTAGCCGCCGATGGCGGCGAGGAAGCGATGAACCTGGCTCTGGGCGTGATGGAAACGGCCGGCGCTCGCCCAGCCGTAGGAGCCTCCGTAGATCGCCTGGTTACCGTGGCGCTCCCGCACCCGCTGCAACTCGCCTGCCACGCGGCCCAGGGCGTCATCCCAATCCACGGCGACGAACTCGTCCCCGCCGCGAGGGCACTCGGCGGTGCTACGGCCTTCCAGCCAACCCCGGCGGATCATGGGCCGGGTCACTCGTTCCGGCCCCTGGGTTTCGGCAAGCACGGCGCCGATGGGAGATGGATCGGGATCTTCCGACCAGGGATGAACGGCCTGCACCCGCCCGCCGGCGACCTCGACCCGGTAGGCACCCCAATGCGTCATCGTGTGGTAACTGCGGCTCATCCTGCCCTCTG
>CAZHBN010000068.1:1405-6209 GCA_964530405.1 uncultured Ectothiorhodospiraceae bacterium
CCGCCGGTGCGGCGGCCTTCGTCCACCACCAGGACGCGCCCGGTGGCACGGGCGTGCTCGACGATCTGCGCGGCATTCAGCGGCTTCAACCAGCGCAGATCCAGCACGCGCACGGCGGCATCCAACCGCTCGGCCACCCGCAGCGACATCCATACACCGTTGCCGTAGGTCACCACGAGCAGGTCCGAGGCGTCTTCATGATAGACGCGCCCCTCGCCCATGGCGACTGCCTCGCCCGGCGGCGGATAGTCGAAGCACCAGCGCCCGTCGCCGTCCTCGTGGAGGTCCTTGGTCATGTACAGCGCAATCGGTTCCAGGTAGGCCACCACCGCGCCGTCGATACGATTCATGGCCAGCGCCGTGCGCAACATGCCAACGGCATCATCGCCCCGCGACGGACAGGCGATGGCGAGCCCCGGTATATCCCGCAGGGCGGTGATGGAGTTGTCGTTATGGAAGTGTCCGCCGAAGCCCTTCTGGTAAGCGAGCGCGGCGATGCGCACCGTCATCGGGTTGGCGAACTGGCGCCTGGAGAAGAACCCCAGCGAGCAGGCCTCGCCGCGAAGCTGGTCGAGGGCATTGTGCAGGTATGCGAGGTACTGGATTTCGGGGATCGGCAGCAACCCCATGAGCCCCGCTCCCTGTGCCATGCCCAGAATGGCCGTCTCGTCGAGCAGGGTATTGAACACCCGCCGCGGGCCGAAGGTCCGGTGCAGGCCCGCCGTCACCGTGTAGACACCGCCCTTGCGCGCCACATCCTCACCGAATATACGGGCCTGTGGGTAGGTGACCATGAGATCGTGGAGCGCGCGATTGATCTGCACGGCGAGATGCCGGGGCGGTTGGCGTTCCGGCAGACGATCATGACCGCCGAACGCCGCGGCCCGGGCTTCGTCGTCCGCGCGACGGCGTGCCTCCGCGGCAACGGCTTCGGGATCGCCGTCCTCCAGCGGCGCCATCACTGCCTCGCGGCTTGCGAGCCTGGGCCGGGCCGAGGCGCTCCGGGCGGCATCGGCGACCCGCTCCCGGGCCGCCTCGTAGCGTTCCAGAACGGCCTCCGGCGTCAGCGCGCCCGTGGCCATCGCCAACGCCGCAGTTCGCAGGAGCGGGTCCCGGGACTCGTCCGCCTCGATCGCTGCGGCGGACCGGTACGTGGTCTCCACGTCGGAGCCCGCATGGCCGAGCAAGCGCACCACGTGCAAGTGGAGGAATGCGGGCATGCGCGTGCGCCGGACGTACTCCGCGGCCTCGCGGGCCACCCGGTACGCCTCGGCCACGTCCAGGCCGTCGGCCTCGAAGTAGCGGATACCCGGGCGGGCGCGGAAGCTCTCGCGTATCCACTCCGGCGGCGTCGCCACCGAGATGCCCAGGCCGTTGTCCTCGCAGACGAACAGCACCGGGCAGGGCAAATGCTGGAATGCCGACCAGGCGGCGGTATTGAAGCCGGCCAGGGCCGCGGCGTGGTTCACGGAGGCATCGCCGAAGCTGCACACCGCGAGGGCATCCTCGGGAACCGGCAACGCGTCGTCGTCACGCCGCCGGTGCTGACCGATGGCGAGCGCCGTGCCCACTGCCTTGGGCAGGTGCGAGGCGATGGTGGAGGTCTGCGGCACCACCCACATCGCGCGGGATCCCCAGACCTTGTGGCGACCGCCGGCGATCGGGTCCTCCGCGCTCGCGGCGAGAGAGAGTGCCGTGTCATACACCGCATCGACATCGGGGAGCTGGCGCGCGCGTTCCACCATGAACGCCCCGGAGCGATAGTGGAGAAACGCCGGATCGCTGGCGCGCACGGCACGCGCCACCGCCGCGTTCCCTTCATGGCCGGCGCTGCCGATGGTGTAGAACCCCTCGTTGCGCGCACGCATGTGCCGTGCCTCGAAATCCAGATGCCGCGAGAGCATCTGCGAATCGAACAGCTCGCACAACGCGGACCGGGGGAGTGTTTCCGGCATGGCCTCCCCCTGCCAGGCACTGACGAACGCGCGGAAACGCTCGTCCACCGCCTCCATCCGACTCGCACCGCCGCGGCCCACCTTGGCCCCTGCTGCCACCATGGCTCCTCCTCACACACGATCGGGATGCGACTATCCTTGCACAGCGACGCGACGGAAACACAACCCGCGCGTCCCGCGCACTTGCGCAATCGCGGCAAAGCGTAAATGGTTGTCGGAAGCCCGGCATCACACGATCGCACCGCCACCCCCGGAAGGAAACTGGAATGGCAAGACCCGAGCCGCTGACCGCCGACGACGTTTACCGCCGCTGCGACCCCGAACGCTTCGACTTCACCACCACCGACGAGCTGGAACCGCTCGAGACCATCGTCGGCCAGGATCGCGCCATCGACGCGCTACACTTCGGGGCGAGCATCCGCAGCGAGGGGTTCAACCTCTACGTGCTCGGGCCGCCGGGTATCGGTAAGCACGAGGTGGTGGATCGCTTCCTGCGTGACCGGGCTGCGGACGAACCGGTACCGCCGGACTGCTGCTATCTCCACAACTTCGACCACCCCAATGAGCCGCGGCTCATCCGGCTGCCGGCCGGCGACGGCGAGCGCCTGCGTGCCGACGTGGAGCAACTGGTCGAGGAGCTGCGCACCTCCATCCCGGCGACCTTCGAGAGCGACGAGTACCAGAACCGTCTGCGCGAGCTCCATCAGGCCTTCGGCGAGCGCCAGCAGGGCGCGTTCCGGGAGATTCACGACGAGGCGGAAAAGCACGACATCGCCCTGCTGCAAACGCCCGGCGGATTCACCTTCGCGCCCCGGGACGACCAGGGCGAGGTCATGGAATCGGAGCGTTATCGCGAGCTGCCCGAGGACAAGCGCAAGGAGATCGAAGCGATCATCGAGCGCCTGCAGGAGCAGCTCCAGCAGGTCATTCAGCAGCTGCCGCGCTGGCGCAAGGAGACTCAGGAGAAGATACGCGCGCTCAACGAGGAGATGGCGGAGTTCGCCGTCGGCCACCGCATGAGCGAATTCCGCGAGACCTGGCGCGATTATCCCGGGGTGCTCGAGCACCTGGATGCGATCCAGCGCGACGTCACCGCCCACGTCGAGTCCGTCGTCGGCCAGGACGGCCAGAGCGGTGAAGGCGCCGATGCCCTGTTTCGCCGTTACCACGTCAACGTTCTCGTCAGCAATGCCGACTGCCAGGGCGCACCGGTGATTTACGAAGACAACCCGGGCCACCAGCGGCTGGTCGGGCGCGTCGAGCACCACGTCCAGCAGGGCGCGCTGGTCACCGATTTCCGGTTGATCAAGCCCGGCGCCCTCCACCGGGCCAACGGCGGCTACCTGGTGCTCGACGTGCGCAAGCTGCTTTTCCAGCCCCTGGCCTGGGAGACGCTCAAGCGCGCGCTGTATTCCCGCTCGGTGAAGACCGAATCCCTGGAGCAGCTCTACAGCCTGATGAGCACCGTGTCCCTGGAACCGGAGCCGGTGCCGCTGGACGTGAAGGTGGTGCTGCTCGGCGACCGGCTGCTGTACTACCTGCTCTCCGCCCATGACCCGGACTTCCTGGAGCTGTTCAAGGTGCAGGCGGATTTCGAGGAGGATCTGGTCCGCGATGACGACACCCTGCCGGTGTACGCCCGCATGATCGCCACGATCGCCCGCAGCGCCGCCCACCGTCCGCTGGATCGCGACGGCGTGGCCCGGGTCATCGAGCAGGCCAGCCGACTCGCCGACGACGGCGAACGCCTGACCACACACAACCGGGCCATCGCCGACCTGCTCACGGAAGCGGACTACTGGGCGGGGGAAGCCGGCAGCGAGCACATCGGCGCCGCCCATATACAGCAAGCGATCGAGGCACAGATTCACCGCGCCTCGCGGGTGCGCGAACAGGTGGGCCGCGCGATCCAGCGGGGCACGCTGCTGATCGACAGCGAAGGCGAGGCCGTCGGTAGCGTCAACGGCCTGTCGGTGCTGCAGCTCGGCGGCTACGCATTCGGCCGGCCGACGCGCATTACCGCCAACGCACGCCTGGGGCGCGGACACATGGTGGACATCGAGCGCGAGGCCAAGCTCGGTGGCAATATCCATACGAAGGGCATGATGATCCTCTCGAGCCTCCTCGCCTCGCGCTATGCGCGGGAGCGACACTTGTCCCTCGCTGCCAGCGTCGCCTTCGAGCAGTCCTACGGCACGGTGGACGGCGACAGCGCATCCGTGGCCGAGTTCTGCGCCCTGTGCTCCGTGCTCGCCGAGGTGCCGCTGCGCCAGTCCATCGCCGTCACCGGCTCGCTGAACCAGCACGGGCAGGTGCAGGCAGTGGGGGGCGTGAACGAGAAGATCGAAGGCTTTTTCGACGTCTGCGCCGAACGCGGCCTCACCGGCGCGCAGGGCGTGGCCCTGCCCGCCGCCAACGTGGCCCATCTGATGCTCCGCGCCGACGTGGTCGCGGCCGTGCGTGACGGTCGCTTTCACATCTGGCCACTGACCCATATCGACGAAGCGCTGGAGCTGCTCACGGGCCTGCCCGCCGGAGAACGCCAGGACGACGGCAGCTTCGAGGCCGACAGCGTCAACGCCCTCGTGGAACAACGCCTGCAACACTTCTCGGAGCTCGCCGACGGAGGTTCCGGCAATGGCGAGGCGGGCAACGGCGGGAGCCGCGACGACAATGGCCAGGACTGAGCACAACGGCGAGATCATCCAGCGTGTTGTCGTCCTGCTGGACGGCTCCCGCGCGTCGCGTTCGGCACTGCAGGCGGCCGTGGAGTATGCCGAGCGGCGGGGCACGGAGCTGCTCGGCCTCTTCCTCGAGGACACGGACCTGCTTCGCAGCGCCCGGCTGCC
>CAZHBN010000068.1:6309-16160 GCA_964530405.1 uncultured Ectothiorhodospiraceae bacterium
CGGGGCCGGGGCCCCGGCATGAACGTCGGGCTCGCGCGCCTGGCGAGCGAGGCGAACTGCGCCGTGCTGGTACTCGGCGAGGAACGCCCCGCCGCGGACCGTCCCGTGCTGGTACTCTACGAACCCACCCCCGCAGGCGAGCGTGCCATGAACGTCGCCGCCGCCATGGCACGGGACGTCAGTCAGCCCCTGACGGTTCTGCTCCCGCCCGGCAGCAGCGACGACCGCATCGCGGACGCTGCGCGGGAATGGGCGCAACGCCACGGACGCCGCGTTGTCCTCCAGGCACTGTCCGCCGACGATGCCCCGACGCTGGTGGCCACGCTCAGTCTTCAGAAGGGCCAGGCGCTGGTGCTAAGCCGGCACAGCCGCGCCATGGAGAACCCGGCGGGGCGCAACCTCCTCGACGAAATCGACGCCCCGGTGGTCGTAGTGCCCTGACTGCGGGCCTCGACAGGACCCCGTCTCACTGCGCCCCGACGCGCCCGCGTCGTATCGACACCCCCTGGTGCGTAGCGCACCCGATCGCGTTTCAGGCACTCCAACACACCCGCCGTATAGCGCCGATCGAGGCAACTGGAGTTGCTCATACGAAGAAGACGCCAAAACGTATTCTATAACTACCTTGCCCACCTTGATTTTGTGTGCTTAGCTTTTTTGTAACGAAATCAACACGAGTTGATAAGGCCGGCAAATGGTCAACCGAAACGATGTGGCCCGACTGGCCGGCACCTCGCCCGCGGTTGTGAGCTACGTTCTCAACAACGGGCCTCGCCGCGTCGCCCCTGCCACCCGCGAGCGAGTCCTGCGGGCAATCGAGCAACTCGGCTACCGGCCCAACCGAATAGCCGCATCGCTACGCACCAACCGGACGATGAGTCTCGGGCTCGTCGTCCCCGACAACACCAACCCCTATTTCGCCGAACTCGCCCGCGAGATCGAAGAAGTCGCCTTCGAAACCGGATATGCCCTGCTGCTCGGCAACGCAACCGACGACGTCGATCGTGAGAGCGCTTACGTCCAGGCGTTTCTCGACCGCTGCGTCGACGGGCTGATCCTCATCCCGGTACATGGTGTCGTCCCGGCGGCCGAAGAGATCGCGCGGAGCGGGACGCCCTGGGTCGTACTCGACCGTCTGCTCGAAGGTCGTGACGCCCCCGCGCAGGTGCTGTCCGACAACCAGCGAGGCGGACAGATCGCGACGGAGCACCTGATCGAGCACGGCCGCAAGAAAATCGCCTGTATCTCGGGGCCACGGGAAATGCGGAACACCAGCGATCGCGTACGCGGGTGGCGGGACGCGTTGAATAATGCGGGCCTCGACGCGGACTCCGTGCCGCTGCGTGAAGTGCCACTCGGACGGTTCGCAGGCCGGGAGGCGGCGCTCGACATCCTTACGAAGAACAACGATGTCGATGCGATTTTCGTGGCCAGTGACGAGCAGGCAGTCGGCGTTTTTCGGGCGCTGGCCGAGCTCAACCTGACGTGCCCGAGCGATATTGCCCTCGTCTCCTTCGACGGCATCGCGGCCTCGTTGCTGACGACGCCCGCGCTGTCGACGGTGTGCCAGCCGATTGGCGAGCTCGCCCGCAAAGCCGTCACTTCGCTGCTCGGACAGCGGGACAACCATGCCTCCCCGCAGGGCCCGACAGTGCTGCCAGTCGAGCTCGTCACACGCGGATCGTGCGGATGCCCTGAAACGCCCTTCTCGCCCGCCAACTCGACCAGCACCCCAGGAGGCGAGCAGTGACAGCCGTCGCCGTCGGCAGCAATGAAACGCCCCTCTACGCGACCGTATTTCTCCGAAGCAGCGTCGCTTTCTGACCCTGCCGCATACCTTAAGTCCAGGGAGTGAGACTATGAAAACCCGATTCTTGGCCGCATCGATAACGCTTGTCACGACGTTTGCCCTCACCGCTTGCGGACAACAGGATGTCGGCTCGGCCGGCGCCGGAAACACTGACGACGGGGAGCAGCCGACCGTCGGCCTCGTGATGAAGAGCCTCGGCAATCCGTACTTCCAGAACATGCGAGCCGGCGCCGAGAAATACGACGCGTCGAACGACGAATTCACGCTGAAGTCGGTGGGCATTCAGTCCGAGACCGACATCGTCGGTCAGGTCGAGGCGGTGAATAACCTCGTCGCCCAGGGCGTCGATGCGATTGTCATCGCGCCTGCCGACTCCCGCGCTCTCGTCCCGCCGCTGGAACGAGCCGCCGATCAGGGCATCGAGCTCGTCAATATCGACGTGAAGCTCGACGACGAGGCGCTGGCATCCGCAGGACTCGATATCCCGTTCGTGGGACCGGACAACGCGGACGGTGCCCGACAAGTGGGCATGGTTCTCGCCGATGAAATCGGCGCCAACGGCAAAGTCGTCATGCTCGAAGGCGTCCAGGGCGCAGCCAACGCCGAACAGCGCAAGCAGGGCTTCGAGCAAGCGATCGCCGATGGCGAGCTCGATCTGGTCGCATCCGCTACCGCGAACTGGGAGACCGAACAAGCGAACACGGTCTTCACGAACCTCCTCGCTGCCCACCCCGACATCCAGGGCGTCATGGCGGCCAACGACTCGATGGCGCTCGGCGTTATCGCCGCGCTGCAGGCCGCCGACAAGACAGAAGACATCGAGGTCGTCGGTTTCGACAACCTGCCGGAGGTCCAGCCACACCTCGACAACGGGTCGCTGCTCGCCACTCTCGACCAGTTCGGTTCCAAGCAGGCGGTGTTCGGTATCGACATCGCCCTGGACCTCCTGGACGGCGAGTCCGCCGACGAATGGGTCAAGACGCCGATCGAACTCGTCACGCGGAAGTGAGGGGTCAGCCGTGAGCATGCTCGAGGTCCGTGCAGTGACCAAGCGGTACCCCGGTGTGGTCGCGCTCGATGGCGTTGACCTGAACGTCCGGGCCGGTGAAGTGCACGCGCTCATCGGCGAGAACGGCGCAGGCAAGTCGACCCTAGTTCGCATACTCGGCGGTGTCCATCCGCCGGACCGCGGCACGTTGACACTTGACGGCCGAGCGTACACACCGGCCTCTCCCCAGGAAGCCCTCGCGCGCGGCATCCGCGTCGTGCACCAGGAATTGAGCGGCCTGCCGAACCTGACCGTCGCGGAAAACCTGTTTCTCGACCGGCTTCCCCGGCGCGGCGGGATTGTGCAGCGCCGCCAACTGAACCGCTCAGCACGCAGGCTGCTCGACAGTGTGGGGCTCGACGTGGATCCACGGACACCGATGGAACGCTTGAGTCTCGCGCAAACCCAGCTCGTCGAGATCGCACGCGCGCTGTCTACCGACGCACGGATCGTGATCTTCGACGAGCCCACAGCGACGCTCACGGCGCCCGAGAAGGAACGACTGCTCGGACTCGTGCGGGGCCTGCGTGAGCGTGGCGTCGCGGTGATCTACATCTCGCATCACCTCGAAGAGGTCTTCAGCGTCTGTGACCGCGCTACCGTTCTCCGCAACGGCGCCACCGTAGGCACTCGCGAAGTCCATGGGCTGACCACGGCCGAGGTAGTGCGGATGATGGTTGGCCAGGACGTGGCCGACCATCATCCGTTTCCCGATGACGTCGTCCCCGGCGAGGTCCTGCTCGAAGTCGACGACCTTCACGTGCCGGCACTGGGCCGCCGTGTGTCATTCACGGTACGCGCCGGGGAGATCGTGGGCATGGCCGGTCTGGTCGGCGCGGGCCGCACGGAAACCGTCCGGGCGGTGTTCGGCGCGGACGGTCCGTCCAGTGGCACCGTGCGGGTGCGCGGTCAGCCGGTGCGGATCCGCGAACCCCGCGACGCCGTCCGCGCTGGCATAAGTCTGGCTACCGAGGACCGGAAGCAGCAGGGGCTGGTACTGCAGATGGGCTGTGACGTGAACGTCAGCCTCGCGACTCTGCCCAAGGTCAGCCGTCGCGGCTTGTTGCAGCGCCGCAAGGAACGCCGCGAAACAACGGAGGTCGCCAACAGGATGCGGGTGAAGGTCGGCGCCATAGGGACCGCCGTCGGCACGCTGTCAGGCGGAAACCAGCAGAAAGTCGTGCTCGGCCGGTGGCTATACCGCGAGTCGGATGTACTCATCGTCGATGAGCCCACCCGCGGTATCGACATCGGCGCCCGCCACGAAATCTACGGGCTCCTGGGCGCGCTCGCTCGCCAGGGCAAAGCGATCGTGATGGTCTCCTCGGACCTCAGCGAGCTGATGGGAATGTGCCACCGCATCCTGGTTTTTTCGCGCGGCCGGATCGTCGCGAACGTGCCCCGTACGGAATTCGATCAGGAAGGCATTCTCACCCACGCCTACGCCGAATTCCTCAATACCCCGGAAAGCAGTAATCAAGAACAACCAGCGTCGCCGATTCCTGCCGAATCGCACGACGAGAGGAGAGCGAATCCATGACAGAAACGACAGTGGAGGCACTCGCGCCACGCGTCCCGTGGTCCACACGCGCGGTACGCTGGGTACTCGGCGAAACCGGGATCGGGCTCGTGCTGATTGCGCTGATCCTTTTCTTCATGGCCACCGCGCCCAACTTCGCCACCGAGCAGAACATTGCGAACATTCAGACGCAAATCACGCTCAACACCATCCTTGCCGCCGGACTGACGTTCGCCATCCTCGTTTCAGGCATCGATCTGTCCGTCGGTTCGGTTCTCGCACTCAGCGCCATGGTTGCGGGTCTTGTCATTACCAGCGGAATGCCCGTACCGCTGGCGATCCTCTGCGCAATCCTCGCCGCGCTCTTCGTTGGCCTGGTGTGTGGATTCATCAACGGCTACGTTTCGGTCCGCTGGTCGGTGCCGGCGTTCATCGTCACGCTCGGCATGCTCAATATCGCCCGCGGTGCGGCCCTGCAGACCACGGATGCCGCTGCGGTCTTCGGCTTTCCGGAATCGTTCAAGAACTTCGGCACCGCGACTTTCCTGGGCATGCCAGCGGTTTTCATCGTCGCGTTGCTGGTAATCGCTATCGGACAATTCGTCCTCACCCGCACCGTATTCGGCCGCCTGCTATTCGCGATCGGCAACAACGAGGAATCGGTTCGTCTCGCCGGACATCGCACCTCGCGGTACAAGATCGCGGCGTTCTGTATCTCTGGCGCGATGGCCGGCCTAGCCGCGATCATCTACTTGACCCGTCTGCACACTGCGAGCCCCATCATTGGCCAGGGCTACGAGCTCACCGCCATCGCAGCGGTGATCATCGGCGGTACCAGCCTGTTCGGCGGTAAGGGGTCACTGATCGGCACATTCCTCGGCGCGTGCCTGCTCGGTGTGCTCACCAACGGGTTGCTCCTGCTCGGCGTCGGAGATTTCGCACGGCAGATGGTCACCGGTGCCGTCATCGTGCTCGCCGTGATCATCGACTACTACCGCCAGAAAATCTCCGCCCGGCTCAACACCGGGCTCCCCGGTTAGTGTTCCAGGACACTGGCCACCCTCTGCACAAGACCATGACTGCACTCATGGAGGAGACCCCAATGACGATCCGTAAACGCCTGAAATCCTTTCTGACCGCCGGATTCATCGGAGCGACCCTTGCCGGATGCCTGGCCGTTGCCGGAACCGGGATCGCAAGCGCAGCCGATGTCGTGGATGGAACGTCGTCGGACCCCGGAACCGCGAACCGCGCCAAGGTCATCGTGGACACCGACATGGGCCAGCTGAACGACGATGCGATTGCGATGTTCATGCTCACCCAGTCGTCGGACAAGGTGAACCTGCTCGGCGTTACCACCGTCGCCGGCAATACATGGCTCGAAGAGGGGACCCAGTATACGCTGCGACAGCTGCAACTCGTGGGCCGGTCCGACATTCCCGTATTCATGGGCGCCGGCGAGCCGCTGATGGGCAACCGGCAGCCTGTCCTCGCCGCTGAGCAGGCACTCTACGGCAACTCCGAGTACCTCGGTTCGTGGGCCCGCAAGCGCCCGGACTCCTACACCGCCCTCGCGGAAGCACCCTACGGTGGATACGCGAAAGCCGCCCCCAAGGACCAGCACGCCGTCGAGTTCCTCGCCGAGCAGATCCGGGACAACCCCAACGAGATCACGCTCTTCGCGCTAGGCCCGGCCACGAACATCGCTCTGCTCGTGCGCATGTACCCCGACGTGGTTCCGCTGGTCAAAGAAGTGATCTACATGGGTGGGGCGATCGACATCCCGGGTAACACCACACCCGCTGCCGAGTTCAACTGGTGGTACGACCCGGAGGCGATCCGGATCGCTCTCCGGGCGCCGTTCCCGAAGCAGACCGTCGTCCCGAACGACGTCGCCGAGCGGGTCTACTACACGAAGGCCCAATACGATCGCATCATCGCCGGCGCCGACACGCCGATCACGAGGATGTTCAAGGATCTGCAGGGCAAGCGCTGGAAGGAGAATCCCGACCGCCGGACATTCGTGTGGGATGCGATCACCACGGCAATCTTCCTCGACCGCTCGATCGCTACCGATGTCGAATCGCGATACATCGATATCGACACGACATATGGGCCGAACTACGGCCGGTCCATCGGGTACCACGACAGCCGCCGGCGTAACTCGGACAACGGCGAAGGGTTCCCGGCCGGTACGCAGAAAGTCGACATATTGTTCGACATCGATCGTGACAAGTTCTGGAACCTGTACACCGACCTGATGGGTGCACCGCTGCCCCGATAATTCGGGAACCGGCGACGGTGGGTGTGACCTTCCGCCCGGTCACACCCACACAGTGGTTCACACGCTTCGCACAGCTAGGCTGGTGCGATGTTCGCGTTGTGGCGCAGCCGGTTGTCCGGGTCATAGCGGCGCTTCACCCGGGCAAGCCGCTCGACGACGTCCTGCCGATAGGCTTCACCCACGCGGTCGGCATACTCATCGGCAGTGAGGAAATTGACGTACGCACCCCCCGACGAGTGCGCACGCATCGCCGACCAGAACGCCCTTGCCCAGGCCACGTGGTTCCCGGATTCCGCCGGGTCCGTCCACGACGCGGCGATATTGAGCACGTACTCGGCGTCCCTGAGCGCAACGGCGGGATCCGTCTCGTGCCCCGGCTCACGGCGCGCCGCGCCGCCGAGGTGCATCAAGAGCACCCCGGAGTGCGGCGAACCGATGCGCTCGGCGTGGGCGAGAAGCGTGTCCACCGCGGCGTCGGAGATCCCGTCGAGAAACGCCGATTTCCAGTAATAGTGGCGCCCCGGTGGTTGCACCGCGTCGAGCATGGCCTGATGAGCACGGAACGGCTTCGGCGCGATGACATCGGCGAGCGGACGGCCGGTCTCGCGCACCGGTGCCACGGCCGCCTCCCCATCCGCCACCGGGCCCGCGTAGCACACGGCGATGGCCGCGATCAGCTTGCCGTGCACCGACTCCGGCAGAAACGGTGCCGGCGGAGCCGGCCGCAGGACGAGCAGCGTCGTGACCTCCGGTGCCGCGGCGGCCGTGAAATCCCGGAAAAGGGCGACCACGTCCCTGGCGTCCCGGAAATCGTGTACCACCATCCCGCCGAGCACCGTGGGCCCGACAGGCACCGTGCGGAACGAGAACCCGGTGACGATGCCGAAATTGCCGCCGCCACCACGCAGTGCCCAGAACAGCTCCGGATCGCTGTCCGGTGTCACCGTCAGTGCACGGCCATCGGCAGTGACCATGTCCACGGCGTTCAAGTGATCACAGGTCAGCCCGAACCGGCGGGTGAGCCAGCCGAAGCCACCGCCCAGGGTCAGGCCGGCCACGCCGGTGGTGGTCACGATGCCGCTGGGCACCGCTTGCCCGAATGGCTGGGTCTCGCGGTCCACGTCCGCCCAGGCGGCCCCGCCCTGAACCCACGCGTGGCCGGTGTCGGGCTGCGCCCGCACCGCGTGCATGGCGGATAGGTCGATCACCAGAGCGTTTTCGCACAGCGCCGTGCCGGCGATGTTGTGGCCACCGCCGCGAACGGAGAAGTCCAGGTCGTGCTCGCGGGCAAAACGCACGGCTTCGATGACATCCGCCGTGCCCCGACAACGGGCGATCAGGGCCGGGCGGGTGGTGATCATGGCATTCCAGAGACTTCGGGCTTGCTCGTAGCCCGGGGTCTCCGCGGCGTAGAGCTCACCGCCGAGGCGATCGCCGAACGCGGCGACGTCGGCAGGCGCGATAGAAACCGTATCGCCGTCGATTCGCGTGCAGGCAATGGTACTCATGACAGGCTCCCCGGTACGTGTCACCACCCACGCTACGCTGGCGGGCCCGGGGAACAAGTTCAGGGATTGAAGCGTTTACCGCCGGCGGCTTCGGGCTCGTCGGCAAACACACTCAGCCCGAGCCAGTGGTGCATGCTGCGGCGTAGCCGCAGGGGTCCGTACAGCGTGACCCATCCCCGGTCGACGGCCGCCCTCAGCGACAGACTGCCGATCCAGATGGCCGACATGGTGCGCAAATCGGAGACTACATCCAGGTCCGGTTCACGCCCCGGATCCTTCGGGCAGAGATCCACCTCGGCGTCTTCCACCAGCAACCACCAGTCGCGATGAGGCGGGCGCACGTCGGGGTACCGGAAGTGGATGCACACCTTCGTCCACGGCAAGGCCTGGACCTGGATGCGCCGGCGCATGTCCCACATGAGCAGCCCCACATCCAGATCCTCTTCGAGGAGATGACTGCGCACCCAGCGCTGCCCCCAGCGACCGGCCATCTCCACCATCGGCGCGAGCTCCTCGCCCGCCTGGGTGAGATGGTATTCCCAGGCGAGGCCGCGTGCGGCATGCCGGCGCTCGACGATGCCCTGGTCTTCCAGGGTTTTCAGCCGCTGCGTGAGCAGACTGGTGGAGATCAGCGGTATGCCGCGGCGGATGTCGTTGAACCGGTGCGAACCGACCAACAACTCGCGGACGATCAACAGCGTCCAGCGCTCGCTGAGGATTTCCGCGGCCTTGGCAACCGGGCAGAACTGGCCATAACCCTTCATACCGTCGAGCGTAGACGGCGTCCGGCCCGATGCCAGTTCTGTTTCCGAAGTGCCATGACAGAGAAAGGGCCGCCCGCGGGCGGCCCGTATCAGATCGCTGGATCAACGCGCACGTTCAGGCGTTCGCCACCTTGCGCGGCTGTGCCTGCTCCACGTCCACGAGCTGCGCGAGCGCATTCTCGAAGGCCTTGGCGGTGAGCCCCGTGCGCTGCGGATTGGCGGCATGGACCGCCTGGAGCGCACTGCGAACGGTGGCGGAGACGTCGGCGAATATCGCCTCGTCGGAGACCTCGAAGCCGCCCTCCATGAGCAGGGCGAATACCCGCGCCATCCCGCAGTTGGCGATGAAGTCCGGAATCAACGCGGCATGCCGGTCGGCATACTCGCAGATATCACCGTAGAAGATCTCCGGGTCGTCGAACGGTACGTTGGCGCCCGAGGCGATGACCTCCAGGCCGCCGGCAAGCATGGCGTCCACCTGTTCCCGGGTGACCAGCCGCGAGGCCGCGCAGGGCATGAACACCTCTGCGCCCACATTCCAGATCCGGCGGTTGACCTCCTCGAAGGAAAGCATGTCCTCGGCGTGCAGGGCATTGCCGCGTTTGCCGAGGTAGAGCTCACGCACCCGTGCCTCGTCGAGACCCTGCTCGTCGATGAGGCCGCCGACGCGGTCGATAATGCCAACCACGCGCGCTCCGGCGCGGGCGAGGTACCAGGCGGCCGCCGCACCCACGTTACCCCAGCCCTGGACGATGACCCGTTTGCCGGCGACGTCGCCGTCCCACAGGTCGTAGTAGTGGCGCACAGACTCGGCGACACCCCAACCGGTGATGAGATCGGCGACGGTGTACTTGCGCGGCACATCCGGGGTATAGCGGCTGTCCTCGGTGATCTTGGACACGCCCATGCGCAGCTGCC
>CAZHBN010000069.1:0-2107 GCA_964530405.1 uncultured Ectothiorhodospiraceae bacterium
GCCTGGCGGTAGGCGCCGTCGTCGAACTCGCGCTCGCGCCCGCAGCCCACGAGGAGCACTCGGTCACAGAGGGTGTCTGGTACATTGGTGAGCATGAGCGTCTGGCCGAGCCGGCCTTCCATATCGCCGCGGCGTCCCAGCTGGGTGAGGAAACCGCCACTGGCCTCATCGATGCGGGCAGCGGCGCTGGAAAGCCGGCGGGATTCGAAGACGCCGACCACCACACAGGCCGAGCGCTGCTTCTCCGGGTTGCCGCTCTTGACCGAGTACTCCATCGATATCTCCTTCGCGGTTGCCCGACATGGGCCCGTGCGGCGGGCCGGTTCGGCGCCGCCGGGGGCATCCGTTATGCGTGAAAAACTTATCCTAACCCAGATTCGAGCGATTTTCGCCCGTTATTGCCGGTTTTCCCACGATTACCCCCGTACAAACGAGGTGGTCGAGCCGTGTTGATCGGGCGTGTGCAGCGGTACCTGCTGCGCGAGACACTCATGGCGTGGCTGGGCGTCACCGTCGTGCTCGTGGTGGTGCTGCTCACCAACCGACTGGTGCGGTTCATGGCCGACGCTGCGCGCGGGGACGTGCCCCCCGACGTGATTTTCACTCTGCTTGGCCTGAAAGCGCTGGCGAATCTCGGGGTGGTCCTGCCGGCGAGTTTCTTCCTCGCCGTGATTCTGGCGCTGGGCCGTTTGTACCGGGACTCGGAGATGGCCGCCCTGGCGGCCTGTGGCGTCGGTCCGCGGGCCGTGTTGCGGGGACTTTACGCGCTCGCCGTGCCCCTCGCGGTTGCGGTTGCGGCGCTGTCGTTGATCCTGGGCCCCTGGGCGGAGGGCAAGGCGGACGCCACCGTCGCTGCCGCCAGCGAGCGGGCGCAGTTCACGGGTCTTCAGGGTGGGCGCTTTCTGCCGCTGGGCGACGACGGCGGGGTCCTTTATGTGGAGTCCGTGGCCGATGACGGCACGCTGCGGGGACTGTTCGCCCGCCTTGGCGATGGACCGGAGGAGCGCCTCGTTGTCGCCGAACGGGCCTACCGGCGCAACGGTGGGCAGGGCGGCGGGCGGTTCCTGGTGCTCGCCGACGGCTATCGCTACGACGGGGTGCCGGGGCGGCCGGCATGGCGGACGCTGGCGTTCGGCGAGCACGGCATCCGTCTCGATGACCGTGGCGAGGTCCGGTCGCGCGCTCAACGTGATGCGCAATCGACACCGGTGCTGCTGGCGGATGGCGGCCGCGATGCGGGCGCCGAGCTGCAGTGGCGTGTCGCGATGCCCGTCAGCGTGCTGGTGCTCGCGCTCGCCGCCGTTCCGCTGGCGCGTTCGGCGCCGCGGGAGGGGCGCTATGCCCGGCTGGTCGCCGCCGTACTCGTTTATGTCGCCTACTTCAACGGGCTCAAGGCGGCACAGGACTGGTACGAGGCCGGCGTCACGCCCCCATGGCTGGGTATCTGGTGGGTGCATCTCGCCGTCCTGGTACTGGCTATCTGGCTTCTGTGGCGCCAGTTCGGGAGCCGGCGATGACGTCGTTTCGGCTGACTCGCTATATCGCTCGGCAGGTCGCGATTGGTGCCCTGATGGCTTTGCTCGTGCTCATGGCGCTCGATGTGGTCTTCGAGTTCATCGACCAGACCGGGGACGTGGGACAGGGCAGTTATACGATGGGCACGGCCCTGATCTACGTGCTTTTGCAGGCCCCCGGCCGCGCTTACGAAATCTTCCCGGTGGCCAACCTGGTGGGGGCGCTGGTGGCCCTGGGGGCATTGGCGGGCCGTAGCGAGCTTACCGCGATGCGCGCCGCCGGTTTGTCCGTCGGCGGAGTCGCGCGGGCAGTGGTGCTGGCCGGCGTCGGCCTTGCTGTGGTGGCGGTGGGGCTGGGGGAGTGGCTCGCCCCCCACGCTGCGCGGATGGCGCAGGATCTTCGGGCCCGAAGCGTCAGTGAGGGCGTGGCGAGTACCAGCGAGGGCGCGCTGTGGCTGCGCGACGGCGAGCGCTACATTCATGTGGGACGGGTTCGTGAAGAAGCGGTAATCGAGGACGTCAGCGTCTATACCCTGGTCTCCGGGGCGCTCGAGCGGGTTCTCGAGGCCGAGCGTGGGCGCTATGACGGCGCC
>CAZHBN010000069.1:2207-5808 GCA_964530405.1 uncultured Ectothiorhodospiraceae bacterium
CTCCGGGGCGCTCGAGCGGGTTCTCGAGGCCGAGCGTGGGCGCTATGACGGCGCCGATTGGCGACTCACCGGGGTCGAGGTGACCGACTTCTCCGGCGATGGCGTGGTCGTGCGCCATGCCGACGAGCGCCGCCTGCGTGCCGACCTCAGTCCGGAGCTTCTCGGGTTGCTGGCATTGTCTCCGGAAATGCTGCCGTTGCCCGAGCTCGGCCGGTACATCGATTACCTCGAGCGCAACGCGTTGGAGACGGCGCGCTACCGCCTCGCTTTCTGGGTGAAGCTTGCAACGCCGCTGGCCACTGTAGTCATGGTGTTGCTGACGGTGCCGCTGGTGTTCCGTTCGCAGCGCCGTGCCGGGGCCGGGCAGCAGATCGTGCTCGGCGTCCTCGTCGGCGT
Organism: uncultured Ectothiorhodospiraceae bacterium; assembly: GCA_964530405.1. Lineage (GTDB taxonomy): Bacteria > Pseudomonadota > Gammaproteobacteria > Nitrococcales > Nitrococcaceae > Arhodomonas. The sequence goes on from CAZHBN010000069.1 coordinate 2,604, forward strand.
CGCGTTCATGCTGCTCAACCGGCTGCTGAACAATGCGGGCGTTATCTATGGGTTGCCGCCGGCGCTGAGCGCGTTCGCACCGCCGCTGCTGTTTCTCGCGGCAGGTATCGTCGGGCTCCTGCGGGTGCGCTAGTGCCATGAATCAGGGTTTCGCTGTTCATGGTATTCGATGGCCCGCTCAGAACCTTAGCGCTTGGGCTCGACGATCAGGCGGGTGCCCGAGAGGCGGTCATGCCATGCCAGACCGTCACGGTCCAGCAGGGCCCACAGGAAGCCCAGTCCGAGTGGCAGCCACGACAGCAGCGCCGCAGCGAACCGGATGCATGCCTGCCTCGCGCTGGGGTGGCTTCCGTCGGCCATGGATACGACCCTCATCCGCCAGGCCTGCATGCCCAGTGTCCGGCCGGCCCGCCACCAGAAACCGCAGAGGAATATGCCGGCGATCAGCAGCAGGTAGCCGCGGAAGATCCAGTTGCCGGACGCCACCGCTTCGCCGTCCGTGAGCGGCAGCACGGCGGCGGTCGCTAGCATCCAGAGCGCGACCAGTAGCAGGCCGTCGTAGAACATGGCGGCGAGGCGGCGCGGCAGACTGCAGCGTATGCGGGCTTGATGATTCACGGTGCGTGTCGGTCCGGGTGGTCGCGGTCGCAAGAGGATACCGCGAACCGGGCGTACCGGTCCGGGGCTGGTGCACGTGCACGAAAAAAGCCGCTCGAAGGCGGCTTTTTTCAGAATCTGGCGCTCCCACGGGGATTTGAACCCCGGTTTCCGCCTTGAGAGGGCGGCGTCCTGAACCACTAGACGATGGGAGCTTATTGTATCGGCCCGGAGGTGGCCGTTTTTTGTCGCTTGGTGGCCTGCACCCGGCGACGAGGGCTGCTATTATACGCATTCTTTTCCTACGCACAAGAGGGCGTTTCGGACCCGTGACAGAACAGCCCGCGCGACACGTGGAGCCATATATCATCCCGCGCTCCGAGCATCGTATCTCCCGCTCGCAGATCAGTGACAATGCGCTAAAGGTGCTGTATCGGCTGAAGAATGCCGGCTATGGGGGGTATCTGGTGGGCGGCGGTGTTCGCGACCTCTCCCTGGGGCGCGAGCCGAAGGACTTCGACGTCGCTACGGACGCCACGCCCGAGCAGGTGAACGAGTTGTTCCGCAACTGCCGCCTCATCGGCCGGCGTTTCCGCCTGGCTCACGTGCACTTCGGGCGTGAGATCATCGAGGTGGCCACTTTCCGTGCCCTGCATGCCGGGGACAGTGACCCCGGCGACGACGGCGTCGTCAGCGATGACGGCATGATCCTGCGCGACAACGTCTACGGCACCATCGAGGAAGACGCCCTGCGCCGGGACTTCACCGTCAATGCGCTGTACTACAACATCGCCGACTTCTCCGTCGTCGATTACGCCGGCGGTATGGCCGATCTGGAAGAGGGCGTGATCCGCCTCATCGGCGACCCGGAGACCCGCTTCCGCGAGGATCCGGTGCGGATGCTGCGCGCTGTGCGTTTCGCCGTGAAGCTCGGCTTCCGTCTCGATCCCGCGATCGCGGCGTCCATCCCGGAGCTGGCGCCACTGCTCGCGGATATCCCCGCGGCACGCCTTTTCGAGGAAGTGCTCAAGCTCTTCCTCGGCGGCCAGGCGGAAGGGACGTTCGAGCTACTGCGGCGCATGCGCCTGTTCGGCTATCTCTTTCCCGCGACCGACCGCTTGCTCGACGAGGCAGGTGACGACGTGGCCATGGCGTTCATTGCCAGGGCGCTCGCGAACACGGATCTGCGCATCATGGAGGACCGGCCGGTCACGCCCGCCTTCCTCTTCGCGGCGCTGCTGTGGCCAGTGGTGACCGCCCGTGCCGCCGCCCGCGAGGGCGATGCCGACAGCTATCCGCAGGCCCTTCAGCAGGCCGCGGCAGAGGCTGTCGAGGAGCAGGTCGCCATCGTCACGATCCCCAAGCGTTTCGGCGTGCCCATGCGCGAGATCTGGTCGCTGCAGCCGCGGTTCGAGCGGCGCAGCGGCAAGCGCGCGAGCCGCCTGATGGGGCACCCGCGTTTTCGCGCCGCTTACGACTTCCTGCTGCTGCGCGCCGAGGCCGGCGAGGCAGACCGCGAGCTCGCGCAGTGGTGGACGGATTTCCAGCAGGGTGAGACGGCCCCGGCTTCGGGGGCGGGCGCACCGACCACGCGTCGGCGCCGTCGACGCGGCGGTGGGCGACGCAAGGGAGACGAGTAATGGCGACGGAGCGCATTCGCGCCTGGGTCGCCCTAGGAAGCAACCTGGACGATCCCGTCGCCCACGTGCGCCGTGCCTTCGACGAGCTTTCGGCTCTGCCCGGATCGCGCCTGGCGGCGTGCTCTTCGCTCTATCGCAACCCCCCCATGGGGCCACAGGACCAGCCGGACTACGTCAATGCCGTGGTGCGGCTGGAGACGTCCCTGAGCCCGCTGCGGTTGCTCGACGCCTTGCAGGCCATCGAGCGCGATCACGGTCGCGAGCGTCGGCGGCACTGGGGCGAGCGTACACTGGATCTGGACCTCATCCTCTATGGTCAGCGCCGGCTGGCACATCCGCGGTTGACGGTGCCGCATCCGGGGATCCGTGAGCGTGCGTTCGTGCTGGTACCGCTTGCCGAGCTCGATGCCCGCGTGGAAGTGCCGGGGCACGGCACGGTTGACGCGTTGCTGAGCGGCGTCGATGATGCTGCACTGCAGCGCCTTTCATGAATACCGCTTCATGTTCGTAGCGTAGACGCTGTAGAGTACTGCCCTCAGTGCCAGCGGAGTGATGCCATGTACGCGGGAGGAGCGGAGAAGAAGCGCGAGCGCCCGATGACGGTCGCGCGATTGCACGCCATCAAGCGCGAAGGCGGCGCCATCGCCTGCCTGACCGCCTATGACTACAGCATGGCGCGAGCGGTGGACGCCGCGGGGACGGACGTCATGCTCGTCGGCGATTCACTGGGCATGGTCATGCAGGGGCGCGAGACGACCCTGCCGGTTACCGTGGACGAGATCATCTACCATACCCGCTGCGTGGCTGCCGCCCGCCAACGCGCCCTGGTCATGGCGGACATGCCGTTCATGAGTTATCCGGACGCCGGGACGGCGCTGGCGAACGCCGGTCGGCTCATGAAGGAGGGCGGCGCGCAGATGGTCAAGCTCGAGGGCGCCGGCGATCAGTCGCACATCGTTGCCGCGCTG
>CAZHBN010000069.1:5908-12084 GCA_964530405.1 uncultured Ectothiorhodospiraceae bacterium
GTGGTGCAGGACATGCTCGGCATCACCCCGGGCAGGCCGCCGCGTTTCTCCCGTGATTTCATGCCCGATGCGGGCTCGATCCCCGCGGCACTGGAGGCATACGTCGAGGCCGTGCGCGCGCGGGCCTTCCCGGGCGAAGAACACAGCTTCTGACGAGGGTGTCATGCATATCATCCGGCACATTCCCGAGCTGCGGGCGCAAGTAAACGCCTGGCGGCAGGCGCGCGAGGAAATCGCTTTCGTGCCGACCATGGGCAACCTCCACGGCGGGCACATGACGCTGGTCGAGGAGGCACGGGAACGCAGTGACCGCGTGATCGTGAGCATCTTCGTCAATCCCACCCAGTTCGGCCCGGAGGAGGATTTCGCCGCGTATCCGCGTACTCTGGACGCCGACTGCGAGCGCCTCGCCGGTGAGGGGGTGGATGTGGTGTTCGCGCCCTCGGTGGCGGAGATGTACCCCGATGGCGGCGGTCTCGACACAGTGGTGGATGTCAGCCCGCTCACCGGCATCCTCTGTGGTGCCACGCGGCCCGGGCACTTCCAGGGTGTGGCTACCGTGGTGGCGAAGCTCTTCAACATCGTCGCGCCGGATATCGCCGTGTTCGGGCGCAAGGATTACCAGCAGCTGCTGGTCATCCGGCGCATGGTCGCCGACCTGAATATGCCGGTACAGGTGGTGGGGGCGTCGGTGGCTCGCGAGGCGGACGGGCTCGCCATGAGCAGCCGCAACGCGTATCTCGACGAGAACGAACGTCGCGTCGCGCCGGCACTGCACGCTGCGTTGAGCGCCGGTGCCGAGCGTCTCGCCCGTGGCGAACGGGATTTCACCGCCGTCGAGGCACAAGGGCGTGCGGCGCTGGAGGCGGCGGGCTTTACGCCGGACTACTTCAGTGTCCGCCGTCCCCAGGATCTCGCCGAGCCGGTGGGGGACGAACCGGAGCTGATGCTGCTGGGCGCGGGGTGGCTGGGCCGCGCGCGTCTCATCGACAACGTCGCGGTGCGGCTCACGGATCAGGGCTGAGGCGGCGCAACCGCCGCCTGCAGGGGCAAGCAAGGGGGATCGGCCATGTATCTGACCATGCTGAAGTGCAAACTGCATCAGGCGCGGGTCACGCAGACGGAGCTCGACTACGAGGGCTCCTGCGCCATCGATGCCGACCTGCTCGATGCCGCGGGTATCCGCGAGTACGAGCAGGTGCACGTCTACAACATCGCCAACGGTGAGCGCTTCACCACCTACGCCATCCGGGGTGAGCGCGGCTCGCGCATGATCTCCATGAACGGGGCCGCCGCACACAAGGCAGGCGAGGGCGACCGGGTGATTATCTGCTGCTATGCGACGGTGGCGCAGGAGGCGCTCGACGACTACGAGCCCGCCCTCGTGTACTGCGACGGCGACAATCGGATCAGTCACTCGCGCAACGCGGTACCGCTGCAGGTCGCCTAGTGTAAGCGACGGGCCCTCGTGCGCTTACCGGTGAGGCCGGGGCGCTGCGGTGGGCGCATGCCATGCCACCCGGCGGGACGGGGCCGTCTGCGCGGGAACGCGGCCCCGGCCCTCAACCACTGCCGGCGGTGAGGCGGTCGAGTGCCCAGCACACGTGCTCGCGTACCAGTTCGGACGGATGGCTCATCCGCGAGCGCAGCGCCGCGATGGCTTCGGGGGTCGCCGGCCCGTTGCCGAGGGCGACAGCGATGTTACGCAGCCACCGCTCGTGACCGAGGCGGCGAATCGCTGAGCCTTCGGTGCGTTCGAGAAAGGTGGGCTCGTCCCAGGCGAAGAGCTCGATCAGCGTCGCGCGGTCGAGTTCGTGGCGGGGGTGGAAATCCGTCTCGTCGGTGGGGCGGGCGTAACGGTTCCACGGGCAGATGCTCTGGCAGTCGTCGCAGCCGAAAATGCGGTTGCCTATCGCCGGCCGCAGTGCCTCCGGTATCGAACCATGGTGCTCGATGGTCAGATACGAGATGCAGCGCCGGGCGTCGAGCTGGTAGGGGCCGGTGATGGCGCCGGTGGGGCAAACGTCGATGCACGCGCGGCAGCTCCCGCAATGCGCCGACGGTGGCTCGTCCGTGGGCAGCGGCAGATCCGTGAACAGCTCGCCCAGAAAGAAATAGGAGCCCGCGTGCCGCGTGAGCGCCAGCGTGTGCTTTCCGATCCAGCCGATCCCCGCGTTGCGCGCCAGTGCTTTCTCCAGCACAGGCGCGCTGTCAACGAATGCCCGGTAGCCGAACGGGCCCGTTTCGTTCTCGATGCGTTTTGCCAACCGCTGCAGCCGCCGGCGCATGAGCTTGTGGTAATCACGCCCGAGAGCGTAGCGGGCGATGAACGCCCGTGACGGTTCCGAGGTGACTTCCGGAACAGGGTCGAGGCGGTCGATGTGGTAGTCGAGACGCACACAGATCACCCGCTGGGTACCGGGGACGAGTTGCCGTGGCCTGGCGCGCTTGACGCCGTGGCGTGGCATGTAGTGCATTTCACCGTGGCGGCCGTCACGCAGCCAGTGCAGCAGATGCGCTTCGTCCTCGGCGAGGTCCGGGCTGGCGATGCCCACGTCATCGAAGCCGAGCTCGAGGGCCCAACGGCGGATGTCCCGCGCGAGGTTGTGCATATCGGGGCATTGGGCTCTGGTGTGTGCCTCGTTCATGGGGCCATTGTATCGCTGCATGCGTGCGCGTGAGGATTGGTACACTACGGCTATGTCAGAACTGCCGACCGCTTTGTATACGCCGGCCCAGGTGCGCGAGCTCGACCGTCGGGCCATCGAGGATCACGGCGTCCCCGGCGAGGCGCTCATGGAGCATGCCGGCCGTGCCGCCTACCGCCTGTTGCGCCGTCGTTGGCCGGATGCGCAGCGCGTATGCGTGCTCTGCGGAGGCGGCAACAACGGCGGCGATGGTTACATCATCGCGCGACTGGCCGCGCGGGCCGGGCTGACGGTACGCGTAGTCGCGCTTTCCGACCCGGAGCGCCTCGGCGGCGCCGCGGCAGTCGCCATGCAGCGCTGCCGTGAGGTCGTCGCGATCGAGTCCTGGGATCCGCGGGTGCTCGACGCACCGGATGTAGTAGTGGATGCCCTGCTCGGTACCGGGCTCGACCGCCCGGTCGAAGGCGCTTACGCCGAGGCTATCGCAGCGGCAAACGCGCTCCGCGCCGGCCGGCTGGCCGTCGATGTACCCTCAGGGCTCAGTGCGACCACCGGTGCCGTTCTCGGTAGCGCATTCCGTGCCGACGCGACCGTCACCTTCATTGGCCTCAAACAGGGCCTGCTGACCGCTGATGCCCCCGAGTACGTGGGCACATTGCATTTCGACGGTCTCGACGTTCCGGACACCGTCTACCACGACATGCCGCCCGCCGCCGAGCGGGTGGACGCGGTGTCGGTCGCCGACTGGTTGCCCGCGCGAATGGCGACTGCACACAAGGGCCACTTCGGCCACGTGCTGGTGGTGGGCGGCGACCACGGTTTTGGCGGTGCCGTGCGGCTTGCCGCCGAAGCCGCGGCACGTACCGGGGCGGGCCTGGTGAGCGCGGCCACGCGGGAACGACATGTCGCGCCGCTGATCGGCGCCCGTCCCGAAGTCATGGCCCATGCGGTGACCGGCGCCGAGGACATGGCGACGTTGCTGGAGCGGGCCTCGGTGGTCGCGTTGGGGCCCGGGCTGGGGCGTGCGGCATGGTCCCGGGAGCTTTTCCGGGCGGCACTCGCGTTCGATGGTCCCCTGGTCGTTGACGCGGACGGTCTCAACCTGCTGGCGGAATCCGCGCCAACCGTGCATCCGGCCTGGGTGCTCACGCCGCATCCGGGTGAGGCGGCACGGCTGCTCGGCTGCGATACGGCCACCGTGCAGGCGGATCGTTTCGCAGCGGCGACCGCCCTGAGCGATCGCTACCGCGCAGCGGTGGTGCTCAAGGGGGCGGGTACTCTGGTGACCGCGGATGGGGATTGCTGGCTGTGCAATGGCGGCAATCCGGGCATGGCGTCCGGGGGGATGGGCGATGTGCTCAGCGGCGTGATCGCCGCGTTGATCGCCCAGGGTTTGCCGGCGGGGCGCGCCGCGGCCATGGGGGTGGCCCTCCACGCCGACGCCGCGGACCGTGCCGCCACGGGCAGCGGCCGCGGGTTGCTCGCCAGTGATCTCTTCGACTACCTGCCGAGCTGAGCAGCCCATCGATGCAGACGTCCACCCACAAGCTGCCCGATCCGGCGGCTACCGAGTCACTCGGCGCCGCGCTCGGCGCCGCGCTGCCCGACGCGCTGGTCGTCCACCTCAACGGCGACCTGGGGGCCGGCAAGACCACACTCGTGCGTGCGCTGTTGCGCGCGCTCGGTCATCAGGGTGCGGTGCGCAGCCCCACGTACACCCTGGTCGAAACCTATGATTGCGGCGGCCGCAGGATCTACCACCTGGATCTCTACCGCCTCGCCGATCCGGAGGAGTTGGAGTTCATCGGCTTACGCGATCTCCTGGATGGACCGTCGGTGCTGCTGGTGGAGTGGCCGGAACGGGGGGTCGGGGTGCTGCCGGTGGCGGACTTGCGAATACAACTCACGGTCGCCGGGGCGGGGCGCGAGGCCCGGCTGGACGCGGAGACCGAAACCGGTCGCGAAGTGCTTCGCCGGCTCGGGTGAGTTCATGGAGACGGCGAGAAATTGCCGCTATCCTGCTGCGGTGTCGGGAAAAATGTTGAAAAATCGTGCCGCCTATGCCTAACTGTTGGCCATAAACCAACCAACGTACGGGCACTGGGGTCCGGTTCATGGGGCGACTGCTGGTCACGCTGCTGCTAATCGGTATTGCCGGGGTCGCCAATGCGAGCGGCGTCTCGGTGACTGACGTGCGCACGTGGGCCGGTCCGGATCACACGCGGGTGGTGCTGGATCTCTCCGAGCCAGTGGATTTCAATCTTTTCACCCTGGACAACCCCCGGCGTGTCGTCGTCGACATCCGCGATGCCAGCATCGGCGACAGCGCGGTAGCTGACGACGAGGTCGACGGGGTTCTGCGCGATATCCGTACCGGCAGGCGCGGCGGTGGTGACCTCCGCGTGGTCTTCGACCTCGCCGAGGCCGCCGATCCCGAGAGTTTCCTCGTGGCTCCCAACGATACATACGGTCACCGTCTCGTGGTGGACCTCCAGCGCCGCGACAGCGAACGGGAGGAGCGCCAGGTCAAGCGCGAGGCGGAGGAGCAGGGGGAGTTGGTGATCGCCATTGACGCCGGGCACGGCGGCGAGGATCCCGGCGCGATCGGCCCCCGCGGAACCCACGAAAAGGACGTGGTCCTCAGCGTCGCGCGAAAGCTCGCCTCGCTCATCGAGCGCACCCCCGGCATGCGTCCTGCGTTGATCCGCGAGGGTGACTATTACGTCGGTCTGCGCGACCGCACGCGCAAGGCACGTGCGGTGGGGGCCGACATGTTCATCTCGATCCACGCCGACGCGGTGCGCCAGCGCAACGTGCGGGGCGGCTCCGTGTACACGCTCTCGCGCCGCGGCGCATCGAGTGAGGTGGCGCGCATGCTCGCCCGCAGCGAGAACCAGGCCGACCGCATCGGCGGTGTTTCCCTCGACGACAAGGACGACATGGTCGCGTCGGTGCTGCTGGATCTGTCGCGGGCGGCCACCATCGAGGCGAGCACCGGACTTGCCAGTGCGCTGATCCAGCGTATGGACAGCGCCGGGCGGATGCACAGCCGGGATGTCGAGCGTGCCGCGTTCGTGGTGCTTAAATCCCTGGACATGCCCTCGGTGCTGGTGGAGCTGGCATTCATCTCCAACCCCACCGAGGAGCGGCTGTTGCGCACCGACGACCACCAATGGCAGCTCGCCCGCGCGCTGGCCGACGGGATTCGCAGCTATGCCGAAGAGCATCGGCCGGCGCTGCGCATCGCCGATGCACGGGAGTATGTCGTTCAGCGTGGTGATACGCTCAGTGACATCGCCCGGGAGCACGGAGTGAGCGTACGCCGTCTCCGCCAGGCCAACGAGCTCAACGGCGATACCATCGTCGCAGGGGCGACGCTGCGCATTCCCTAGGGGAGCGTTCAGCGTTTCCCTTGCCCGTACGCGAGCGTCATAATAGCGGCGCATGGACGAGCAGACCGAACCCGCCAAAATACAGCCGCGCATTCGCGAGCTTCCGCCCCAGCTGGTCAACCAGATCGCCGCCGGC
>CAZHBN010000069.1:12094-16100 GCA_964530405.1 uncultured Ectothiorhodospiraceae bacterium
ATACCATCCGGGTCGGCCGGGAGCTGCGCATCCCCTGACGGCATTTCGATCCCGCGGCCGGCGCAAGATTGTTCCGCCCCTGGCCTATCCCGGATAATGCCGGCCATGAGCGACGCCCCCGCCCGGCCGACCATCCGTACCCTGCCGCCCCAGCTGGTCAACCAGATCGCCGCCGGCGAGATCATCGAGCGCCCGGCCTCCGTGGTCAAGGAGCTGCTCGAGAACGCACTGGACGCCGGGGCGCGCCGCATCGAGGTGGAGCTCGAGGCGGGCGGCAAGGGCTTGATCCGGGTGCGAGACGACGGCGAGGGCATGGCCGCCGACGACCTCGCACGTTGCATTGGCCGTCATGCCACGAGCAAGATCCGCGATCTCGACGACCTGGAGCACATCGCCAGCCTGGGCTTTCGGGGCGAGGCGCTGCCGAGTATTGCCTCGGTCTCGCGTCTGCGTATCACCAGCCGTGCCCGCGGGGGCGAGCACGCCTGGCGGGTGGATGTGCGCGACGGCACGGGCGAAGAGCCGGCGCCTGCGCCCCATCCCGAGGGTACCACCGTCGAGGTGCGCGATCTCTTTCACAGCACGCCGGCCCGGCGGAAGTTCCTGCGCACCGAGCGCACGGAGTTCCGCCACGTCCAGGAGTTGGTTCGGCGCGTGGCCATGAGTCGGCCCGAAGTCGCCCTGACACTCACGCACAACGGCCGGCAGGCATTGCAGTTGCCCGCCGCGCGCGGCCGTAGCGAGCATGACCAACGGCTTGCCGAGCTCACCGGGCGCGACTTCGTCGGCCAGTCGCTGTACGTGGACACCGAAGCCGCCGGCATGCGGCTGTGCGGCTGGCTCGGGCTGCCCACGGCTGCGCGTGCGCAGAGCGATCTTCAGTACGTGTATCTCAACGGGCGCATGATTCGCGACCGCTTGGTGAGTCATGCCGTGCGCCGGGCCTACGCGGATCTGCTGTTCAAGGACCGGCATCCGGCTTACGTGCTCTACCTGGGCGTGGATCCCGCGCAGGTGGATGTCAATGTCCACCCCACCAAGCACGAGGTCCGGTTTCGCGAGAGCCGGCTCGTCTACGATTTTCTGTTCCGCCAGGTGCACCACGCCCTGGAGCATGCCGGCGACGCCGAGCAGGCGCCCGAGCCCGTCGCCGCCACCCCTTCCGCGGGATCGGCGCCGGTAAAGCGCGACGGGGGCGCTGGTGGTGCTCATGGCTTCCAGGGCCACGAGCGCGTGCCGGAGCAGCGGCGCATGACGCTGCCGGTGGCCGAAGCCCGTGCCCTGTACGGTAGGGACGAGGCGGAGGCACCCGCGTCTGCCACCGAGGAGCCGGCGCCCCGTGCGGACAGCGGCGGGCCGCCGCCGGGCGAAGACGCGGAAACGGGAGTTGCCACGTCCGTTCCCGCTCACGACCCGCACGGCGTACGTCCGCGTGAAGACACCGGGGGAGTACCGCCGCTCGGCTATGCGCTCGCCCAGCTGCATGGGATCTACGTGCTCGCTCAGAACGAGGACGGGCTCATTCTCGTGGACATGCACGCCGCTCACGAGCGCATCGTCTACGAACGTCTCAAGGACGATATGACTGCCCGCGGCATCGCCTCGCAGCCGCTGCTCGTACCGGTGAGGGTCACCGTGACCCCGCAGGAGGCGGACGCCGCGGAGGGTTTCGCGGAAGCCTTCACGCGGCTGGGGTTCGAGGTGGATCGCGGTGGCCCGGACGTGTTGCTCATCCGCCGGATACCCGCGCTACTCAAGGGCGCCGACCCGCAGCGCTTGCTGCGCGATGTGCTGAGCGATCTTCAGGCGGAGGGCGAAAGCGGCCGGTTGGAAGCCGCCATCAATCACGTGCTCGCCACCATGGGCTGCCACGGCTCCGTGCGTGCACACCGCCGCCTGGAGGTGGCGGAGATGAACGCATTGCTGCGGGAGATGGAGCGCACCCGCAACATCGGCCAGTGCAACCACGGCCGCCCCACCTGGACGCGGCTGACCATGGACGACCTGGACCGCCTGTTCAAGCGGGGGCAGTGATGAGCGATCGCCCGCCCGTGGTCCTGTTGATGGGACCCACGGCATCCGGCAAGACGGCCGCCGCCGTGGAGCTCGTCGAGCACTTCCCGCTCGAGATCGTCAGCGTCGATTCAGCGCTCGTCTACCGTGGCCTCGATATCGGAACGGCCAAGCCGGGTGCCGATGTCCTGGCCCGGGCTCCGCACCGGTTGATCGATATTCTCGATCCGGTGGAGCGTTACTCGGCGGCGCGCTTTCGCAATGACGCCCTCGCCGAGATCGCCGACATTCACGCCGCCGGTCGCGTGCCGCTGCTGGTAGGCGGCACCATGCTTTACTATCGGGCGCTGACCGAAGGCCTCGCCGATCTACCCGACGCCGATCCGGACGTTCGTGCGAGTCTCGACGCCGAGGCCGCGCGCGAGGGCTGGCAGGCGCTGCACGCGCGCCTGGCGCGGGTCGACCCGCAGACGGCTGCCCGCCTGCATCCTAACGACGCGCAGCGTGTGCAGCGCGCGCTCGAAGTCCACGAGATCACCGGCAGGACGTTATCCGAGCTTACCCGGAAAGCGCGCACGGAACCTTTGCCGTTCAACGTGGTCAAGCTCGCGGTGGTCCCTGACGACAGGGCAGTGCTCCACGAGCGTATCGAACGCCGGTTCGGGCAGATGCTCACCGCGGGGTTCATAGACGAGGTGGCGGCGCTGCGCGAGCGTGGTGATCTCAGCCGGGATCTGCCCTCGATGCGGGCGGTGGGCTACCGCCAGGTCTGGGACTACCTTGAAGGTTATTACGACCGCGAGACGCTGTATGCGCGGGGGGTTGCCGCCACGAGACAGTTTGCAAAGCGCCAGCTCACCTGGTTGCGGCGTGAGCGCGGTCTCAGGCGTTTCGAAGCGACCGATCCGGCGGTGCTTCGCCAGCTTCGGGAAGCTTTGGGGGCCGTGTTAAAGTATTCCTAAGACGGGTTTGACCGCACGCTGTTTTTGGTGCGGTCGCGGCATGGACTGCCGCCAAAGTCGCTGCCGGTGCGCCCGGCGGGTTCGAGCGGGCATGAAATGGTGGTGCCCGCATAACAACAAGTGCCGATAGCACGAAGGAGCAATCGGAATGGCCAAAGGGCAGTCACTTCAGGAGCCGTTTCTCAACGCCCTGCGCAAAGAGAAGGTGCCGGTATCCATTTATCTGGTCAACGGCATCAAACTACAGGGTCAGATCGAGTCGTTCGACCAGTTCGTGATCCTGCTTCGCAACAGCGTCAGCCAGATGGTGTACAAGCATGCCATTTCCACCATCGTGCCGGCGCGTCACGTGAGGCCGCATCAAACGGATGAGCACGCAGCGGAAACCGGCAACCAGTGACCGCGTGACCACGACCGCTCCGGCACAGCTGTTCGAACGCCCGGGCGGCGGCGAGCGCGCCGCCCTGGTCCAGCTCGATGACGGGAGCGCCGACTGCGGGTCGGCGCTGGAAGAGCTGGCGGCCCTCGCGGAATCCGCGGGGGCCGAGGTCGTCGATCGTCTGATCAACCGGCGCGACAAGCCCGATGCGCGCTTCTTTCTCGGCCGGGGCAAGGTTGAGGAGCTGCGCGAGCGGCTGCAGTCGGCAGGTGCCGACCTGGTCCTGGTCAACCATTTCCTTTCCCCTGCCCAGGAGCGCAACCTGGAGCGCGAGCTCGGTTGCCGGGTGCTCGATCGCACCGGGCTGATCCTCGATATCTTCGCCCAGCGAGCCCGCACGCATGAAGGCAAGCTCCAGGTGGAGCTCGCTCAGCTGCGCCACATTGCCAGCCGTCTCGTGCGCGGGTGGAGCCACCTGGAGCGGCAGAAAGGTGGTATCGGCCTGCGGGGCCCGGGTGAAACCCAGCTTGAGATGGACCGGCGTATGCTCGGCCAGCGCATCAAGCAGCTCGAAAAGCGCCTCGAGCGCGTGCGCCGCCAGCGCCACCAGGGGCGGCAGTCGCGGCGTAAGCGTGACCTGCCGGCCGTCTCT
>CAZHBN010000070.1:0-15946 GCA_964530405.1 uncultured Ectothiorhodospiraceae bacterium
TATCGGTGCCAACGACGTGGCCAACGCCATGGGCACATCGGTGGGCTCCAAGGCGGTAACCATCGCCCAGGCAGTGCTCATTGCAGCGGTCTTCGAGTTCGCGGGAGCGATCCTCGCCGGTGGCGAGGTCACCGATACCGTGCGCAAGGGCATCGTCAATCCGGACGTCTTCGCCGACCAGCCGCAACTGCTGGTTTTCGGAATGCTGGCGGCCCTGCTCGCCGCGGCGGTCTGGCTGCTGGTGGCAAGCCGCTACGGCTGGCCGGTATCGACCACGCACTCCATCGTCGGTGCCGTGGTGGGCTTCGCCGCCGTGGGCGTCGGTCCGGAGGCGGTACACTGGCCCAAGATGCTGTCAATCGCAGCGAGCTGGGTGGTCTCGCCATTGCTCGCGGGCACCATCGCCTACCTGCTCTTCCAGTCCGTACAGTGGCTGATCCTCGACACCGACCACCCCCTCGCCAACGCCAAGCGCTATGTCCCCCTGTACATGTTCGCGGTGGGCTTCGTCGTTGCCCTGGTGACCATCGTCAAGGGCCTTAAGCACGTGGGGCTGGCACTCACCACCCAGCAGTCCGTGGTGGCGGCGGCGCTCGCCGGCGGCGTGGTCCTGGTCGCGGGCATGCTCGGGATACGGCGGCTGGACATCGACCCGAGCGCCGATCGCGACTTTCACTACACCAACGTGGAGCGCATCTTCGGCGTGCTCATGGTGATCACCGCCTGCGCCATGGCCTTCGCCCACGGCTCCAACGACGTGGCCAATGCCGTGGGGCCGGTGGCCGCGGTGGTCAGCGTCGTGCAAAGCGGCGGCTCGGTGACCGCGACCGCCAGCCTGAACGTCTGGATCCTGCTACTCGGAGGCGGCGGCATCGTCATCGGCCTGGTGACCTACGGCCAACGCGTCATCCGCACGGTGGGCCAGGGCATCACCTCGCTGTCGCCGAGCCGGGGCTTCGCCGCGACAATCGCCGCCGCCACCACAGTGGTACTCGCCTCGGGCACGGGACTTCCCATCTCGACCACGCACACACTGGTCGGCGGCGTCCTGGGCGTAGGCCTCGCCCGGGGCATGACCGCGCTGAACATGCGCATGGTCCGCAACATCTTCATGTCCTGGATCGTGACCCTGCCTGCCGGCGCCATCCTCGCCGTGGTGTTCTTCTACCTGCTCGAGGCGGTTCTCGGCTGAGCCGCTGCGGCCGCCGCCACCGTGCGGCGGCGCTGAGCGAGCCAGGTGTCGGTGGTATAGAGCGCCAGGCCGATCCAGATGCAGGCGAACGTCACGGCATCAGCCGTGGTGAACGGTTCGCCGAATATGAACACCCCGGTGATCAGGTGCATGGTTGGCGTCATGTACTGGAACAGTCCCACCGTCCCCAGCCTCAGCCGCCGCGCCGCGGCGGCGAAGAGCACCAGCGGCACCACGGTGGCCGCGCCGGCGCCAATGAGCAGGACATCCCGCACCGGTGACCCCAGGAAAAGCGTCGCCCAGCCATCCACGTACATCCAGCCGAGCCAGCCCAGGGCGACCGGCAGCAATACCACGGTTTCCGCGAACAGGCCGGTACCGCTGTCAACGGCGAGCTGCTTGCGAATCAACCCGTAACAGCCGAAGCAGCCGGCGAGCAGCAGCGCGATCCACGGTACCTCGCCGAAAGCGACGATCATCACCAGAACGCCCGCTGCAGCGATCGCCACGGCCAGCATCTGTAGCGGGCGGAGACGCTCACCGAGGAAGGCGAATCCGAGAAAGACATTGAGCAGCGGATTGATGTAGTAACCCAGACTGCTCTGGAGCACGTGACCGCTGGTTACCGCCCAGATGAACGTGCCCCAGTTTATGCCGATGAGCACGCTGCTGGCGAGCAGTGCCCAACGTGTGCGTGGCTGCGCCGCCGCCTCGGACACCCGCGCCCAGCCGCCGATGGCGGTGATGAACAGCGCCAGCAACACCGCCGCCCAGATCACCCGCTGAACCAGGATTTCCCACGGCGACACCGACGGTCCGATGAGATGGAAATACAGGGGCAGGAAGCCCCACAGCCCGAAAGCGCCGAGGGCCGCGGCGACCCCACTGGCAGACGAGTGCGACTCGGTCACGGTCCCTCCCCCGGTAAATGACGGTCTATTGCGGCTCGTCATGGACGCCCGAAGTCAGGGCGCGAGCCATGCATAGCCGGATGAGCATAGGGCAGAAATCATTGCCAAACAAACTTCCGCCGACGATCGTCTCTCCCCGGCGACGGCAGGACACGTTCGTCATTCTGTCGTAGCATTTCGCTGCGCCGCACAAGGGCGCACCACAAAGAAACGCGGCGACGACCGCGTCCGACGATAAGACTGAGTAACGCAGGGGATCCATTCATATGTCGATCAGCAAGCGCGACGCCTACCTCCAGCGATGGAAAGAGGCCCAGGAGCTGGCAGAGGAAATGCTGCCCATCATCGGCCGGCTCTACCGCGACCGCGGTCTCGTGCTACGCATTTACGGCCGCCCGCTGAACAATGCGAGCACCATCGACATCCTCAAGGCCCACCGCTTCGTGAAACAGTACGAGGGCAAGGCGCTCGATATCAGCGAGAGCTTCGCCGTGCTCCAGGCTCTCGCCAAGCTGCGACTGGCACCGGCGCGGCTGGACCTCGGCCGGCTCGCCGTCGCCTACGGCAAACTCCCCGAGCCACGCCCGGCGCTGTCCGAGTGGCTGCGCGAAGAGCTCACCGAGATCAGCGATAGCGACGAGCCGCTGCGCGAAGCCCCCCAGGACGTGGTCCTCTACGGCTTCGGCCGCATCGGCCGCCTGCTCGCCCGGCTGCTCATCGAGAAGACCGGCGCCGGCAACAAGCTGCGCCTGCGCGCCATCGTCGTACGGCCCAACGACCGGCCCGACGACCTGGACAAGCGCGCGAGCCTGCTGCGTCGCGACTCGGTGCACGGGCCCTTCAACGGCTCGATCTTCACCGTGCCCGAGGACAACGCCATCGTCGCCAACGGCAACTACATCCAGGTGATCTATGCCAGCTCACCGGCGGAGATCGACTACACCGCCCATGACATCCACGACGCACTGATCCTGGACAACACCGGCAAATGGCGGGACGAGGCCGGCCTCGCCCAGCACCTGGAAGCCAAGGGCGCCTCGCGGGTGTTGCTCACCGCGCCGGGCAAGGGCGATCTCAAGAACATCGTCTTCGGCGTCAACGACGACGCCATCACCGCTGACGACCGCATCCTCTCCGCGGCGAGCTGCACCACCAATGCCATCACGCCGGTGCTCAAGGTGATTAACGACCGCTACGGCATCGCCCACGGTCACGTCGAAACGGTGCACGCCTACACCAACGACCAGAACCTCACCGACAACTACCACAAGGGTGCCCGCCGCGGACGCAGCGCCGCGCTCAATATGGTGCTCACCGAGACCGGTGCGGCGAAGGCGGTATCCAAAGCGCTGCCCGAGCTTGCCGGCAAACTCACCGGCAACGCCATTCGCGTGCCCACGCCCAACGTCTCGTTGGCGGTGCTCAACCTCACCCTCGATGAGGCTACCGACCGGGATGCGCTCAACGCCTACCTGCGCGATGCGGCCCTGTACTCCGAGCTCGCCGAGCAGATCGACTACACCGCCTCCACCGAGGTGGTGTCCACGGATCTCGTGGGCTCGCGCCACGCCGGCGTCATCGATGCCACGTCGCTGATCGTCGAAGACAACCACTGCGTGGTCTACGTCTGGTACGACAACGAGGTGGGTTATAGCTGCCAGGTGGTGCGCATCGCCCAGGAAATGGCGGGGCTGCACTTCCCGCGGCTGCCGCGTCACTGACGGCAGTTGATACCCGGAGGTCGCGGGATGCGGCCTCCGGGGTGGGAAGCGGCCGTATGAGCCCTTATCCTTCGCAGACAGGAAGACATTCAACGCAACGGTGCGACGATGAGCGACTCACTGCGGGAGCAGTTGCTGAAAACCGGGCTCGCCTCCGAGGAGGATGCCAAGCGGGCGAAAGCCGGCAAGCGGCGCAAGGGGCCGAAGAAGAAGAAGGCCGAGCGGCGCAAGCAGGCCGATGACACGATTCGCGACGCCAAGCTCTACGACCAGGCAAAGCGCGAGCGCGACCGCGAGCTCAATCGCCAGCGCGAGGCGGAACGCCAGCGCCAGGCCGAGGAGAAAGCCGCCCGGCGCATGGTGCTCGACGCCGAAATCCCCCACGGGCAGGACCGCAACAGCGACGTCGCCTTCCATTTCACCTACGGCGAGCGCATCAAGCATATCTACGTCTCGCCCAAGCATCAGAAACAGCTCGCCGCCGGGGAGCTCGCCATTGCACGCACCAAGGGACACTTCCGCCTGATTCCGCGGGACGTCGCCGAGAAAGTGAAGCCCAAGGCACCGTTTCTCATCGCCTTCCTGGACGAAGGCGCCCAGGAGAACGATCCCGCCTACGAGGAGTTCCCGATTCCGGACGACCTCATGTGGTAACGGCGGCGCGGCGCACTCATTCGGGAGCGCCTCGCTCCACGGCATGAGGCGCCGCACCGGCAGCGGCACCGGCCGCCACGGGCACGGGGTCACGCATGGCGAGCCAGGAGTGCACGGAGATGGTCGCCAGAATGAGCGCGCCGCCGACCAGCGTGAGTGACGGCGGCTCCTCGCCCACCGCGAGCCATACCCACACCGGCCCCAGCACCGTCTCGATGAGGAGAAACAGGCTCACCTCCGGCGACGGCAGATAGCGGGTGGCCGTCATGATCAGCACCGAGGCCAGCGGCATCTGCACCAGCCCCATTATCGCGAGCCAGCCGTAGGCCGCCGGCTGCAGTGACAACGGCTCCGCGAACGCCGACGCGGCGAGCCCCGCCACCGCCCCCGCGCCGCAGGTAAGCGGAATCCGGGGAATCCCCGGGAAACGCCGGAGCACGGTGAGCGACACGCCCATCAGCACCGAGAGCAGCAACGCCAGCCCGTCGCCGACCACCGTGCCTCCGCCAAGGGAGCCCGAGAAGACCACGAGCACACCGGTGACGCACAACGCGATCGCCACCAGGGTGCGAACGCGCACCCGCTCCCGCAGGAACAGCCACGAGAACAACGCCGCAAAGAACGGCGCACAGCTGAGAATCACCACCGTATTCGCGGCCTTGGTGTGGGAGACCGATAGCACGAACAGCGCCGTATTCATGCCGTAGAGCACGACGACCGCGGCGGCCGCCACCCCCTCGGCGCGGCTCGATGGCCGCCAGCGCTCGCGGCGGACCAGTGTGAGCACCGCCATGGACAGACAGATCAGCCAGCCCCGCCAGAAGGTCACGTTCCAGCCGTCCGTGCCCGCGAGCCGCACCAATACGGCATCGAAGCTCAATGACAACACACCGACCGCGGCGATAAGCATACCGTGGCGGTGCGGACTGGCCGCTGGGGACATGGAGCCTCCTCACGTGCACGACGACAAGGCCGCCAATAAGATCGAATGGCGACAGGAAGTGGGCTAATGAAACCAGCCTGACAGTTTACGTGCCGGCGCCCCGACGGCAAACCGGATGCTGCGTATGCGAACCGGCGCGGAGAAGACAATTGCCGTTTCGCCAACCGCTATTCGTACGGCGGCACCCAAGTGTCGAGATCCAGGGTGCTACCCTGGCCAATGCATCCGCCGTACTGCTCCAGCCACTGGCCGGCACGTTCACGACCCCATTCGAAGAGTTGGCTCACGAACGTCCACTGGGCGTCGAGCTTGCTGAGCGCACTCTGCCCGCTCAGGTAATCCTCGCCGTCGATCATGTGAAAGTAGGCCTTCTCGTAGTCGTGGCCGGTGATGCCCATGTCGTCGAGCATGCGGGTCACGTGCGCGATGCTGCGGATCTCGCGCATCAGGCTGGCGTTGAACGTGATCTCGTTGATGCGGTCGTCGATGTCCCGGGAATTCGTGGGCACGGTTTCGCGACGCTTGGGATTCACCTGCACGATCAGGATGTCCCGGGACTGGCAGTGGCTCACCAGCGGTTCCAGGACCGGGTTGCCCATATAGCCACCGTCCCAGAAGTATTCGTCACCGATGGCGACCGCCTGGTAGAACTGCGGCAGGCACGCTGAGGCCAACAACACGTCCGGCGACAGCCGGTCCGCGGTGAAAATGTGCAGACGGTTGGTGCGCACATTGGTCGCGGAGATGAACAGCTGCATCGACCGGCAGCAGCGCAGAGTCTCGAAATCGATGGATTCCACGAGCACCTGCCGCAGCGGGTTATAGTCCAGCGGATTGAACTGATAGGGCGAGAGCCAGCGCAGCAGCCAGTCCATCCACACCGCAGCGGGCGACGGCCCGAAAGCCTTTACGTTCCACAGGTCGTTGCGAAACGGGCTGAACGCAGCGTGGTCGGCAATGCGGCGCCAGAACACGCCCAGCGCCTCGCGGGCTCCCTCGGCACCGCCCTTCTCGTATCCGTCGGCGAGCACTGCCGCGTTGATCGCACCGGCGCTGGTGCCGCTGATGCCCTCGATCTCGAACCCCGGCTCTTCGAGCAGGCGATCGAGCACGCCCCAGGTGAACGCCCCGTGGGAACCGCCGCCCTGCAGGGCGAGATTGATGGGTTTCTCCGCCATCGGCCCTCCTTCGCCGCTCGGAATACAGACTCATGGACACGCTGGACACGCGCACCGACGCTTGCCTCGGGCACTGTCGACGCCCCACCATCGGGGCTGTCGGTCAACCCTCGAGTCGGCGCATACTCGCGAACCAGCGCAGGAACACCCCCGTGCCGACGCCCCAGGCGCCGTTGATCAGCAGCGCCATCAGCCAGATCCGTGGATTCCAGCCAACGCCGAACGCCGCGCCCTTCAGCGGCGCGACGAGCAGCAATGCCACCAGGGTCGGGAAGACGCCGCCGAACAGGAAGGCCGCCGGCCAGTAGCCGCGGCCCACGGGAAACCACCGGTCGACCAGCCCGTAGACAATGCCCCAGACACCTCCCCAGAAAGCGAGAGAGAACACTGCCGGGACGCCGAACGGCGCGGTGGCCGCCATGGAGTACGGAGCGGCGGGAGCGAACGCCACCGCCCACAACACGGCCAGCGCAAGCTGGTGAAAGACCAGGGTGGCGAGAAAGCCGGCCACGAATCCCAGCACGAACCGCCGGGGCGAAGCAGTCGTTGCAGTAACCATTGCCGACCTCCCGCAATCCCGCGACCGCCGTCACCCGCCATGCCGGTCCCCCCGGGACGCATCTGGAAATACGAAACTCGACCGACCAACGTTTTCGAACGTATTGCCAGGCTTCGATGACCGCGCGCAGGCGCGGATGTACTGACGCCGTGCGGCTTCGCCGCGAAGCGATCGTGCCGCGGGCTCGCGATGCCCGCCGGCGCTCAGCCGTGGGCTGCCGTGCGAGCCATGTTTCGCCATCATCGAATGCCCCTCACACTGTAGCTGACGCGCACGCACTGGTATGCAGCACCCCTCTCGGCCTGGCGGCCCACGACCGCGCACACGAGCCCCTACTCCGGCAGCGCCCCTGCGGAAACGAGTGTTTCGTGCACCGCCCGGCCGAGGCGCGCATAGCCCCGGGCATTCGGATGGACGCGGTCGGATTTGAGCGCGGCATCCGAAAGGATATCCGAGAGCACCCCGGCGACCAGTGGCACGTCTTCGGCCACGGCCACCTCCTCGTACCACGGCGCCGTGGAGAGACCCAGCCCGAACCGCGGCACGCCCACCAGCACGACCTCCACCCCGCGTTCGCGGGCGGCCGCGATCATGGCCCGCAGGTTGTCGGCGACGCCGCCGGTGCGATTACGCAGAATGTCATTGCCGCCGTGGCAGAGAATCAGCAGATCGGGCCGAACCTGGTCGAGCACGCCGGGAAGCCGGCGCCTGCCCTCCCCGGAGAGCTCCCCCGGCACGCCGGCGTTGACCACCTCGAACCCTGTTCGTTCGGCAAGCACCGCGGGATACGCGGCCTGCGGTGGCGCTCCGGTGCCGTAGGTGAGACTGTCACCGAACGCCAACATGCGCGCGTCAGCATCGAGCCGCGACAGCGACGGCGCGCGCTCGCACGCGACCAGCGCCAGGCTCAGTGCGGTAATCAGCAGCGATACAACGACGTGGCGTCGCGGCATCGTCAAGGCGAGAACGCCCGTTGCATTGAAAACCTGCGCTCTGCCCCAGAACGTCTATGTTCGGGGAGCGGGCAGCATGCACATACCATCAGGAGGGACACCCCATGGGATTCATCTCGTGGATCGTTCTCGGACTCATCGTCGGCGCACTGGCCAAGTTCATCATGCCCGGCAAGGACCCGGGCGGGATCATCGTGACCATTCTGCTCGGCATCGCCGGCGCCTTCGTCGGCGGGGCAGTCGCCTCGTTCCTCGGCATCGGCACGTTCACCGGCTTCAACCTGGGTAGCATCGTCATCGCGGTGATCGGTGCGATCATCCTGCTCGCCATCTACCGGGTCGTCACCAAATAACTTCCGCTGCGGCCGGCATCGCTCCGGCCGCAGCCTCTCACACCGCTCTCAGACAGGCCAGATCCGCTCGAGAATCGCCATCCGCTCCGTTCCCACCGGCAGGGTGCCGAACGTGGCACCGCCTTCGCCCCCGAGACGGGTGGCGCAGAAGGCCTCGGCCACCGCCGGAGCACCATGACGGACAAGCAAGCTACCCTGCAGTGTCAACGCCATGAGCTCCGTGAGTGAACGCGCCCGCAACTGAGCGTCCGCCCCGTCGGTCACCGCCCCGCGCAGCCTGTCGAGGGCGGCATCCAGCCGGGCGTCCGCGCCGCGGCCGCGCTCCGCCTCGCGCAGGAGCGCGGGCACGGTCTCCGGCTCGCGCTCCATGGCGCGCAGGACGTCCAGGCAGATCACGTTGCCCGACCCCTCCCAGATGCTGTTCACCGGCGCCTCGCGATAGAGCCTCGGCAGTATGGACGTCTCGACATAGCCATTGCCGCCGAGACACTCCATGGCCTCGTAAATCGCCACGGGGGCACGTTTGTTGGTCCAGTACTTGGTCACCGCCGTGGCGATGCGGGCCAGCAGGCGCTCCTGCTCGTCGGCGTGGGCGCGGTCCATGCTCTCGGCAACCCGCATGACGAGCGCAGTCGACGCCTCGACTTCCACGGCCAGATCGGCGAGCACCTGCTGCATGAGCGGCTGATCCACGAGTGCAGCGCCGAACGCGTGCCGTCCGCGGCAGTGGTGCCATGCCCGCACCAGCGCCTGACGCATCATGCCCACCGGCGCGGTGGCGGCATCGAGGCGAGTCTGCTGCACCATCTCCAGGATCGTGCGGATACCCCGCCCGGGCTCGCCCACGCGCTGGGCCCACGTCTCGTCGAACTCGATTTCCGCGGAAGCGTTGCTGCGGTTGCCGCACTTGTCCTTGAGACGCTGCAGATGGAGCGGGTTGCGGCTGCCGTCCGGCCGCCAGCGGGGCACGAGGAAACACGTGAGCCCTTCGTCGAGCTGCGCCAGGGTAAGGAAGGCATCGGACATGGGCGCGGAGCAGAACCACTTGTGCCCGGTGAGCACGTACTCACCGGCGCCGTCGGCGGGCCGGGCATACGTAGTGCTCGCGCGCACGTCCGACCCGCCCTGCTTCTCGGTCATGGCCATGCCGAAGGTCACGCCGGACTTGTCCCCGGCGGGCAGCACGCGAGCATCGTAGGCGGTGCTCAACACCCGCGGCAGCCAGTCCTCCGCCAACGCGGGTTCGCACTGGAGCGCCGGCACCACGGCGTGGGTCATGGTGATGGGACAGCACACGCCCTGCTCCGGCTGGGTGAACAGATACATGCCGGCGACATGGGCGACGTGCCCGCCCGCACCTGCCTGGCGCCACGCCACGCCATGGAGGTCGTGGCCGATGGCGAGCGCCATGAGCGCGTGGTAGGCGGGATGGTAGCGCACCTCGTCGATACGTCGCCCACCGGCATCGAAGATTTCCAGCTCCGGCGGATTACGGTTCGCCAGCGCCGCCTGCTCGAACCAGTAGACGCGCCCCGTCTCCGAGCCCAACGCCCGCAGCCAGCCCGGCACCCAGTCCGGTGCGCTGCGCAGGACCGCCTCGCGCAGGGGGCGGTCCGTGGTCCAGGCGTCATAGTCGTCCATGGGCGCCGGCTGATTGTGCACGTCATGGGTTCGCAACCGGGTGCGGGGGCGGTGATAGGTCATGAGCACACTCCCCAACGGCGTGACTGGCTTGCGCCGCGCGACAGGCACGGTGCCTGCGCCTCTGTGTCGACTATAGTTCGGCCGTGCGGGTTCCAGGAGAAAGGGCGGTGCGGATGCGTCCGGCAGCGCGGACGCATGGCGGGCTCAAGATTGAGAGGCGTCGGACGATACGCTAATAAGCACGGCCGATAAATCAATAAGCCAAAGTCTCAAACTACGCACGTCGGGGGGCAGCAAGATGTGGAATTGGTGGCGGGATCTGTCGTTTCGCTGGAAGCTCGCGGCGCCAGTCGCCGTGCTGACTGTCATCCTGGCAACGGTGGTCGGCTTCTCGATGATGCTGCTTTCGGAGATGACCGGCGACGCCCGGACGTACTCCGATGCGCTCATGCCCGGCAGCTCGCTGGTGCTGGAAGCCGACCGGGACCTGCACCAGTCGATGATCGCGCAAATGCGTGGCGTGCTCGCGGACTCGCCGGCGGCGCGCCGCGAACAACGCGATACTTACGCCGAAAACCTGGCACAGGCACGCGAGCGCGTGAAGCAATCCGCTGCCGCACTGGACCGCGCTGAGACCACGAAGATGGCGGAGACGTTCGCCACGGACGTCACGCGCTGGGAGGAGATCGGTGCCGAAGTCCGGCGCCTCGCCGACGCGGGCCGCGTCGACGCCGCGCTCGCACTGGCGCTGGGAGACGGCAAGGCCGCGTTCGACAAGGCGCGCGATCACCTCGACCGGATGACTCAGCGGGCCGGTACACTGTCCGCCGGTGTCGCCGAGAAGATCGCCGGCGACGCGGCGTCCAACCGCCGCAGCCTGCTGGTGGCCTTGGCTCTCGGCCTGATCGTCTGCGCGTTCGTCCTGATCAGGGTGCCGGGTATCGTGCTGCGCCCGTTGCGGCAGATGTCGGAACGGGTGGAAAACCTCTGCAGCGGCGACGGGGACCTCACCCTGCGGCTCGCCAATCCCGCAAGCGACGAGATCGGGCGGCTGTCGGACCGAATCGACGAGTTCCTCGACATGCTCAACGACGTGATCGGCCGCGCCGCCGATACGACTCGTCAGGTCTCGGCGTCGGCGGAAGAGCTCTCCGCGACCAGCCGCCAGGCCCAGTCGAACGTGGACACTCAGCACACGGCGACCGACCAGGTGAGCACCGCCACCAACGAGATGACTGCCACCACCCAGGAAGTCGCTCGAAACGTGGGCGAGACCGCCGAAACCGCCAGCGCCGCCAACGAGGAGGCGAACGAAATGGCCGCAACCATGGCACGCACGGTAACCACCGTGGAAGCGCTGGCGGCCCAGATGGAGAGCACCGGCGAAGGCATCAGCAGACTCACGACGGATGCCGACCAGATCGGCACCGTGCTCGACGTCATCAACGATGTGGCCGAGCAGACCAACCTACTCGCCCTCAACGCCGCCATCGAGGCGGCACGGGCCGGCGAGCACGGCCGGGGCTTCGCAGTGGTCGCCGAAGAGGTACGCACGCTCGCCACGCGCACCCAGGAATCCACCACCGAAATCCGGAGCATCATCGAGCGCGTGCAAAACGGTGCGCGCCAATCCGCCGAGCTCACGGAGACCGGTCGTCATCAAAGCGGCGAGACGGTGACCATGGCACGTGGCTGCAACGAGCAGCTCGAAGCGCTGACCGACCGCATCCGGGCGATCAGCGACATGAGCAACCGGATCGCCGCGGCGACCGAAGAGCAGAGCGCCACCATCGAGGAAATCGATCGCAACGTCACCGAAATCCGTGAAACCTCCGGCCACACCGCTGCCGGCGCCAACGAAGTGGCCGCGGCGAGCGATGAGCTCGCACGACTCGCCAGCGAGCTCGAGGGGGTCATGGGCCGCTTCCGCACAGCCTGAGCGCCGCCCACCCCGCCGCTTTCACGCAACGTACTCACACTACCGGGCCCTCAACGCCGGAAACCGCCGATGACCAGCGGCCTGGCGGGGCCCGTGCAGGACCGTCGTGGTCCACGGATGGACGGGCCTTGCAACTTCACCGACCAGTCGGTACAGTTCACCCGATGAGTGAGACGACGCGCGAACGCATACTCCGGGCAGCCGCCGACATCGTCCAGCATCGCGGCATCGCGCGGCTGACGCTGGACGCAGTGGCGGAGACAGCCGGTCTGAGCAAGGGCGGGCTGATCTACCATTTCCCGTCCAAGGAGGCGCTCCTCGCGGCGATGGTGGAAAAGCTCATCACGGTGACGGAACGGGATATCGACGCACACCGCGAGAGCGACACGGCCCCTGGAAACTGGACCCGCGGCTACCTGGCGGCTTGCTCACCGGACAGTGCGGATGCCGAAGCGGACAACCGCCTGGCGGTCGCCGTGCTCGCCGCGACCGCTGGCGAACCTCACCTGCTGGCGCCGATGCGTGAACGCCAGACGCAATGGCGAACCGCCCTCGGCGAGGACGGCATTCCGGTCGCCGACGCCCTGGTCGTCCGGCTCGCCGCCGACGGCCTGTGGATGAACGACCTGTTCGGCATACCCGCGGTGAGCGATGCCGAGCGCCGCCTCGTACTCGCACGGTTGACCGAGCTTAGCGGAGGTGACGAATCATGATGATGCCCTATCTCTACCTGGCGGTGGCGATTGCCAGCGAGGTGGTGGCCACCTCCGCCCTGAAGGCCTCCGATGGCTTCACCCGGCCGGTGCCGGCGGTCATCGTGGTGGTGGGCTACGCCATCGCGTTCCTGCTGATGGCCGCCAGTCTCAAGCAACTTCCCGTCGGGTTCGTCTACGCGATCTGGGCGGGTCTGGGTATCGTCGGCGTCGCCATCGTCGGAGCCCTGGTATTCGGCGAAGTGTTCACCCCACTCAAGGTCGCGGGCATTGCGCTGGTGGTCGCCGGCGTCGTGGTCATGAAACTCGGGGCGGCATGAGACTGCCGCCCGGTACCCGCCCGCGCATGGCGGTAACGGCTACAATCACCCCACCATGAACCGTGACGCCCCCACCGCCCACCCTGCCGGCGGCCGTCGACGCCGGCGTTGGTTCGTCGTGGCCGTGGTCGCGCTGATAGCGGCCGCCGGCGTTCTCGCCGCCACCGCGCACCTGGCCCGTGATGCAGCCCTGGACGCCCTGCGCGAGCGCGGCGCCGCCGATCTGCGACTGTATATCGCCAACGTCCGCCGGGAGCTGGAGAAATACGAATACCTGCCCGCGTTGCTCGCCGACGATGGCCGCCTGCAGCGGCTGCTCGACGAACCTTCCGACTTCGCGAGCTGGCAGGCGGTCAACCGGTACCTGCAGCTGGCCGCTCAGACATCCAATGCAGCGGAGATCTACCTCCTGGACCGCGAAGGCACGACGGTCGCCGCCAGCAACTTCGACGACATGGACTCGTTCATCGGCGACAACTACCGCTTCCGCCCGTACTTCCAGCAGGCCGTGCAAGGGGAGCTGGGACGCTTCTACGCCCTGGGGATCACCTCCAACGAGCGCGGCTACTACTTCGCCTCGCCGGTGCGCGTGGATGGCGCCATCGCCGGTGTCATCGTGGTCAAGGTCGCGATCACGGTGGTGGAGCGCGAGCGTGGCGGCGGCGACCGCGAGTTCATCGTCACCGATCCGAACAACGTGGTCTTTCTCTCCACGAGGCCCCAGTGGCGCTTTCGAACCCTCGCACCGCTGACCGACACGCAGCGCGCACGCCTGCGGGATACACGGCGCTACCCGGATCGTGAGCTCGCGCCCCTGGCAGTCAGGCAACGACGGCCGGTCACAGAGAACGCCACCGTGCTCACCCTGGATGACGGCACGAGCTACCTGCGCCAGGGCATGCCCATGTTCGCCGCCGGCTGGCGCGTGCACGTGCTCAGCGACACGGCACCCGTGGCGCAGCAGGTCAGCCGCTCGGTCGTTCTCGCGGCGATGATCATCGCCGCGGCGGGGCTGGCCGGGGGCATCGTGGTTCAGCGCCGGCTGCGCCTGCGCGAGCGCATGCGTTTCGAGCACGCCGCCATGGAAGCGGCCGCCGCCAACGAAGCGCGAGTCCGGGCGGTGATCGACAACACCCGGGCGGGGCTGGTCACCCTGACCGGCGACGGGCACATCGCGTCGTTCAACCCCACCGCGGCAGCGCTGTTCGGCCGGGCACCGGCGTCGGTACAGGGCGTACACCTGGCGACGCTGTTCGAACGCGGGGACGCCGAGCGCCTCAAGGCCAAGCTCGACACCGCCGCCCGGGAATCCGCCCACCCGGTTATCGAGGTCACCGCCCGCCGCGGCGATGGCTCACACTTTCCCGTGGAAATCGCCGTCAGCCCCATGGAGCTTGCCGAAGGCCGGCGCTACCTGGTGACCATGCATGACGTCTCCGAACGCAAAGCGAACGAGCAGGCCCTGCGCCGGGCTCATGACGAGCTCGAACAGCGTGTCGCCGAACGCACCGAAGACCTGGTCGCCGCCAACCGTCGGCTCACCCAGGAAATCGAGGAACACCGCCGCACCGAGGCCGAGCTCACCCACACTCGCGACGAGCTCGTGCAGGCCGCGAAGCTCGCGGCCATCGGTCAGCTATCCGCGGGCATCAACCATGAGGTCAATCAGCCGCTCACCGCCATCCGCGCTTACGCCGACAACGCCCGCCTGCTGCTGGAGCGCGAGCGACAGAATGAAGCGCAGGAGAACCTCAGCCAGATCAGTGCACTCACCGCCCGGATGGCGCGCATCGTCCACCAGCTCAAGGTGTTCGCGCGCAAGAGCTCGGGCACGCCCTCGCCGGTGTCCCTGCCGGCGGTGGTGGACGCGGCGCTGGCGCTGCTGGAGTCCCAGCTCACCCGCGGCGGGGTGGCGATTTTCCGCCACTGGGACAGCGACCCGCTGATCTGCCTCGGTGATATGGTCCGCCTCGAGCAGGTATTCGTGAACCTGGTGGGCAACGCCGTCCATGCCCTTGCCGACACCACCGGGCCCGAGCTGCACATCACCATCCGCCGCGACGACGCGCGGCTCGTCGCGACAGTGCGGGACAATGGCCCCGGTATCGACGCCGCGGACCTGGCCCATATATTCGACGCTTTCTATACCACCAAGGAAACGGGGCAGGGCCTCGGGCTGGGACTGTCGATCTCGGCACGCATCATCGAAGAGATGGGTGGCACGGTGCATGCAGGCAACCACCGTGACGGCGGCGCGGAATTCACGTTGACGCTGCCGGCAGCGCAATCGGAGGACGGCCGGGATGAGTGAGACCGAAGCAGGGCCGGTGCTGTTCATCGACGACGAGGCGGCGATCCGCATGGCGGCTACCCAGACCCTGGAGCTGGCCGGCTACACGGTGCACGCCCACGAACGCGCCGAACCGGCTCTGGAAGCGGTGAGCCTGGAGTTCCCGGGCGTGGTGGTCTGCGATATCAAGATGCCACGGATGGATGGCCTGACGTTCCTGCGCGAGGCACTGGCCATCGACCGGGATCTCCCGGTGATTCTGATCACCGGTCACGGCGACATCGCCATGGCCGTGGGCGCCATGCGTGACGGTGCCTACGATTTCGTCGAGAAACCGTATTCCCCCGAAAGCCTTACCGAAGTCGTGCGCCGGGCCCTGGACAAACGCCGCCTCACTCTGGAGAACCGGCACCTGCGCCAGGCCCTCGCCGCCCACAGCGCGCCCGGACCGAGACTGATCGGCCAGACACGGACGATACACAGGCTACGTGGCCTGATCCACCAGATCGCGGATACCGACGCCGACGTGCTCATCCACGGCGAGACCGGCACGGGCAAGGAGCTCGTCGCGCGATC
>CAZHBN010000071.1:0-15838 GCA_964530405.1 uncultured Ectothiorhodospiraceae bacterium
CGCTGACTTTCTCCAGCACCATCATCATCGTCAAACTCCTTTCGGACAAACGCGAAATCGACTCCCTCCACGGCCGCATCGCGGTCGGCTTTCTCATCGTTCAGGACATCGTGGTAGTGATCGCCATGATCGCCCTGGCCGCCGTGGGTGCCGGCACGGGCGACGGCCCCGTGTGGCGCCAAATGCTACTGGTAGCGATCAAGGGGCTCGGCTTTCTCGCGGTCATCGGCGTGCTGATACGCTTCGTTCTCGACCGCCTCGTGATCCGCCTGGCGCGGCTTCCGGAGCTTCTGGTGCTCGCCGCCATTGCCTGGGCTGTTGCACTCGCCGTCATCTCTGAGCAGTTGGGTCTCAGCAAGGAGGTGGGCGCCTTCCTTGGGGGCGTTTCCCTCGCATCGACACAAGCCCGGCAGATGATCGCCACGCGCCTGGTCAGCCTGCGCGACTTCCTGCTCTTGTTCTTCTTTATCGATTTGGGGGCACGGCTGGATCTTGCCCTGGTCGGCGCGGAGTTACCGGCGGCACTGACCTTCTCGGTGTTCGTACTGATCGGCAATCCTCTGATCGTGATTGCCATCATGGCGTACATGGGCTATCGGGCACGGACCGGCTTTCTGGCCGGCCTGACCGTCGCCCAGATCAGCGAGTTCTCGCTCATCCTCGTGGCACTCGGGCACTCGATCGGTCACGTGGGCCCCGAAGTGGTGGGGATGACGACGCTCGTCGCGCTGATCACGATCAGCGTCTCTACTTACATGATCCTCTATTCCCGTCAGCTCTATGACTGGGTGGGCCCTTACCTCGGCATGTTCGAGCGAACACCGGCGGCGCGCGAAGATGAACTGCCCCCTGACGGAATGACGGGAAGATGCGACGTCATACTCTTTGGCATAGGCCGTTTCGGAACGGCGGTTGGCCGAGAGCTCACTCAGCTGGGACTGAGCGTGGTGGCCGTGGACTTCGATCCCGAGGCGGTAAAAGACGCCCGCAAACGGGGCATAACCAGCTTCTTCGGCGATGCCGGCGACCCCGATTTCCTCGCCACTTTGCCACTTGGCCAAGTGCACTGGGTGGTCAGCACCATCCGCGATACCCAGGTCAATCGCGAGCTGTTGAGCGGATTGAGTGAACACGGGTACCAGGGGCGTATCGCCTTGACGGCACACACGAAAGCGGAAGCAGGTGCGTTCGACACATCGCGAGTGGACATGATTTTACTACCCTATAACGATGCCGCCCGCGAAGCCGCACAACGCGTCGCCGGTTTGGAGGCGACCGCGTAAGACGGCATTGCGACGCCGCAAGGAGTCACGCCATGCAACGTCTGCTAGTCGCCAGTGACTTCTCGAAGAAGTCCATCCCCGCGGTGAGCCGCGCGTTCCGTCTGGCGGCAGCGTTGAGCGCGAAGCTCACGCTGCTCCATGTGCTCGAAGAGCCAGCCGGCATGAATCTGCTACGACCGCGCTGGCCAACGGTGGCCGACAGCGACCAACGCCGGGAGGCCGCCCACCACCGTCTCGCGCGCCTGCGCGATCAGCACGCAAACGGCGGTGACGTCGCGGTCGCGTTAGGGAAACCCTTCGTCGAGATCATACGGGCGGCGCGTGACGCCGACGCAGACCTCATCGTGCTTGGCGCGCACGGCGGACACATCCTGCGCGACCTGTTACTCGGCACCACCACCGAGCGAGTGGTGCGAAAGAGCGAACGGCCGGTACTGATCGTGCGCCGTACACCCGATAACGGCTACCGCAACGTGCTGGCGCCAGTGGATTTTTCCGAAAGCAGCTACAGCGCCCTGAACGTCGCCTGCGAGCTTGCGCCTGGAGCGAGCTTTACCCTGCTGCACGCTTATGATGACTGGTTCGAGGGACCGATGCGCCGCGCGGGGGCAAATGAGGACGAAATCACCGCCGCATACCGCTACATGAGCACCGAATGCAAAGAGCGGCTCGGCGAAGCGCTCGCCCGATCGACGCTGACCCGCGCTCGCCAGATCGTGCGTCCTGGCTATCCCGGCGCAGTCATCATCGACGAGGCATCCAAGATAGGCGCGGATCTGGTCACTGTCGGCGCCGAGGGTTACGGCTCACTCCATCACTCGCTATTGGGCAGCACCGCCGAGCGCGTACTGCGAGAAGCACCCTGCGACGTGCTAGCCGCTAGAGCCGCACCGCCGCAGCTGGTACTGCCGTAGACACAGCCAGCGAGCGCTTCCGCGATCACGCCGCCGCCGGCTGCACGACGGTGAAACCGCGCAGGCGCCGGGCGAAGTCCTCCAGGGTCTGAATGCCGGTGGCCTCCGCCTCCGCGCACCACTGCCTTAGCTGCTGCAGCAGCGCCTCGTGAGAGCGCGGCGCCCGCGCCCACAGTTGCTGCAGGGCGATCTTGTAACGATAGACGGTCTCCAGCCGCGCGCTGTGCGCCAGCGCCTGCTCCAGCCGCGCCTGGGCGGACTCGTCCACCAGTACGGGATCCCTCAGCAGCGCACGCCGCGCCCGTCGCAACAATCGCCTGCAACCCCGATCGGCCGCCGCGCGCTCCGCCCGCAACGTCGGCAGCAACACGTCCCGGGCATAGAAAGCCATCACGTGCACCCGTGCTCGAACCAGTGAACGCACGGTCTCCAGATCCGCCTCGGGCTTGTCCTGGATGCTCGCGCTCGGAGCGACGCGCTTGACGCGCGCAAGACCCACCGCCTGCAGGGCACGGATATAGCACCAGCCCAGATCGAACTCCCAGGGGCGAATCGCGAAACGTGCCGAACTCGGGAAGGCGTGATGATTGTTGTGAAGCTCCTCGCCGCCGATCACCACGGCCCACGGCAGGAGATTGGTGGAGGCGTCGGCGGGCTCGAAGTTGCGATAGCCAAGCGCATGCCCCACGCCATTGATGACACCCGCCGCCCAGAAGGGAATCCACAGCATCTGCACTGCCCAGATGGAGATGCCCAGCGCGCCGAACAGCGCGACGTCGATGACCGCCATCAAGGTGACACCCAGCAGGGTGAAGCGGCGGTAGACGTTTCGCTCCAGCCAGTCGTCGGGCGTGCCGTGCCCGAACTCCGCGACGATCGCCGGGTCCGCAGTCGCCCCGCGGTAAAGCTCCGCGCCCTCCAGCAGAACGCGGCGCAGACCGAGCACCTGCGGGCTGTGCGGGTCCTCCTCTGTCTCGCAGCGGGCGTGGTGCTTGCGGTGCACCGCGACCCACTCGGCCGTGACCATGCCGGTGGTCAGCCACAGCCAGAAACGGAAGAAGTGCGCCACCAACGGATGCAGATCCAGGGCGCGATGTGCCTGATGACGGTGGAGGTAGAGCGTGACGGCGGCGATGGTGACATGGGTAAGACCCAGCACCACCAGGATATACCCCCACCACGGAAGAGGAAGAAGACCAAACCACATGGGCGCGGGAAACCTCGAAACCACTGCTGTTACGGCGAACGCCCGACGGCGCTCCATACAGCACTATAGCGAAGCGCCCGAGAAGCCGTCCAACCGGCTGCATCCTCCGCCGCTCACCGGTATCATGCCGCGGTCGCATGCCGCCCCCGGGAGGGATCCCGAATGCCCGCACCCATCGTAGAAGCCGGCGCCCTGGCACTGCGCCGCGGCCGCCGCATGGTGGTGCACGAGGCGACACTGCATCTCGACCCGGGCGAGCGCCTGGGTCTGGTGGGCGTCAACGGCAGTGGCAAGACCTCCCTGTTACGCGCCATCGCCGGACTCGCACGCCCCTATGCCGGCGGGCTGCGCGTCTTCGGCAAGCCGCCCCACCGACATGCATCGATCCGACGGCAAATCGGATGGCTCCCCGAGCAGGCGGCGCTTCTGGCAGAGCTCGACGTAAGCGGCGCCCTGCGTCACGCCGCCGCGCTGGCCGGCGTGCCCGCCCGGGCACGCACCCGGGCCGCAGAGACGGCCATCGAGCGCTGCAGCCTGACAGCGGTCGCGACACGGCGGGTCACGCAACTTTCACTCGGTTACCGTCGCCGCCTGGGACTCGCCCAGGCGCTCGTCCACGAGCCACGACTTCTGCTTCTGGACGAACCCAGCAACGGTCTCGACGCCGGCGCCCGCGGGGCGCTCTACGAGCTTATCTCCACCCTCTCCCCGGCCCCGGCGCTGATCGTGGCGACACATGACGGCAACGACCTCGCAGCCCTGTGTCAGCGTATACGCGTGCTTCACGACGGCCGCCTGCGTGACCCGGCAGCGGGGGAACGGGACTGGTGGCTGCAGCTTGGCGCGAACGGCGGACCGCGCCCTGACACCCTGCCCGGCGTGGCCGACGCCCGAGGCGCCGGCGAACTCTGCTGGCGGGTACGACTCTGCCACGATGCCGAGCCGGGGGCGGTACTCGCTGCCGGCACCGCTGGCGGCTGGCACGTCGCGGAGTGGCGTAGTCTGCGCACGGATCCGGAGGCGCTCATCGGCGCCACCGGCGACCAGGAGCCCCCTCGATGATCGCCATCGCCCGACGGGAATTCCTCGCATTGTGGCGCACCCCCACCGGTTGGGCGCTGGCTGCGGCCAGTCAGCTGGTTCTCGCCTGGTGGTTCCTTCGCCTGGTCGACCGCTACCGGCGGGACTACGAACCGGCCCTGACCCGGGTCGACAGCGCGCTCGGCGCCGGTGAGCTGATCATCGCGCCCTGGTTCGGAGGGCTGCCGACACTCACCCTCGTGCTCATGGTCACCGCCGCCCTGGGCGTGCGACTGGTGACCGACGACCGCCGCTGGGGCGGGCTCACGCTGGCGTTGGCCGGGCCAGGGCAGGCAGGGGCTATAGCTGCCGGCAAATATATCGGCGGGCTGGGCTACATCACCGTACTCCTGTGCCTGTGGCTGACACTGCCCCTGTCGCTTGCCATCGGGACGACGCTGGATCTTCCCGCGCTGGCGTGCGCCGCACTGGGCATGTGGCTCGCCGCCGCCGCTCTGCTCGCGCTGTCACTGGCGACGGCCACCCTCGCCGAAACCCCTGCCGCAGCAGCGGGGCTCGCGTTCGGCACGGGCCTTCTACTCATGCTTATCAAAGGTGGCGAGGCCCCCGGCGCCCTCGCGTGGTGGGGCCTCGGCGGACACCTGCAGAGCTTCCTCGACGCCCGCGTTCGCGCCGCGGACATCGCCTATTTCACGACCCTGGCCGCCACCGGACTGCTCGCCACGACAGCAAGGTTGATGCAACTGCGGGAGACACCATGAAACGCCCGCGTCTTCGCAGACCCGGCCGCTGGCTGCTCGTCGCCCTCGCCGCCGTCGCGGTGGCCGTAGCGGGCACGCTTCTCGCACCGAGGATCACGGCAGTGTGGCACTGGACGGCGAGTGGTACACAATTGTCCGAGGCCAGCATACGCCTGCTCGAGACGATGGACGGCCCGATCACCCTCACCGTGGCGTTGCCCGGAGGGCACCCGATAAGGGCGCATGTCCGCCGGCTGGCCGCCAGTTATGAACGCCACACGGCGGTGGAGCTCGAATTCGTCGACCCCCGGCGCTCGCAACAACGCGCCCGGGAACTCGGCCTGCTGCGCGACGGAGAGGGCCTCGTCGGCTGGCAGGGCCGTCATGAGCGTTTCTCGGCACCTTCCGAAGCACGCATATCACGGGCGTTACAGCGCGTGAGCCGGCGCTCCGGGCGTTACGTCGTCTGGCTAACGGGGCACGGCGAACGCCGCCCCGATCGCGGCACGAACTTCGACATGCAAGCCTTCGCGCAGGCCCTGGAGCGTCGCGGTTACCGCCCGCGCAGCGTGCACGCCACGCGCGTCGCGAGCATTCCCGACAACACGGCGGTGCTGGTGGTTGCGGCGCCGAGACGTCGCCTCGATACCGCTGCACGAACGTTGCTCGACGACTACATCGACCGCGGCGGGTCGGTGCTGTGGCTGACGGAGCCCGGCGGCCAGGCAGCCGCCCTGTTGCCCGTGACCGTGGGCAACGAAGCGCTCGAGGATCCGCGCACGCCGGCGCTGCTGGACGTGGACGACACCCGGTTGCTGGTGCTCGACGCCGAACAGGATCATCCAGCCACACGAGGTGTGCAGGCGCCGCTCCTTCTCTCGCGGGCCGCTGCGATAACAGCCGGCGGCAACGATTGGCAGGCCACACCCCTGATCACCGGCAGCCGCCGGCTTACCGGAGATGAACCCTCCGCCACGCTCGCACTGGCACTGACGCGGCGGCGCGAAGACCGGGATCAACGTGTCGCCATCGTCGGCGATGCCGACTTCCTCACCGACACGTATCTCGGCAATGGCGCGAACCTGGCGTTCGCGCTCAATCTCGTTGACTGGCTGGACGGGAACAATGCACTGACGGGCACGTTCATGCGGGGAGCCCCCGATCAACGCCTGGATTTCCAGCGCACGGACGTCCTGCTGCTCGGCTTCGGGCACATTTTCGCCCTGCCCATCCTGCTCGCCCTCGGCGCCGTGTGGGCCTGGCGCAGGCAGCGCGGCAAACGGACACCCGCGGGCTGACCCGGTGATATCATCCGGGCGGCACCCCACACGGCAGCGACGACGACACCACTCACATGCCCGAGCTCCCGGAAGTCGAAACCACGCGCCGCGGCATCACACCACACGTGATGCACCGCCACATCGCCGCACTCACCGTGCGCGAACGCAGGCTGCGCTGGCCGGTTTCCGACGGCCTGGAATCCCGGGTATCGGGGCGCAGGGTCGTGGACGTGGGGCGTCGTGCGAAATATCTGCTGATTACCCTGGATGATGACAGCACGTTGATTCTGCACCTGGGCATGTCGGGCAGCCTGCGCGTTGTCGCCCGCGACACTGCGCCTCAGCCCCATGACCATGTGGACCTCGCCTTTACCGAAGGCGCAGTGCTGAGATTCAATGACCCCCGCCGTTTCGGCAGCCTCCACCATGCCGCCGCGCCGGTGGCGCAACACCCCTTGCTCGCAGGACTCGGGCCCGAGCCCCTCGGCGCGGACTTTGACGGTGACTGGCTCTATGAGCGCGCCCGCGGGCGGCGGGCACCGGTGAAAAGCTTCCTGATGGACAACCGCACCGTGGTGGGCGTTGGCAACATCTACGCAACGGAAGCACTCCACCTCGCCGGCATCCACCCTGGCCGACCCGCCGGTCGCATCGCCCGCAAACGCTATCACGCACTCGGCGAGGCGGTGGTGGCCGTGCTGGAGGCAGCTATCGAGGCCGGCGGTACGACCTTGCGGGATTTCAGTGACGTCAATGGCCGACCCGGCTATTTCAGCCAACGCCTCGATGTTTACGGACGCGCCGGCGCACCGTGTCGCCGATGCGGCGGCACGTTACGCGCCCGCCTGATCGGTCAGCGCACCACCGCCTTCTGCCCCCGCTGTCAGCGCTAGTGCCCTGCAACGCGAATGCGTGTTCCAGGACACTAATCCGTAACCCGCTGTCGGCAATCGGCGACAGTCGCGCAGGCGCTTGCGCTACCATGCCGAGCCGACCGTGGCGCGAGCCCGCGTCGCCTATCGCCGACACAATACGGATGGCACGGCAGCACCGTCACCCTCGAAAAACGGGCACTACGTTGCCCGAACAATAACTTGAAAACGCTGGCACCGATATTGCTTTGGATTCGCGGCCAATTTCACACCGGCCCGGCGCGCCGGCCACAACCGCGGAACGCTCATGCCCACGTCACCCGACTCGACACATGACAACCTCGCCGACGGCGTCACGGCAATCATCGCCCGCCTCGCCAACGCGCTGCGCAGCCACGAGTGGCAGGCCGCGCGCCCCCGGGGGCTGACCCCCACCCAGGCGCACGCGCTGCACCTGCTCGCCCAGCGCGAGCCCGCCCGCGTGCGTATCAGTGACGTCGCCCGGGAACTCGGTGTCAGCCCCGCGACCGCCAGCGATACCATCGCCACCCTCGAACGCAAGTGCCTCATCACCCGCGCGCCGTCGACCGTTGACCGGCGCGCCGTGGAGCTGCGACTCACCTCGGAAGGCCACGATGCGGTACGCGCCGTGGCGCACGCAGGCGCATTCCTCGGCCAGGCGGCAGTGGCGCTGCCCGCCGCGACGCAGACGAGCCTCTTTTCCGGACTCCTGGAGCTCGCCACCAGGCTGGAAGCCACCGGCATGCTGCCGCCGGCACGCATGTGTCCGACCTGTACGCACCTTCGCCACGGCAACCGCGGGGCACCGCACTACTGCACCGCCTACGAATGTCCCCTGAACGAGCGCGAGCTGCAGGTCGACTGTCCGCGACACGAGCCGGCGCGGGAATCCGTCGCTAGCACCCAGTAGGCCCGCCCAGCGCTGGTCTGGGGCCAGCATCTGCTCTATCGTGGCTTGTTCGTCCATCGGCCAGCGTCCGTTGCGGAGAGCAAGTGCACGTATTAAGCATCCAGTCCCAGCTCGTCTACGGTTACGCAGGTAACAGCGCCGCGGTGCCGGCCCTGCAACGTGCCGGCATCGACGTCAGCGCGGTGCCCACCGTCCTGCTCACCAACAACCCCCACTATCCGGACACGGCGGGTGGCCCCATGCCGCCCGATGCCGTCGCGGCGCATATCGCGACGGCACTGGAACGCATCGGACGGCCGGATGCAGTGATCACCGGTTTCCTCGGTGACGGCGCGATCGCCGCCGCAGTGGCCGAAGCGCTCGCCACGTTGCGGCACGGTCACCGGGAATGCCCGATCATCTGCGACCCGGTGCTCGGGGACGAGGACGTCGGTCGGGTACTCGACGACAGGGTACTCGCGGCGTTGCGTGACACGCTGGTACCCGCCGCGGACCTGATCACGCCGAACCGTTTCGAGCTCTCGGAGCTTCTCGACATCGAGCTGCCGGATGTGGAAACCGCGATCCCGGCGGCCAGAACGCTCATCGGCGACGGCGGCCCCTCCGAGGTAGTGGTCACGGGGCTGCCTGCGGCCAACGCGGCCGTCGCGACCCTGGCGGTGACCGCGGAGGCGGCCTGGTGCGTGCCGGTACCTCACATTCCGGTACGGCCCGTTGGAACCGGCGACGTCTTTACGGCGCTGCTCACTGCCCATCGGCTGCACGGGCTGCCCCTGGCGGAGGCAATGGAACGCGCCGTCGCCGGGCTCCACGCCATCCTCGTCCGTACCCACGAGCTCGACCGCGAGGAGATGGCGCTGGTGAGTGACGGCGCGCGCCTGCTTGCCCCCGTCGACACCTTCGACGTCGAGCGTCTGGATTAAATCCAACGCTCCGCTCCGGGCGATTTTTGCCTGACAGTCACCAAAGCTATGATGTTGCGTAGCAGCATCCAGACGTCGAAGTGTCTATAGTACGCGGCAAATAGAATGATTTTCCGCGTCACGGGAGGTGACTGACATGATCGACGGACATCTGCTTACCGAAGCGTTCATCCGCGCCTACGAATTCGCCGGCAAGGACGTAAAGCGTCACCACAAGCCCCGTCCCACAGGGCTCGACTGGAGTATTCTCGGATACCTGCGCTGGGCACGCCGAGCAGCCTGAGGTTTTGGTAATCGAGTCAAAAGTCGAAGGTTTCAAGCGGCAAGTACGCCCTTCGACGCCCGGGTGGGCGCACAACAAAACCCGAAACGCACAACCGCTCGTTTCAGTCGGCACGTCGGCCAGCGCTGCGCGCTCGCCGACCTACGACTGAGGTTCCGGGTTCCGGGTTCCGGGTTCCGGGTTCCAGCCGAAAGTCGAAAGCCTCAAGTGACAAGTGTTCGCCTTCACGGCTCCGCGTGCGTTTCGCGTACGCGGAACGCGAAATCCGGGACTGCGAAACAGCCGGTTTGCCCGTTCGGCACGGCCCCCCTCTTTGAACTTTGAACTTGCCACCTGCCACTTCCTACTTCTTACTCATTCCCCACCGATTCCGCGCTCTGAAAGCCCCGCACCAGATGGTCGAACAGCAACCCGTAGGCAATGCCCAACGGAATCGCCACCACGGACGTTGCCGCCATCAGCGACGGCCAGAAGTAGACGTCGCCGCGAATCAGCTCGGTGGGCACACCGGCACTGACGTTCCGCCCCGCACTCTCGGTCACGAAGGTTACCGAATAGATGTAGTTCGACTGTGCCAGCGAAAACGCGAAGACAATGACCGCACCGATGCCTGGCAGAGCCTGGGGCAGCACGACCTTGCGGAAAGCGGCGAAACGCGAGCAGCCGTCCAGTAACGCCGCTTCGTCGAGCTCCCGCGGCACCGAGCGGAAGAACCCCAGCAGCAGCCACGTACAGAAGGGAATGGTGATGGTCGGCAGCACCAGCACCAGGGACCAGATGGAATTGGCCAGCCCCAGCCACACCACGATGCGAAACAGCGGTATGAACAGCAGCGTGGGCGGAATCAGGTAGACCAGGAATATCGCCATGCCCGAGTGCTCGCCCCAGGCTCCGGTCAGTCGGGCCAGCGCATAGGCCGCCGGTACGGCGAACGCAACGGTAATCGCCACCACGCACAGGCCGATGATCAGGGAATTGAGCAGGAAGGTCGGAAACTGCGTCTGGGTGAAGAGGAACACCAGGTGGTCGACGGTTGGCGCATCGCCGTACCAGAACGGGTTGCTCTGGGGGTTGTAGAGCTCCGACTCGCGCTTGAAGATGGTGAGCACTGCGTAGCCAATGGGCAGCGTGGAGAACAGCACCAGCAGCACGATCGCGAGGTAGAAACCGGCCTTGCGCACCTGCGTCCTCATGATGCCTCCCCTCAATCACTGCGAAGCCGGTAGGCGTAACGCAGGGCGAAGATCGCCGCGGCGAGCAGCACCGGGAACAGGAACAACGCCACCGCTGCGCCCTGACCGAGATCGCCGCTCTCGATACCTTTCAGGAAGGCCCAGTACGGCAGAATCTGGGTGGCATGCCCCGGTCCGCCGCGGGTGAGCAGTGCCACCACCGACATCTCGCCGATAACCAGCAGCGCAGTGAACAGCACGGCCACGATGAGCACCGGGGCGAGGGCCGGGATGATGATGCGGAACAGGATGCGGAAGAATCCGGCGCCGTCGATCTGAGCCTGCTGCAATCGCTCTGGCGGAATCGACAGCCGCCCGGCCAGGACGATAATCGTGGCGAGTGGAAGCGTGCGCCACACTTCCACGAACACCACGCTGCCCATCCCGAGCCATTCCCGACCTAAGTAGTAAAGATGCCGGGCGGGCCCCAGGGGCCCGCCCGGGCCGAGAATACCGAGCTGCACCAGCAACCAGTCGATGGGGCTGAACTGGGAGTCGAGCAGCCACAACCAGGTGATCGCGGCGAGCGCGACCGGCATCGCCCAGGGCATGATGAACAGTACCTGCACCAGGCGTTTGCCGCGAAATTCCCTGGCGAGCAGCTCCACCGCCGTGGTTGCGAGCACCAGCAACACGGCTACCGTGGCGAACGTGACGATCACGCTGTTGCGTAGCGCGGTGACGAACGCTTCCTGGCGGATGACTTCCGTGAAGTTCTGCAGGCCGACGAACGCGTCGATACTCGGGTCGCCGACGGTCGCGTCACTCATGCTCAGCGCGATGGCGTAGAAAAACGGCACGGCGACGAAGGCGACGACGTAGATCACCGCCGGGGCGAGCATCAGTGCGCCAAGCACCCCTGGACGCTCCAGCAAGTCCGCAATGGGCCGTCGGGGTGTGACGACCGGCCCGGTGCCGCGGCGCTCGACGACGTCCCGGGTGCTCATGCCACCGCCACCTTCGGGGCGGAGGTCCG
This sequence comes from uncultured Ectothiorhodospiraceae bacterium, assembly GCA_964530405.1. Taxonomy (GTDB): domain Bacteria; phylum Pseudomonadota; class Gammaproteobacteria; order Nitrococcales; family Nitrococcaceae; genus Arhodomonas. The sequence goes on from CAZHBN010000071.1 coordinate 11,683, forward strand.
CTGGCCGCTGCGGACGTCGAAGTAACAGGCGTCACTGCGGCAGATCACGAACGGTTTGCGCGCCCCGGTACCGAACGCCGGGGGCTCGGCCTGGCGCAGCCGCCCGATCACCCGTGGCGGACGCCCGCCCATCGGCACGCCACCACGCACGACACCATAGACCAGCCATTCCGCGCCGAGGAACTCCAGGTGCTCCACCTCCATGTCCAGCGTCAACGCGTGATCACCGTGGGGTGCATCCGCCTCGGGCAGCAGGTGCTCCGGGCGAAAGCCGATGACGACATCCTCGGTTTCCAGCCTGTTCATAGGCGGGTCACCAATGAACCCCGCGACGAAAAGGTTGCTCGGATCGTGATAGAGCTCGCGTGGCGTACCGATCTGCTGCACCCTCCCCTCGTGAACGACGGCCACGCGGTCCGCCAGGCCCAGGGCCTCGAGCTGGTCGTGCGTGACGTACAAGGTGGTGATGCGGGTGCGGTCGTGGAGCTCGCGCAACTCACCGCGGGCCTGACTGCGAATCTGGGCATCGAGCGAGCTCAACGGCTCGTCGAAGAGAAACAGCTGCGGGTCACGCACCAGCGCCCGTGCCAGCGCCACGCGCTGACTCTGGCCTCCGGAAAGGCGCGTCGGCCGCCGGTTGAGCAGATCCTCGATCTCGAGAATCCGGACTACCCAGTCGAGCTTGCGGCGCTGTTCTTCCTGCGGCACTTTGCGTGCGGCGAGCGGGAAACGGATGTTCTCCCGTACGCTCATGTTCGGGTAGAGCGCGAAGCTCTGAAAAACCATCGCGACATTGCGACGCTTGGGAGGTATGCCGACGACGGTCACACCGTCGACCAGAATGTCTCCCGACGAGGGTTCCTCGAGTCCGGCAACCATGCGCATCAGTGTGCTCTTGCCGGAGCCGGAGGGTCCGAGGATGGCGAGCAACTCGCCATCCTCGGTTTCCAGGTCGATGCCGTCGACGGCCCGAATGGCGCCGTAGAACTTCTTCAGTGCACGCGTCTGCAGGACCGCCATAGGACCTCGGTTCCGGCCACACCGCGGACCGGCTTCACGTCACGGACATCCGCAGCGGCGGCAGCTCATTCGCCCCCGCCGCCACCGACAAAGCCCCGCTCACGCCATTTGTCGAAAATCGCCTTGATCTCGGCCGTCGTATCCTCGAGCGCCTGCTCGGGCGACTTCACCCCGCGCGCGACGTCGGCCATCATGCTCGAGACCAGGTGGGACTGGTACACCTCGCTCACCGCCGGATTCGCGTAGCCGGGGTAGCCGAGCCACGCCGTCCATTCGTCGGCGGTGCGCAGCAACGAGAGCTTGTCCGGTGGCTCCGCCCCCCACGGGTCGGCGGCCAGCCATCCGTCCTCGGCGAAGAGCTCCGGCGAGCGCGACGGGTAGGCCGGGAAGTTGTAGAACTTCGCGTAGAAACTCGCCAGCGCGTAGTTGCCCTCGAGATCCAGCATGAATTTCTTCGCCGCGCGGATCTTGTCCTCGTCGGTGACATAGGAAGGCATCGTGTAGATGAACCACACGTGCGCCGGCATCTTCACGTCACCCCGCGGGCCCTTGAGCCCCGGCCGGAATCCCGTGTCGGCGGCCACCTCGGGCGCCGTCTCCTGGGCACTGCGGTAGAACGAGATGGAATTCTGAATGTACGACGCCTGGCCGCCGATGAACGTCTGATTGTTGGACGCGGCGTTCCAGGCGAACACCTCCGGTGTCATGGCATTGTCGAACAGTTGCTTGAGGAAACGCACGGCCTCCAGGACCTCGGGCGAGTCGAACACGACGTTGCCGTCCTCGTCCTGGATCGAGCCACCGTGGGACCAGATCAGCGCCCGCGCCCAGAATTCCGAGTCGATCTCCGGCGACAGGCCCACGGCCACCGGGATACCGGTTTCCTCGAAGATCTTGCTGCCGCCGTCGAGCAGATCGGCGTAGGTCTCCGGGCCATCCGGGTAACCGGCATCCGCCCACAGCGAGCGACGGTAGTCACCGGGGTCCGGCACCCACCCGTGACAGAAGCCGTACCACATATCCTTCGCAGGCAGGTAGCTGGAGCGCTCGCAGGTCCCCACGGGCTGCTCACCGAACGCTGCCGTGGCCGCCTCATTGACGTCGTCCAGCGGCTGCAGCCCGTCGATGAACGCGGTCGGCGGAGCGACCATCTCGAACAGCGTCGCCCCCTCGCCGGCGGAGATCGACGCTGACAGCGTCGACGCCAGGTCCGCGATATTGATCATGTTCACCGTGACGTCGACGTTGTGCGCCTCGCCCCAGCGCTCGGCATACGCACGGAACCATTCGTCATACCGCGGGACGAAATGACTCCACTGGGTGATGCTGATGGAAGTCCCGTCGGGGAACGACTCGGGGAAAGTCATCTCCCCGTAGGTGGTCTCGAAAACGGGGTTACCGGGCGCTGCCTCTTCCTGGGCCCAGGCGGTCCCGGACAACGCGAGTGCGACGGCGGCGACACCCGCCACGAATGCGCCGGCAGCCCGGCAAGATGACGGCTGGTACCTTCGGCGATCGTCTGTCATGGCCATCCCCCTCCTAGAGGGCACGGAGAGACCATATTAATCAGGAGTCTAGAAAGCAGCGGTTGACTGTCAAATGGATCGCTGTCCAATGGACTGAACGACGCTGACGGACTCCGGGTGTTGCCCTATAGTTCGTGAAGTTCCATCAGCCGGGGCGGCCCACATGCCAAGGGTATCGTTCACGCCCACGTTGCAACGCCACCTCCACGTGCCTGCCCGGACGGTCACGGCGGCGACGGTGGGTGCGGCACTCGACGAGATCTGCACCGACGATCCGGCGTTGCGCGGCTACCTTCTGGACGATCAGGGCCGGCTCCGCCACCACATCGCGGTATTCGTCGACGACGTCCACCTCCGCGGAGCCAGAGCACTGACCCATCCCCTCGAGGAAACCAGCGAAGTCGTGGTCATGCAGGCCCTGTCGGGGGGCTGACCGAACGCGGGTAGTGCCCCGAAACGCAACGGGGTAGCAAGGGAGACAATCCAATGAGCGCACGACTGTTCGTCGGTACCCGCAAGGGCCTGTTCATGCTGGAGGAAGACGCGGACTGGCACATCACCCGTACAGCGTTCCTCGGCGAGCCAGTCACCATGCTGCTGCCCGCGGACGATGGCGAAACACTGTTCGCGGCGCTGAATCTCGGGCACTTCGGCGTGAAGCTGCACCGCTCGCGTGACGGCGGCCGCGACTGGAACGAGATCGCCACGCCCCGATACCCGCCGCAACCGGACGACACGCAAGGCCCGGACTGGTCGCTCGCACAGATCTGGAGCCTGGAGACCGGTGGTGCCGGCCGCCCCCGCTCGCTCTGGGCCGGCACCATTCCCGGCGGGCTCTTCCGCTCGGACGACGATGGCGATACCTGGGCGCTCGTGGAATCTCTCTGGCACCGACCCGAGCGGGCCGAGTGGTTCGGCGGGGGATACGATGCGCCCGGCATACACTCCATCTGCGTCGACCCCCGCGACAATCGACGTGTGACTGTAGCCGTCTCCTGCGGCGGCGTCTGGCAGACCCGTGATCTCGGCGAAAGCTGGTCGCTATGCGCGAGCGGCATGCGTGCCGCGTACATGCCGCCGGGACGCGCGGACGACCCGGGCATCCAGGACCCGCACCGCATGGTGCACTGCCCTGCCGCACCCGACACCCTGTGGGTACAGCACCACAATGGCATCTTCCGCAGCACCGACGGCGCGGAAAGCTGGCAGGAGGTGACCGGCGCGGAACCCTCGAGCTTCGGCTTCGCCGTGGCGACTCACCCCAGGGACCCGGACCGCGCCTGGTTCGTCCCGGCAGTCAAGGACGAGTGCCGTATACCGGTCAATGCCGCACTTGCGGTAGCGCGCACCCGCGATGGCGGACGCAGCTTCGAGATACTGCGCGATGGCCTGCCCCAACGCGACGCCTACGACCTCGTCTATCGCCACGGCATGGATATCCACCCGGAGGAGGCGGTGCTGGCGTTCGGTTCCACCACCGGCAACCTGTGGCTCTCCGAAGACCAGGGCGTGCACTGGCGACAGCTCGCCGCCCACCTGCCACCCATTTACTGCGTGCGCTTCGGGTAGCACCCGATCGCGTTCGATATTCCGGAAAGCCCTAATGGTTA
>CAZHBN010000072.1:0-15620 GCA_964530405.1 uncultured Ectothiorhodospiraceae bacterium
TGGACTGCGTTGCTCGTCGCTCATGTAGACCTCGCTACACCACGCTCCTCGCGCCTTGCCACAGCGGCGCACACGGCCACTGAAACCTGGCAATGCTTTCGCAAAGGTTAGTACCGAGCACGCCGGCCGCGGGCGACGGCGAGACCGGCGAAAAGCGCGAGCACGAACGGTGCGCGATAGCCGCCAAGCACGTGGTTCGACATGGAAGCGCCGAACATGGCAATCAACACGACGAGACTGAGCACGGCGTAGCCCTCGCGTTCTCCGGCCCGTAGCGCCCGCCGGGCGTACCAGGCAGGCACCAGGAAGAACGCGGCGAAAAACGCGAGCCCCGGCATCCCGTATTCCACCCACATCACCAGGGCACTGTTGTGGAGATGCTCGACGCCATAGTGCGCCACCACGGCGTCACCCGACGCCGCGAGGACGGCAGCGTCGGTACCCGGCCCCTGACCCAGCCACGGCCGTTCGCTCACCGCCTCGATGCCGACCTGGTAGATATGCAGACGCTGGCCCACGGAGGTTTGCGTATCCACGTCCTGCCACTCGCCCACCAAGGCACTGACGAGCGCGTCGTGCTCGCCGCGCCAGCGTTCCAGCATGCCCTCCCCCAGCACCAGGGTGGCGCCAATGAGCACCGCCGCGAGCCCGAGGATGGCGACGACGAGCGCCGGCCAGCGGCAACGGTTCGCCGTACCGCCTCGAAGCAGGGCGACAACAAGCATGGGTAAGAGCACGATTGCGAGCAGCCACACGGCGCGCGTCTGCGACAGGAACACGCCGGCCAGTGTGACCGCCGCGAGGGCCAGCAGCGCCCCCCCCGCACCGAGACGTACCGGCCGCGACCACGATGGCTGCTGCGAGACCCTGTAGGCCGCGAGAATCGCACACAGCGCCCCGATCAGCGCCCACAGGGCGAAATTGACCGCCGAGTCGCCGAACGACGCCCGTTCGCTGCCGGCGAGCAGTGCCCAGCCGTCCTCGGCCTGCCAGCGCGCCAGCACCCTGGCAAGGAGCCCCAGAGGCAGGAGGACGATCGTCCAGGCAGCAGCCGACGGCAGGCGCTCGAACCAGAAGGCGAGCACCAGTATCGACAGCAACCCGCCCTGGACGTACGGCGCGGTGGCGGCGAACGGCGCGAGCGTACCAGAGAGGGTCGCCGACACGGCGGCGTAGATGCCGATGTAGCCAAGGTAGGCGAGCGTGATCCGTCCGGCGAGGGTGTGGACGAGATATCGCAGGAGGCCGTCGCGCATGACGACGGCGGCGATCAGGAGCAGACCGAGCGCCGAGTTGGCCCAGCTCACCTTGTAGGTCGCACTGAACGCGAACACGGCGACGAGCGCCAGTGCCGCGCGCTCCGCCCAGCGCGGCGACCGACTCGCTGTGCCCCATAGCCCGCTCACGCCTGCACGCATCGACGCCAGACAGACTCGTTGCCGTTCACCATGGCCTCCACGGAGAAGGCCCGGAGCACACGTTCCCGCCCCGCCGCACCCAGCCGTTCCCGCATATCGGGTTCGGCGAGCAGGCCGATAACCGCCCGTGCCAACGCGTTCGCATCGCCGACCGGAACCAGGTGCCCGTTCTCGCCATCGGCCACCACCTCAGGGATACCGCCCACCGGGGTGGCGACCACGGGTACCTCGCAGGCAGCCGCCTGCAGCAGCGAGACACCGAGCCCTTCCATGTAGGCAGGATGGGCGAGTACATCGAGGCAGGGCATCACCTGTTCGAGGTCATCGCGAAAACCGGCGAAGACGAAGCGCTCCGCGAGCCCTGCCTCTGCCACTGCCGCACGGACTGCATCGACCTCCGGCCCCTGGCCGAAGAGCAGAAAGCGGGTGCGCGGCTGCGCGGCGAGAATCGCCGGCGCTGCCTCGACGAGCAGCCGGTGCCCCTTGCGTGGGATGAACTGCGCGACCATGCCTACGGTCTGCTCGTCGGCATCCAGGCCGAAGGTGCGCCGGAACCACTCGCGGTCACCGCCGGGGCGATAGCGCTCGGTATCCACGGCGCTGGGCACGCAGGTCACCTTCTCCGGCGGCACGCCTTCGGCGAGCAGAACACGGCGTATGCCCTCGGAGATGGTCACAACGTGGGCATAGAGCCGGTACTTCAGCGCGACTTGCCAGCGGCGTTCCGGGTTGTCCACGCGCCGGCTGAGCACCGCCGGCACTCCGGCTAAACGGGCGGCGATTCCCCCGAGCACGTCCGCACCGCGGCGACTGTGGAGGTGGACCAGGTCGGCACACTCCTCGCGCAGCACCCGCGCGAGCCGGCGTGCGAATCCGAGGTCCAGGTCACCACGCACCGGTATGGCCACCACCCGGTCGGCAACGCCCTCGGCGGCCACGGCGATTTCGCTGCCTGCGGGGCAGACGAGCACGTGCCGGCCCGGGCGCTCCAGCACGCCGCGCAGGAGAAAGAGCACCTGGAGGGCACCGCCGTAGAGGTGCATCCCTGTTTCCACGTGGACGACGGTCATGCCGCCTCCATGAGCGACCGGGTCAGCGCGTACACGTCATCGGCGCGATGCAGCCGCATGCAGCTGAACTCGCCGTCACACAGCGGACGGCGCCGGCACGGTGAACACCACAGGGGTTCATAAAGCACCCGGGTCACCGGGCTGTCGGTCTCCAGGTAGGGCCGGGTGGAGCCGAACAACGCCACCGTGGGCACGTTGAACGCGCTGCCCATATGGGTGAGCGCCGTATCCACGCCCACCAATGCGCGGGCACCGGCGACTACCGCGGCGCTGGCTCGCAGCGACAGTCCGCCGGCGAGACTCACCGCAGGGGTGCCGGCGGCCAGCCGTGCCGCTGCCTCTCTGTCATCGCCTCCGCCGAGAATCACCGGGGTCACGCCTGCCCCGGCGGAGAGTCGCTCTGCCAGGCGACGCCAGCGGTCCTCGAACCAATGCTTCTGAGGCCGGGTCGTAAACGGGGCGAACACCACGTGATCGCCAACCACCCCCGCACCGGCGACAGCATCCCGGGCGGCGGCGCGATCCTTCTCGGCGAGTGCGAGATCCATGGGAAAACGCTGTGCATCGACGCCGAGGTGCTCGGCAAGCGCACGGTACTCGCTACCGATACGCTGATCGTCGCGGGCAGGCGTGAGAACACGGGTCATCAACCGTTCGCTACCTTCACGCGAGGCAATGCCGATACGTTCACCCGCACCGGTGATACGCGCCCACAGTCCGCTCTTGAGCAACCCCTGGGTGTCCAGCACCAGGTCGAACTCACGCGCGCGCAGCTCGCGCACGAACGCTCTCACCGAGCCCACGAGCTCGCGGTAACGATGCTCACCGCGCAGCCGCCGCCACTCACCGCGCGGCCAGACCAGGACCTCGTCAAGACGCGGATTGGCCTGTAGCAGGCTGGCGCCGGCGGGCTCGGCGAGCCAGGCGATATGGGCGTCCGGCCACCGGGTACGCAACGCCGGAATCAACCCGGATGCCATGACGATATCACCGAGCGCCGAAAGCCGGATCACCAGGATGCGGCGCATCAGCCGGCCTCCCGGTGGCGGTCGTTGCGCAGGCGTTCGTAGAGGCGCAGGTAGCCATCGACGACAGCGGCCTCGCCGTGCTCACGCTCCAGTGTCTCGCGCCCGGCGGCAACCAGCGATGCGCGCTGACCGTCGTCGAGGGCCAGCGACTCGGCGAGCACTGCCGCCAGCCCCGCCGGATCCTCACAGGGTGCCAGCAGACCGTTTTCCGCGTCGCGAACGATCTCGTTCGCCCCGGGCGTACGTGTACTGGCCACCGGCAGTCCATGATTCCAGCCTTCCAGGATGACGTTGCCCAGCGTCTCGTGGCGCGACGGACAGACGAGAACGTCACCGAGGGCGAACCAGGGGTCGGGGTCGTCCTGCCAGCCGGGCCAGTGCACGCGCGGCGCCACGCCCAGCTCGGCAGCGAGCGCCCGCAGATCACCGGCGAGCGGTCCGTCACCGACGATGATGAGATGCAGTGGCCTGCCATCGTGCTCGGCGGGCAGGCGCGCGAAAGCCCGCAGGAGGTCGTCGAAACCCTTGATATCGATGAACCGCCCCAGGGTGAACACCACCCGGGCCTCATCGGGGAGGCCGAGGCGCAGGCGCAGCGCCGCCCGCTCGCCCGCCGTCACGGTTCGCGGCGGCGGCACGAAATTGCCGATGTGGAAGACGCGCCCAGCGGGCAGCCCCTCGCGCACCAGGTAATCGCAGACACCGCGTGTGTTGCCCACCCAGGCATCGCAATGACGGTAATACCCGTCGAGCTTGTAGTATCCGCCGAGGCGTGCGATGTGGGAGGCCCCAAGGCGGGCCGGGACCCGGGTCAGTCGCGTCGCCCGCCCCATGTACGTCTGCACCGCATCGGGTCGCTCCCGGCGTAACAGCCGGCGCAAACGCGCCACGGTACCGGCGTCCCATTTGTTCGCGAACGGCAGGTGGTACTGACGCACGCCCGATGCCGCGAGCGCGCGCGCCACCGGACTGCCGGGCCGATTGACGGCCACCGCCTCGTGGCCAGCGGCATTGAGGGCCTCGATCAAACGCACGTAGAAGCGGTCCGCCCCCCCGAACTGCCGGCTGCCGAGCACGTGCACGCTTTTCATGCGACCCGGGCACCGCGGGGGCGGTCCTTGCGTGCATGCTTGCAGTGCAGCTTCCAGAGAAAACCGACGAGGTTGTCCCCGTAGGAAATCGCCTTGCGGGGGATCTCATGCGCGCCATCGGCGGTGTTCGCGGCACCACGGATACAGGTAAGCCCGCTGGCATAGCCGGCTTCGGCGACGAGCGCCCGGCTGCGGGCGTCGTAGTCGCCGTAGGGATAGCAGAAATGACGCACCGGCACGCCGAGCAGCGCCTCCAGGCGAACCTTGCTCTCGTGGATCTCCCGCCGCTGAGTGGCCTCGTCCAGTCGGGAGAGGCGCGGGTGGCTCAGGGTGTGGGAACCGAACGACACGCCCTCCGCACTCAACGAGCGCAGAGTATCCGCATCCATGAGCGGCGCCTTCGCCTGCCCGTCACCGAGCCACTCCGCCCGCCCGCCGATATGATTGGCGACCACGAAGACCGTCGCGGGAAAGCCGTGGCGCCGCAACACCGGCCAGGCATGTTCGCGGAAATTCTCGTAACCGTCGTCGAAGGTGAGCACCACCGCCCGGGGCGGCAGGGTCGCATCCCCGTAGAGGCCGTCGAGCAGATGGTCGAGGCCGATGACGTTGTAGCGGAACCGGCGCAGCCAGGCCATCTGGGCGCGGAACCGGCGCACATGGCAGTAGCCTGCCCGGTGCAGCTTGGGCGAGGCGAACGGCCCCACCTGGTGATACATCAACACGGAGACCGGCGGTTCGGCAGGCGGCATCGAATCGCTCATCCCTGGGGCGTGGCGTGAAGGCACGGCGCGGAGTTTACTAAGCTTGCGTGCGGTATTGCCATGCGTCAGTCCCGCACCAGCCGTTCCACGATGCCGGAGGTGGAGTAGCCCTCCACCAGCGGCAGAATACGAACCTCGCCGCCGCCGGCGAGCACGTGCTCGTGCCCGGCCACGTCCTCGACGCGATAGTCGCCCCCCTTGACCAGCACGTCCGGTGACACCGCCTCGATAACGCGCGCAGGGGTATCCTCGGCAAACGGCACGACCCAGTCCACGCTCGCCAGCCCGGCGAGCACCGCCATGCGGTGAGCCAACGGGTTCACCGGCCGTGCATCGCCCTTGAGCCGGCGCACGGAAGCGTCGTCGTTCACCGCCACCACGAGGCGGTCACCGAGGGCTCGCGCCTGTTCCAGGCAGGCGACATGGCCGGGATGGAGAATATCGAAACAGCCATTGGTCATGACCACGACTTCCTGCCGCGCGCGGGCAGCGGCGACCCGTTCGCGCAACTCTGCCTCGCCGAGCACATCGTGACGCCCCCCACCGGGCTGCCAGCGCCGCGCGGCGCTGCGAAGCTCCGCCGCGTTCGCGGTGGCGGTACCCAGCTTCCCCACGACCACACCGGCAGCGAGATTGGCGACAGCCGCCGCCTGGGTGAGATCATCGCCAGCGGCGAGCGCGGCGGCGAATACCGCGATGACCGTGTCACCGGCACCGGTGACATCGAAGACCTCCTGCGCCTGGGCCGGAATGTGCACCGGTTCGGCGCCGCGCCGCACCAGCGTCATGCCCTCCTCGCCCCGGGTGACCAGCAACGCGTCCACCTCCAGCTGCTCGACGAGCGCGGCACCACGAGCCTGAAGTGTCGCCTCATCGGCACATGCCCCTACCACCCGCTCGAACTCCGAGCGGTTCGGCGTGATCACCGTCGCGCCCCGATAGGCCTGGAGATCCGCCCGCTTCGGGTCGACGAGCACGGGCAGGCCACGGGAACGGGCTGCCGCAATCAACGGCCCGGGGTCGCCGAGGGCCCCCTTCGCGTAGTCGGAGAGAATGAGGGCATCCATGCCGTCGAGTGCCGACTCGATGGCGGCGGGGGACAACGCCGGCACACGCTCGGCGGCATCCTCGAAATCCAGGCGGATCATCTGCTGATGCTGACTGACCACGCGCAGCTTGGTGATCGTTCGCATCGCCGGATGACGCTGCCAACGGCACTCGACGCCATCGCCCACCAACGCCCGGCCGAGCGCTCCAGCAGCCTCGTCGTCACCAACCGGGGCGACCAGGCGGGCCCGCCCCCCCAGGGCGGAGACACCGCGCGCCACGTTCGCGGCGCCACCGGGGCGATCGCTCGTTTCCCCGACGCGCACCACCGGAACCGGCGCCTCCGGCGAAATGCGCGCAGTGTCGCCGTGCCAGTAACGATCCAGCATGACGTCACCGGCTACGAGCAGGGCCACATTGTCGAACTCGGGTATCCTCATGAGCGTTTCCTGCGTCTGCGCCGCGTCCGGGTATAGGGTCGCGTCTCCCCCGCCGGACGCGTCTTGAAGCGCCGATGCACCCAATAGTACTGATCCGGGTGACGACGCACCTCTGCCTCCAGGGATGCATTCAGCCGCTTCGCGTCGGCGACGTCATCGCCACTGGGAAAGCCCTCCAGCGGTGCCCCGAGCTTTACCACGTAGCCGGTGCCATCCTCGCGAGCGAGCCCGTAACAGGGGATCACCGCAGCGCCGGAAAGCCGCGCCAGACGCGAAGTCATGGTGATCGTGGCCGCCGGCACGCCGAAAAACGGTGCGAACACGGCATGGCGCCGACCGTAATCCTGATCCGGCGGATACCACACCACCCGCCGCGCACGCAGCGCACGCACCAGCGCACGCATGTCGCGACGGTCAAAGGCGTACTCGAGGTGACGCCGCCGGTTCTCGCCCATGAAATGTTCGATCACCGCATTGCGATTCTGCCGGTAGATCACCTGGAAGGGGAACGCCCTGGCCAGGACGCGCCCGGAAATGTCCAGCGGAATGAAGTGCGCGCTGACCAGGATGACGCCACGCCCTTCGTCCAGGGCGCGTTGCACGTGCTCGGCGCCTTCCACATGCCCTAGCTCGGCGATGCGGCGGTCGGGCGCCCACCACGCCAGCGCCAGCTCCACCAGCCCGCGTCCGGTGCGGCGAAAGTTCCGCCTCGCCAGGGCCTTGCGCTCGGCGCCGGACCACTCGGGAAAACACAGCCGCAGATTGGTCTCGACGATATGGCGGCGATAGGGAATGAGGTGCCAGGCGAGCCACCCGAGTCCATCCCCTACGGCCATGGCCCAGCGATACGGCAGGCGGGCAGCGCCCCACAATACCCCGATACCCAACCAGGTCAGCCAGTAACGCGGCGCGAGCAGCTTGCGATCCATGGACGACACGCGTGGATGAGACAAGCGGCATAGTGTACCAGACGGCCGGTAGCGCACCGCTATGCTAGTGTGCGCGGCGATGGATCCACGCACACCCTACACAGCGGCCCTGCGCCTGGCGACACCGTTGCTGTTCGCGCGCCTGCTCTGGCGCGCGCGCCGGGCGCCCGGTTACCGGGCACGCTGGGGCGAACGACTCGGCTATGTCCCGCCCCTGCCCGGTGAATGCATCTGGGTGCATGCCGTGTCGGTGGGCGAGACCATCGCCGCACGCGGGCTGATCGAACGGCTCATGCACGAGCACCGTGACCGGCCCATGCTCGTGACATCCACGACCCCTACCGGCTCCGCGCGCGTCCGCGCACTATTCGGCGACCGTGTCCACCACTGCTACCTGCCCTACGACGTTCCCGGGGCGGTATGCCGATTCCTCGACCGCACCCAACCGGCCCTCGGGATCATCATGGAGACCGAGATCTGGCCGAACCTGCTCGCCGCCGCCGAGCAGCGCCGCGTGCCGATCATGCTGGCCAACGCCCGCCTGTCGGCGCGCTCGGCAGCGGGGTATGCGCGGATACCGAAGCTCACTGCCACGGCGCTTCGTCGCTTCGCCGCCATCGCCGCACAGACCGAAGCCGACGCCGCGCGGCTGCGCACGCTCGGAGCGCCACCCGAACGTATCGCGGTTACCGGTAGCCTCAAGTTCGACCAGGACGTGAGCGACGCCCATCGCGAGGCGGGGCGAACACTTCGTGAGGGGCTCGGCACGCGCCCTGTCTGGGTCGCGGCAAGCACCCACGAAGGCGAGGACGCCGCGGTGCTCGATGCACACCGCACACTACGGCAACACTTCGCGGACGCGACTTTGATTCTGGTGCCCCGCCACCCGGAGCGGTTCGATGCCGTCGCCCGCCAGGCACAGGCGGCAGGCTTTCGTATCGCCCGCCGCTCGGCCGCCACACAGGCCGAGCTCGGGCTCGCCGAGGTGCTCATCGGCGACACAATGGGGGAGCTCCCCGCGCTGCTGGCCGCCGGCGACCTGGCTTTCATGGGGGGGAGCCTGGTGGATGTGGGCGGGCACAATCCCCTGGAACCGGCCGCACTCGCCCTGCCCGTGCTCAGTGGCCCGGCGGTGCACAATTTCAGCGAGATCTTCAGGATGCTGGAATCGGCGGGTGCGGCGCGCTTCGTCAGCGACGGCGGGACACTCGCGGCGGCGGTCCAGGCGCTGTTCACCGACCCTCAGATACGGACCGGCATGGGCACAGCCGCGGCGGCCGTGATGGCGGCCAACCGCGGTGCGCTGGAGCGAGTCACTGCGACGGCGACTCGTCTTCTTCGGAGTCGATAGCTTCGACGCTCACGTAGGGCCCCGCCGCCTCGGCGAGCAGCCGGTTGATCGCGGCGAGGTCGTCCTCGCCCAGGCTACCGACGGTCTCCTGAAGCCGTAGCGTGTTGAGCAGGTAACCGTGCCGTGCTTGCTGATAATCGCGTTCGGCCTCGAAGAGCCGCTGCTGGGCGTCGAGCACGTCCACGATGGTACGCGTGCCCACTTCGAAGCCGGCTTCGGTGGCGGACAGCGCCGTGCGGTTCGAAGTACGCGCCTGATCCAGCGCCTGCACACGCTGCAACGCCGTCTGCACGCCGCGGTAGGCGTCGGCCGCAGCACGGGTAACGCTGCGCCGGGTAGCCTCCAGCGCAGCCCGTGCCTCGGTGTACTGGGACTGCGTCTCGCGCACCCGCGAGCTGGTTTCTCCGCCGGTGTAAAGCGGTACGGTCAGCTCCAGCCCGGCCGCGAGCTCCTGGCTGTCCGAACCGCCGGAGACTCCCGAGGAACCAACACCGCCGCTGGCGTGGCTACCTCCGTAGCTCGCCACGGCATCGACCTGGGGATAGTGACCGCCACGGGCGACATCCACGCGCTCCATGGCCGCTTCCGCCGACCGGCGGGCCGCGGTCAGATCCCAGTTCTGCTCCTCCGCGCGTTGCCGCCATGCATTCTCTTCCGCCGGCGTGGGCGCGGTGAGCTCGATCCCTTCGCGCACGCGAGCGAGCTCCTCGTAGCTGGCACCGGTCACCTCGCGAAGGCTCGCGAGCGCGCTTTCCAGGGCGTTCTCGGCCTGGATCACGCCGGCGCGCGCGGTATCGTAGCGCGCCTTCGCCTCTTCAACGTCGGTGCGCGCGATGAGCCCGACATCGAAGCGCTCGCGGGCCTGCTCGAGCTGGCGGTTGATCGCCTTGAGCTGGGCCTGGGCCGCCTGCAACGCGACCTGGGCATCGAGCACGCCGAAATAGCGCTCCGCGACTCGCGTCATCAGTGCCTGCTCGGCACTGGCGAAGCGCGCTGTCGCCTGGGCTACCGTCGCCTCCGCCACGTCGAGCTGCTGGAAGGCGTCGTAACGGAACACCGGCTGACGCAGCTCCACTCCGTAGCTCACGGAATTGAAGCTCTCGTTCATGGACGGCGCCCCGTCCGGGTCGACATCCTGGTAGATACGCTGTGCCGAAGCGTTGGCGCCGACCTCAGGCAGAATGCCGGCCCGTGCCTGTGGCAACGCTTCGCGGGCGGTATTGAGCTCGGCCTGGGCCTGCTGGAACGTCGGGTCACTGTCGCGGGCCTGGCGGTAGGCATCGAGCAGGTCCTCGGCAGCCACCGCCGGCAACGACGCCGCAGCCAGAACCGCGGTGAGCACGATACGTTTCCTCATCCACTGGACTCCCTTCAGTAGCGTGGCACGGTCGCATCCACATGCTGCGACCATGCATCGATGCCGCCACTAAGATTGATGATCTCGTCGAATCCGGCCCGTTCGAGCCACTGCCCGGCCATGGCGCTGCGCACGCCGTGATGGCAGATCACCGCCGTGGGGCGCCGCGGATCGAGCTCCGCGACGCGCTGCGGCAACTCGGCGAGGGGAATGTGACGGGTACCGGCGATGGCCGCGGTATCGACTTCCCAGCGCTCGCGAACGTCGACGAGCTGCAGGTTCGGCTCCGCCTCCAGGCGATCCGCCAGCGCCGGCGCGTCTAGTGATTCCATGCCGTACCGGATACCACCCTAGAGCTCGAACCGGGGCGTGGCCCGGGCGCCGCGAAGCGGCGGGATGCTGGTGTCGAACAGGCTTTCCGTGGCCCACTGGTCATCCGCCACCCGCGTGATGAGCAACGCTTCCATGATCGGCGGCTGGCCGACCACGACGATGAGCCGCCCGCCGATGGCAAGCGTCCGGTGAAACCCCTCGTGCAACTCGGGCAGGGAGCCGGTGACGGCGATGACGTCATAACGGTGGCCGTCGTCCCATCCTGCCGCGGCATCGCCGACCTCGAGGCGGACGTTCTCGACCCCGCGGCTGGCGAGGTGCTCCGCGGCGAGCTCGCGGAAGCTCTCGTGTATGTCCACGCTGGTGACCTCACCGGCCAACCGCCCCAGGCAGGCAGCGAAATAGCCGGTTCCCGTGCCGATCTCCAGCGCACGCTCGCCGGGCTGCGGATCGAGCGCCTGCAGCATGCGGGCCTCCACCCGGGGCTCGAGCATGACTTCGTCATGGGGCAGCGGCAACTGCAGATCGGCGTACGCGAGATTGCGGTACTCGGCGGGCACGAAGTCCTCCCGCGGCAGCGCCTCGAGCACGTCCAGGATACGGTCGTTGAGCACCTCCCAGGGTCGAACCTGCTGCTCGACCATATTGAAACGTGCCCGCTCGAGATTGACTTCGGTCATGCCGCAATCCTCGGTTCATCCACCCCACGGAAAACGGTCCAAGATTAAGCACTTTGCCGGTACCAGGCAACCGCATGACCGTACAATCACTTCACTCGCAGCCGGGCGCCGCCCCGGCGGACACCGTCCTCAGGGCCACAGCACCCTGGCCGTCCCCAGCCCGGTCAGCCAGGCACGCCACAACGCGAATGCCAAGCCAACCAACGAACGCGTGTCGCGCCGCTTCCAGGCCGGGCGACGCATCCCCAGCAGAAACCCGCCGATGCTCGCGGCAGCCAAGACCGACGGCTGCCCGGCCACCCGCCGCAACCCGGAGCGACAGCGCGCCCTCGCAGCGGCGAGCGCCTCACGGTCGCTGTTCAGTTGCAGGCGCTGACGACGCACTGCCCGTTCGAGTCCGTGCATCCTCGCCTCCTCCCAGCAACAGCTCCCGCGTATTCTCGAAGGTGAGCCAGCGCGACAGCCGACGCAGGTACCAGCCCACGCCCCAAACGCCGGCAACGTTGACGCCGGCGAGCGCGACGAGCACCCAGGGTGCCGGAGCTCCGAGGGCTGTCACCCACACGAACACTGCCGCCTGCGCCAGAAGCCAGGCGGCAGTGGCGAGTATCGCACCGGCGACGCCCGCTCCCACCATCCGCACGGCGGCGAGGCCGGCCAGGCGTGCCTCCAGCGCGGCGAGCTCACCGGCATCGGCGGCGAAACGGCGGTAACCGGCAATGACTTCACCGACCGCCGTCGCCGCCTCGGTGAATGGCCCACCTTCGCGGGAAGGTCGACCGTCGCCCTCGCTCATGCTCACCGCCGGCGCAACAGAGCCCCGACGATGAAGCCCGCAGCCGCGGCGATCCCCAGACTCGTGTAGGGATGTGCGCGGACGTAATCATTGACCTGCTCGTAGACTTCCTCGCCTTCGCTGCGGGCACGCTGACGCGCCTCGCGCACGCGATTGGCCGCGTCGGCGCCGCGATCGCGGATACGCTCCTCGGCGTGGCCGCCGCGTTCGGCGAGTCGGTCCACGGTCTCGTGGGCAGCGCTGGCCAGGCGCTCGGTGGTGCGATGGCGCTCGTCACCAGCGCCTTCATTCATCGGGGTCGACGTCTGATCGCTCATGCTCACTTCCTCCCGGGCCATTCGGCCCCAAAGTGGCTGTGATTCCCCCATCACCCGTCATGCGGCCTAAAATGCGCTCCATCAACCCCTTCGGCGCCGCAGGTCCGCACGCGGGTCGAAACGGCACTCCTCACGCATGCGCTCGAATAACCCCCGCGTCCGTTCATCGTCGGCGGGCGGGTTCACGATACGCAACGAGATGTACTGATCTCCCGGCGGGTCCCCCGGCAACCCGCGACCGCGCAGGCGCAAGCGCCTGCCGCTCTGTGAGCCGGCGGGAACGCGCATCTCCACGTCCCCGTCCAGCGTGGGCACTTTCAGCCGTGCACCGAGCGCCGCCTCCCAGGGTGCCACCGGCAGCTCCAGATGAATGTCGCGGCCACGCAGCTCGAAGTAATGATGGGGCGCGATGTGGATCTCCAGGTACAGATCGCCCGCCTCGCCACCCATACCGTAGCCGCCCTGGCCGGCGAGGCGAATGCGCTGCCCCTCGGTGACACCGGCGGGCACGCGCACCCTCAGACTCCGTCGCGTACGGCGCATGCGACCGTCCGCATCGGCCTCACTGCCCTCGAGCTGCACGGTGCGCGTGACACCGTGGTATGCCTCTTCCAGGGTCACGGTCAGGGACGCGCTCTGGTCCGCACCGCGCGGGCGCGCGCCGCCGGCGAACCCGTGCGCACGCCCCGGTCCGGCGCCGGCCCGTCCGGCGCGGCGAGCGAACAGGCTGTCGAACGGGGAACCGTGCCCGCCGCCGAACAGTGCTTCGAAGAAATCGCTGAAATCCTCGTCGAAGTGGCCGTGACCGGCCTCGGCGCCGCGGAATTCCCAACCGGGCGGCGGCCGGAAGTCCTCACCTGCATGCCAGCCGCTACCGAGCTGATCGTAGGCGCGGCGCTTTTCGGGGTCGCTCAATACCTCGTACGCCTCGCCGACTTCCTTGAAGCGCTGCTCGGCGTCCGGCTCGCTGCTCACGTCCGGGTGATAGCGACGCGCGAGCTTGCGGTACGCCCGCTTGATCTCGTCGGCGGTGGCGTCACGGTTCACGCCCAGCGTCTGGTAGTAATCCTTGTATTCCATGTAAGCCTAGGCCCCTGATGTACTGACCCGTCGGGACTGCGAACACCGGGACGTGGCGGGGGCGCGACCGCGCCCCCGTGCTCACCCCTCGACCTGAATGCGTCGTGGCCGGGTCTTCTCCTGCTTCGGAATGACCACCTGCAACACACCATGGTCGCTGCGAGCGCTGATACGCTCTGCGTCAGCGGTGTCGGGCAGGCTGAACCGCCGGTAGAAGGACCCGGCAACGCGTTCGACACGCTTGTATCCTTCGGCCGACTCATTCACCTCGGATTGCCGGCTCCCGCTTATCGTCAGCAACCCACCTTCCATGTGTATATCGATGTCCTCGGGGCGGACGCCGGGCAGGTCCGCTTCGATGACATAGCGGTTCGGCTCTTCGCGGATGTCCACCGCCGGCGTCCAGTCACTGGTCGCCAGGCTGCTGGCGTCGTCGCCCCCCTCGGAGAGACGGCTCAACTCACGCGTGAGCTCGTTGATCAGGCCCCAGGGCTCGTAACGTCGAATCGCCATACTTCAAACCCTCCGTTCGACTGCATTGCTTTCATGGCGGCAGCGACGAGAGCCGATCAGCGCTTCCATCAGCACCGCCGTCAACAACAGAAGTGGTGCCAAGACCGACGAATTCAAGACAACTCGGCGACTTGCGCTTGCAGCAGCGCGCAGGCGCTGGTATAAAGACCGGTCTTCGAGGAACCTCTGATCAGCACCATATCCTGCCTCCGGATGACGGGCGGCCGCGGAGGGGTCTGATCAGAGGTTTCTCGTACGTGGATCGACAGGGGTCGAACGGATACGCCGATTCAGGAGGCAGTTCCCATGGCGAAGGTCTGCCAGGTAACGGGCAAGCGCCCGGCTACGGGCAACAACGTCTCGCACTCGAACATCAAGACCAAGCGCCGCTTCCTGCCCAACCTGCGGTATCACCGCTTTTGGGTGGAAAGCGAGCAGCGCTTCGTTCGTCTGCGGGTTTCTTCCAAGGGCATGCGGATCATCGACAAGAAGGGCATCGACGAGGTGCTCGGCGATATCCGTGCCCGCGGCGAGAAGGTCTGAGGTAGAGCATCATGCGCGACAAGATCAAGCTCGTCTCCAGTGCCGGCACCGGGCACTTCTACACCACCGACAAGAACAAGCGGAACACCCCGCACAAGCTGGAGTTCCGCAAGTACGACCCGGTGGCGCGTAAGCACGTGATCTACCGCGAGGCGAAGCTCAAGTAAGAGCGGCCTCTCGCGAAACCACGAAAAAACCCGCCTCACGGCGGGTTTTTTGTGCCCGCCCCAGGCTTGCGCTGCGCGCGACCGCCGCTGCCGGCTACCCAGATCTGCGCCGCCCTCGCCCTGTCACCGCGTGCAGGCATATCCGGCTGATATCGCAGCGCCCGTCATCTCCGGCGGGTAATAGCCGTGCCAAGGCGGCAAACACCTGCCTATGCTAAGGGAACCGAGCGTTAGCCCGTTCGCGTAGGCTTGAATTGGCACGGAAGGGGAGCGGTCAGTGCTAGGCACCGATATCTTTAGCGAATTCTCGCTGATCCTCGCCGTCGCCGCCGTCAGCGGAGCGATCGGACTGTTCCTGCGCCAGCCCCTGATCGTTGCGTTTATCGCCGTGGGCATCGCTCTCGGCCCGGCAGGCTTCGGGCAGGTTACCGCCACCGATCAGATCGACCTGCTGGCGAAGCTCGGCATCACCCTGCTTCTATTCGTCGTCGGACTGCGGCTGGACCTTCACCTGATCCGGACCATCGGCCCCGTCGCCCTGTCCACCGGCCTCGGGCAGGTCGTGTTCACCTCGTTAATCGGCTACTTCATCGCCCTGGGGTTCGGCTTCAGTGCTATTGCCTCGCTTTACGTGGCGGTGGCGCTGACTTTCTCCAGCACCATCATCATCGTCAAACTCCTTTCGGACAAACGCGA
>CAZHBN010000073.1:0-2517 GCA_964530405.1 uncultured Ectothiorhodospiraceae bacterium
CCAACACGCCGCGGGGGGAGATCGAGGCAGCGCGGGCGTGTGGCATGTCACGGGCGCTGATGCTGCGGCGGGTAGTGTTGCCCAACGCCTTTCGCCGTGCGTTGCCGGCCTATGGCAACGAAGTGATCTTCATGCTCCACGGCAGCGCGGTGGCAAGTGTGATCACCCTGGTCGATATCACCGGCGCCGCGCAGCTCGTCAACGCCCGCTACTATAGTCCCTACGAGGCATTCATCACGGCGGCGGTGCTCTACATGATTCTGACTTTTGCCGTCGTCTTTCTCTTTCGATGCCTGGAGCGCCGCTGGCTCGCGCACCTGCGGCCGCGGGCCCCGCGCCATGCTCGCAGTGCCGCCGGTGGCGTCGACGAAACCGCCGGCAACGACGCTGGTCAGTGGCAGGCGCCGGGGTGAGAGGCCGTGCGAAGGCGACCGCCTGGATGCCACGCCCGCCGGTTCAGTACGCCCAGGCAAGCTCCAGCAGGTGGTAGTCGACCCCCGGGTTGATGTCCCCCAGGGAAGCGTTGGAGGCATGATGGATCTGGTAGCTGAGCGCCCACTGCCGATCGCTGTCCAGGTAGGCGCCCACGCCGACGTGTGAGTCGAATTCCAGGCGGAGTCCCCAATCCTCGCCATCGACCGTCTCGCGGTCGGAAATGTACATGGGGCCCGTGCCGGCCTCGGCGAACCAGGGGCCCCCGCTGGCGATGCGCAGTACCAGTCGCAGGCTCACGCTGCCCATGGCATCGCCGCGTTTGCCGCCAGAAGGCTCCCAGCGCGCGGCGGCGAGCTCCCACTGCGGCGTCAGGGTGAGCGTGTCGGTTTGCCAGCCCGGGCCGAGACGGTGACGGAGCGACACGCGTATCTGCTCGATGGAATGGTCCGTGGCCACGCCGCCCGCCAGTGCCAGGCGCCATGGTGCGAGCGGCTCTGCGCCTGCCGCGTTGTGGGTGCCGGCGGCGATGGTGCATACCAGCACCGCGGTAGGCCACAGCTTGCTCGTCGGCATCACGGCGCCCCCTGTCGTGCAAGGTTGTCTGACCCGGCAACGCCGGACGATTCTCGCGTGTTTCCGACCCTCATGGCGGCGTTTCGAGGTCGATCAGTGTTGCCCGCAGCGGGCGCGGCGCAGAGTACCCGGACAGCGAGCGCCCCGGCGGCCCCGAGCCCCACGCGAGTCATTCGGTGTTTCCTTAATGAGTGTACCAATTATTTCAATTCGGACGCACGTGTGAGCCCGACGTTGATGCACGTTGCGGATCCGCCGCTGCAGGTCGAGGGCAGGGCAGCAGGTCATTTCACTGTGCCGGCGAATACAGGCAAAAATGCTGCTGGCGAGAATCTATGCTCTACGAGGCATCCAACGGGTTCTTCGCGGAGGCATCATGGATCACGCAGTGCAGTTCATCGACGGCGTATGGCAGATGGGGAGCGGCGAGGCGTTCGTCTCCACTGATCCCTGTACTGGCGAGCCGGTGTGGGAGGGGGCCAGTGCCGACGAGGCCCAGGTCGCCTATGCCGTGACTGCCGCGCGCACGGCCTTCGAGCACTGGTCGGCCCGCTCCTACGATGAGCGACTGGCGCTGGTGCAGCGTTTCGAGCAGGCTCTCGATGCCAATCGGGAAGCGCTTGCGGGAACCATCGCCCTCGAGACGGGCAAGCCCCTCTGGGAGGCGCGCACCGAGGTCGCCGCCATGGTGGGCAAGGTCGCCATCTCCGACCGCGCCTACCGTGAGCGTACGGGCGTCCACGAGAGCACCGCCGCGGGTGGCCGCGCGGTGCTGCGGCACAAGCCGCACGGGGTGGCCGCCGTGTTCGGTCCTTACAACTTCCCCGGGCATCTGCCCAATGGCCATATCGTGCCCGCGCTGCTCGCCGGCAACACGGTGGTATTCAAACCCAGCGAGCTCACCCCGCGTGTGGCCGAGCACACCGTGTCGATCTGGCGCGAGGCCGGGTTGCCGGATGGCGTGATCAATCTCGTCCAGGGCGGGCGTGACACCGGGCAGGCGCTGGCCGGCCAGCGCGGCATCGACGCGCTGTACTTCACTGGCAGCGCCGCAACCGGGCGGCTCCTGCAGCGCCAGTTCGCCGAGCAGCCCGAGAAGATCCTGGCGCTGGAGATGGGCGGCAACAATCCGTTGGTGGTACTGCCGGATGTCGATACCCGTGCGGCGGTCTATACGATCATCCAGTCGGCCTTTCTCACGGCGGGCCAGCGCTGCACCTGCGCCCGCCGGCTGTATCTGCCCCGCGGCGAGGTCGGGGATGCGATCCTCGCTCGGCTGGTGGCGGCGACACGGGAGCTGAGGGTAGGCACGCCGCGTGACCCGGAACCGCCGTTCATGGGGCCGGTAATCAGCGACTCGGCAGCGCAGCATCTGCTCGCCGCGCAGTCCCGGCTGGCCGGCATGGGCGCGCGGCTGCTGGTGGAGAGCCAGCACCTGCGCGCCGGCACTGGATTGATCTCGCCCGCGATCGTCGACGTCGACGACGTCCCGGAACCGCCTGACGAGGA
>CAZHBN010000073.1:2527-15589 GCA_964530405.1 uncultured Ectothiorhodospiraceae bacterium
TCGGCGCGGCGCTCCTCGGTGAGCTGGTTCTCCTCCAGGTAGCGCGTCACGCGGGTCTGGACGATGCCATCGATCGCGCCAATGACACGCGCTATGGGCTGTCCGCGGGTCTGCTCGGTGGCAGCCGCGACGACTTCGAGCAGTTCCTGCGGCGCATTCGTGCCGGTATCGTGAACTGGAACCGCCAGATCACCGGCGCGAGTTCGGCAGCGCCGTTCGGGGGCGTGGGCGCGAGCGGCAATCACCGGCCGAGCGCTTACTATGCCGCCGACTACTGCGCCTATCCGGTGGCCTCGCTGGAAGCGCAGACCCTGGAGATGCCCGACGAGCTCGCGCCGGGGGTGACCCTGTGAGCGTACGCGAGGTGAATTTCGATGGCCTCGTGGGGCCCACCCACAGTTACGCGGGACTGTCGTTCGGCAACGTCGCCTCCGAGAGTAACCTGGGCCGCGTGGCCTCGCCGCGGCAGGCAGCGCTGCAGGGGCTCGCCAAGATGAAGGCGCTGCACGATCTGGGGCTCTCTCAGGGAGTCCTGCCGCCCCAGGAGCGCCCTGCCGTGGATGTGCTGCGCCGGCTGGGGTTCCAGGGCAGTGATGCCCAGGTGCTCGCCGCCACCGCCGACCATGCGCCGCGGTTGCTGACCGCCTGCAGCTCCGCCTCCAGCATGTGGACCGCCAACGCGGCGACGGTCTCGCCCGGTGCGGATACCAGCGACAACCGTGTGCACTTCACGCCCGCCAACCTGGTGAACAAGTTTCACCGCGCCATCGAGCCACCCACTACGGCCCGGGTGCTGCGCGCGATTTTCCCGCAAGGGCGTCACTTCGCCCACCACGACCCGTTACCGGCGGTGGAGCATTTCGGCGACGAGGGGGCGGCCAATCACACGCGTCTGTGCGCCGGCCATGGCGATGCCGGTGTCGAGCTCTTCGTCTACGGCAAGCGCGCCTTCGGTGGCGGCGCAGCGCCCACGCGCTATCCGGCACGACAGACCCGCGAGGCGTCCGAGGCAGTGGCGCGTCTGCATGGCCTTGACCCCGCGCGCACGGTCTTCGCCCAGCAGAATCCGGCGGTAATCGATCAGGGCGTGTTCCACAACGACGTCATCGCCGTTGGTAACGAGAACGTACTCCTCTACCACGAAGACGCATTCGCTGACCGGGCCGGACTTGTCGCCGCACTGCGGGACGCATTCGGGGAGGCGGAGCTGGCACTCGTCGAGGTGCCGGCAGCACGCGTGAGCGTCGAAGAGGCGGTGACCACCTACCTCTTCAACAGCCAGCTCGTCACGCTCCCGCACGGGGAAATGGCACTGGTGGTGCCCGAGGAGTGTCGGGCGAACCAGCGGGTCTGGGATTTCCTGGGCGAGCTCGTCGACGGTGACACACCGATCCGCCGCGTGCTGGTGCAGGACGTCAAGCAGAGCATGCGCAATGGTGGTGGTCCGGCCTGCCTGCGCCTTCGCGTGGCGCTCTCCGGTGCGGAGCGTGCGGCCATGAATCGGGGCACGCTGCTCGATGACGCACTCTACGAGCGTCTCTCTCAGTGGGTCCGATGTCATTATCGTGACCGGCTCACCGAGGCGGATCTCGCCGACCCCGCGCTGCTGGCGGAGGGGCGTGAGGCGCTCGATGAGCTCACCGGCATTCTGGGCCTGGGATCGGTCTACCCGTTTCAGCGCGCAGGCGCCTGAGGCGACCGGCGCGTTCGCGCCGGTGACGCCGAGGCGGCGTC
Organism: uncultured Ectothiorhodospiraceae bacterium; assembly: GCA_964530405.1. Taxonomy (GTDB): domain Bacteria; phylum Pseudomonadota; class Gammaproteobacteria; order Nitrococcales; family Nitrococcaceae; genus Arhodomonas. Next base: position 4,262 of record CAZHBN010000073.1, read on the forward strand.
GTCGGGTGACGTCCGGGCTGTCTTCGGCTATTCAGTGGTTATGGAGGCCCGAGGCGATTCGACGCAGCGCGCGGCCACGCGGGCGCTGCCGGTGGTCATGCTGCTGGGCGCGGTCACTGGCCTCGCCGTGGCGCTGCTCGCCGTGGGCTTCGTCACGGCCGTATTCCGCCTCAACGACCTGCTGCTGATCTCACCACGCAGCCGCATGATGGCCGTCGACGGTACCTGGGTGGCGGTGGCAACGGTGGTGGTGCCCACCGCCGGTGGTCTGGTGGTGGGGCTCCTGCATCATCTCATTGTCGAGCACCGGGCCCATGGACCGCCGGAGGTGATCGCGGCAGTGCAGACGCGACGGGGACGTCTACCGGCGCGCCCGGGTGTGCTCTCGGCGCTGTCCGCCCTGGTGGCACTGGGCTCCGGGGCGTCGGTGGGCCAGTACGGACCGCTGGTGCACCTTGGCGGTACGTTTGGCTCTCTGGCGGCCCGTGTTACCGGCGGTGGGCGTTCCGTGGACAGCATTGCCATCGCCTGTGGGGTTGCCGCGGCGATCGCCACCGCGTTCAAGGCGCCCATCGCCGGCATACTCTTCGCCCACGAGGTGGTATTGCGCCACTACGCGCTGCGTGCGTTCGCACCGGTGGCCGCTGCCGCCGTAGTGGGCTTCGTCGTCGAAGGCGTGGCGTTCGGGCGGCCGGCGCTTTTCTACGTAGAGTCCGCAGAGGTGGCGCATGCTTGGGAGTACGGTGTCTTCCTGCTCGTGGGCGCGGGCGGCGCGGTTGTCGCGACGCTTTACATGGTCGCCATCCGGTGGGTGTCCCGTCTCGGCGCGAGGCTGCCCGTCCCCCGTATCCTGCGGCCGGCCCTGGCGGGGGCCGCGCTGGGACTCGCCGCGCTGTGGTTGCCCGAGATTCTCGGAATCGGGGCGGTGACCCTGCGTTTCGCCACCATCGAGGGCGCATTCGCCGCGCCGGAGCTGGCAGCAATACTCGTTGCCAAGATTCTGGCAACCGCTGTCTGCCTGGGCCTGGGATTCAGCGGCGGGGTGTTCAGCCCCGCGCTCGTCGTGGGGACGCTCTTCGGCGCGCTCTGCGGTATCGCCGTGGACGGGGTGACCGGTAGTGACCACGCGACCATGGTCGTCTACGCCGTGTGCGGCATGGTCGCGGTCACCGCGCCGGTGATCGGGGCGCCGCTGGCCATGTTGCTCATTGTCTTCGAGCTCACCGGCAGCTACACGCTCACCATCGCGGCGCTGGCGAGCGTGGCCGTGGCCAATCCCCTGGCGGCGCGCCTGTTCGGCGCATCGATGTTCGATACCCAGCTGCGCGAGCGCGGGCTCGACCTCTCCGCGGGACGCGATCGTGCCGTGCTGCAGGGAGCGCCGGTGCTTCGCCATGTCAGCGAGAACTGTGTGCGTGTTCCGCCGCAGGCGATACCGGCGACGGTGCGCGACCAGCTCGGGCGCAGCGGTCACACCGAGGCATTCCTGGTGGACGAGGCTGGATGCTACCAGGGCACCGTAACACTCGCACGGCTGGAGGCGGTACGCGGTGATGACGGCAGCGACAGTGTCGCGGTGCTGGTGGACCGGGCCTATCCGGTACTCGCCGAGGATGCGTCGCTGTGGGCTGCGGTGCACGCATTGCAAACCCAGGCGGGCGAGGCGTTGCCGGTGGTGACGAGGGGAGACCGGCAGTTCCTCGGTGTGGTCTACGAAACGGCGATCACCCGGGCCTATCTGGGCACACTGGAGGCGATACGCGATGAGGAGCACGCCGCGCGCTGACACGGTTGCGAGGCGGGAGGGCCGGCCATTCCCATCGGTGGTTGCCGTCTGCCTCGCCGTATCGACGATGATGCCGGCGGCATCCGCTGGCGCACCGGCGGTCGTACAGGGCGAGCCGCTGGTGGTCGTCAGCTGGGGCGGTGCCTACGAGGCGATCCAGCGGCGGGTTTTCTTCGAGCCGTTCACCCGGCATACCGGTATCCCGGTGACCGTGGTGGAGTATGCCGGTGGCCTCTCGGAGCTGCGCCATCAGCATGCCAGTGCCGATGTGCGCTGGGACGTGCTCGACATGACCATGAGTGACACTATCGCCGCGTGTGCGGAAGGGCTCCTTCAACGGCTCTCGCCCGCGCTGCCGGCGCCGTCGCCGGAGGGTGTTCCGCCGCAACGGGATTTCATCGACGGCGCGTTCACCGAGTGCGGCATCACCCACACTGTCTACGCCACCGTCATCGCCTATGACCGCCGGGCCTTCCCCGGTGTACGCCCCGACAGCGTGGAGGCATTGTTCGATACCAAGCGCTTTCCCGGCCGGCGCGCGCTGCAGCGTGCGCCTTTCGGTAATCTGGAGTGGGCCCTGCTTTCATATGGGGTGCCGCGCGTGGAGCTCTACGACCTCCTGAGCACGGCAAGGGGCCTGCGGCTCGCGTTCGACCGACTGGCCCGCATCGCCGGCGAGGCGGTCTGGTGGCGGGCAGGCGACGTTCCACCGGCGCTGCTGGCCACCGGTGAAGTGGCCATGGCGACGGGCTACAACGGTCGCTTTTTCCACGCCATCGCCACCGAGGCTGCGCCCATCGAGATCATCTGGGACGGTCAGATCCAGGAATACGAGACCTGGGCGGTGGCACGCGGGAGCTCGCGATCCGAGGCCGCGCGGGCCTTCATTCGTTTCGCCACCGCCACGCGTCGGCTCGCGGAGTTCTCCCGGCACATCCCCTACGGACCCGCCCGGCGGTCGGCCTACCGCCGTGTGACAGAGCATCCCTCCATCGGCATCGACATGCAGCCGCACCTGCCGACGCATCCGTTCAACGCACGCAACGCCGTGATCAAGGACGTGCACTGGTACGCGCGCACGTATGACCGGATCCGTGAGCGCTTCGCTGCCTGGTATAGCCGTCACCACGGCGAAGCGCCGGCGGCGTCCCCGCCTCGCTCCGGTGCGTCACCGCAGCCCTGACGATGCCGGCGTTGAAGCCGGGCGTCGGGGATGTCAACGTTCGCCTCCTCACACCGGGATCCCGCACGCCCGTGTTACGTAGCTGGCGTGTCGGGGCGCGGCATTCGCCCAATCGAGGAGACCTGACAATCGCTATGCAGCCCAGCGACAACCGATTCCCGGAGGCCGAACGCCGGGGCGTCTATCGCGCGATCCATGAGCGTCGCGACGTGCGCTCCCAGTTCCGGCCGGAACCCATACCCGACGAGGTGCTCGCCCGTTTGCTCCAGGCCGCCCATCACGCGCCGTCGGTGGGGCTGATGCAGCCCTGGGACTTCATTGCCATCGACAGCCTCGAAGTGCGGCAGGCGGTGAAGGCGATCTTTGAGCGCGAGAACGAGCGCGCCGCGAATAACTACCAGGGCGAGAAGGCGCAGCTCTACCGGCGCCTCAAGCTCGAGGGGATCCTCGAGAGTCCCATGAATCTGTGCATCACCTGCGACCGCAATCGCGGCGGACCGCATGTGCTCGGACGTAACACCATCCTGGAGACGGATCTGTTCAGTGCCTGTCTCGCGGTGCAGAACCTCTGGCTCGCCGCCCGCGCCGAAGGTATCGGCCTTGGCTGGGTGAGCGTGCTCGATCCCGAGGATCTGGCTGAGACACTCGGTTTGCCGGAAGGCGTGGTGCCCGTGGCGTACCTGTGCCTGGGCTATGTCAGCGAATTCCTCTCACGCCCCGAGCTCGTCAACAAGGGCTGGCGCTCACGGCTACCCCTCGAGGAGATGGTGCACCGCGACGTCTGGGGCCAGCCGCTGGAGGACGGATCACTGCGCGCGGCGCTCCGTCACGTCTCGGAAAGCAGTCTGTAACGCCCTGTACGGGGAGTCCCTTACGTACTCCCACGCATGGCCGCCGGGCGGCCGCTCACGCATGCTCTCCCGCAAGCGTCGTTCGCACGGCGCTCCAGGGCCGGCACTGTTATGCCGGCGTTGGCAAAACCGACATTTACGGATTCAGGGAGAGTGACGAACATGTCCACAAATTCCAGAAAGACGGCGATGGGCCTGGCCGGTGCGTTCGCGATGGCAGTGTCCGCCGCGGCGCTGTCGGGGACCGCGGTGGCGGCCGAGGGCGAGATGGTCAAGTGCTACGGCGTGGCCAAGGCCGGTCAGAACGACTGCAAGGCCGGTCCGGGAACGACCTGCGCGGGAACGTCCTCGGTGGACTATCAGGGCAATGCCTGGAAACTGGTGCCCAAGGGGACCTGCGAGGACATGGCCCTGCCCGGTGATCGCACGGGCAGCCTCGAGCCCCTGGAGCGCGATCTGCCCAAGGCAGGCTGAGGATATCGGGTGACGGTTGCAGGGGAGACGTCGTTATGGACGACCTGACGATGCCGTCGCTCGGTCACGGGCCGGCCCCGGCGCGTGCCGGGGTCGGGCTCAAGCCCGAGCACTATCGCACGATCGTCGATGAACGTCCGGATGTGGGCTGGTTCGAAGTCCACGCCGAGAACTACATGGGCGCCGGCGGTCCGCCGCATGCGTGGCTGGACACCATCCGCACCGACTATCCGGTCTCGGTGCACGGGGTGGGGCTGTCCATCGGTGGCGACCGACCGCTGGATCGCAGCCACCTGGCGCGATTGCGGCAGGTGGTCGAGCGCTTCGAACCGGTGCTCGTCTCCGAGCATCTCGCCTGGTCGACCCACGACGCGGGCTACGTGAACGATCTGCTGCCGGTACCGTATACCCGCGAGGCGCTGGACCGCGTCGTAGCCCATGTCTCCGAGGTCCAGGAGCATTTGCGCCGGACCGTGCTCATCGAGAATCCCGCCACTTATGTGCGGTTTCACGACGACGAGATGAGCGAGGTGGACTTTCTGGAGGCGCTCGCCCGGCGCAGCGGCTGCGGTTTGCTGCTCGACGTCAACAATGTCCTGGTCTCTGCCACGAACCACGGCTTCGACGCCGTTGCTTACCTGGAAGCCTTCCCCATGCCGGCGGTCGGCGAGATCCATCTCGCCGGTCATGCCCGCACCGTTGACGATCGCGGCGAAGTATTGTGCATAGACGCCCACGACCGGGCGGTGGACGCTACGGTCTGGGCGCTCTATCGCCGTGTGCTCTCGCGGGCAGGCCCGCGGCCGACGCTTGTCGAGTGGGATGCGGATATCCCGCCGTGGCCGGTGTTGCTTGCCGAGGCACATACCGCCGACGGACTGATCCTGAATGCGCCGCCGGTGGAGGGGAATCGCTGTGGCATCCCTTGCTGACGGCCAGCGACGGTTCGTCGCCGCACTGCGTGACGCGGAGGCGGCGGTGCCGTCGGATCTCACCGGACGCGCCGGCGAGGTGCCGGTGAAGCGCTTCGCCGTCTATCGCAACAATGTTCACGTGAGCCTCGTGGAGGCCCTGCGTGCGACCTATCCGGTGACCGAACGCCTGGTCGGCGAGACGTTTTTCCACGCAATGGCCCGGGCTTTCGTCGGCGAGTGCCTGCCGGCCACGCCGGTGCTGCTGGCGTACGGTGGCGCGTTTCCCGCCTTCATCCGGGGATTCGAGCCGGCGCGGATCGTCCCTTACCTCGCGGACGTCGCGGCGCTGGAATGGGCGCGACAGGAGGCCTACCACGCCCCCGACGAGGCGCCACTCGCCGCCGATGCCCTCGCGGCAGTGGCGCCGGAGGCGCTCGAGGGACTTCGTCTCACGGTACATGCCTCGGCACGGGTGGTGGATTCACCCTGGCCGGTTCACGCGATCTGGGAAACGAATGCCCACGACGAGACCGTGCGGCCCGTCGATGTCCACGGCGGTGGTGAGGCCGTGCTGGTGATGCGCCCCTACTGGGAGGTGACGACCCGTGTCCTGGGGGCCGGTGAGCCAGCGTTCGTCCTGGCCCTGGCCGCCGGCGAACCGCTTCCGGCGGCGGTGGCGTGCGCCGAAGCCCAGGCCGCTGATTTCGATATTGCCCGCGGCCTGGGGAATCTTCTCGCGGCCGGCGGAGTGACCGGCTACCGGATGGGAGAAAGCTGATGCCACGCCATGTCGTCTCCGCGCGCGCGCCCGTTCGCCTGATCCGCACGTTCGTCGATGTTTGCGAACGTATTCCCGCGAGCCTGCCATTGCTGGTGTTGCGGGTGACCGTGGCCATTCCGTTCTGGCAGTCGGGGCTGACCAAGTTCGATGGGTTCCTGCAGGTTTCCCCGGGGGCTGTCTGGCTGTTTGCGAACGACTTCCAGCTGCACATTTTCGGTGAAACCTACGCGTATCCTTTTCCCGCTGCCGTGGCCCTGCTCTCGGGACTGGGCGAGCTGGTATTGCCGACTCTGCTGGTGCTCGGACTGGGGGCTCGCATCGCAGCGCTCGGCCTGCTCGTGATGACAGGCATGATCCAGCTCACCGTGCCGGACGGCTGGCAGACCTACCATCTGCCCTGGGCGGCGATGCTGTTCCCGATCCTGGCGATGGGGCCGGGACGCATAGCGGCGGACGCGCTCGTTGCACGGTACTTCGGAGGCCGGCGCCACCACGCTTGCGGGCGCGTTGCCGCGGAATGAGCCCTCACCGCTCGCCCGCCGCGGCATCGAGACGTAACGCGATGCGGTGATTGCTGCGGCGCATCGCGTTACGGGGGACGGGCCGGCATTGTCGCCAAACGGATGGTTCGGCCTCCGTTGCGTCTTCGGCCGGCAACAAATGCCGCTCATCGGCCCGGGTGGGAAGGTCCACGGATGGCCGGACCAGGGCGCGGCCATCGCTAGCTGGCCTGCGGCGGCGGGTTGAGCGAGCGTGCGGTTATACGCCTCGGTGTGGCGCCATGTCGGCGATCGCGTACAGCTCATCTCTAGCCGGAGGGTCCCGGCGGGCGGCGTTCGTACAGCCGGCCGCTTACCGTTATATCTGTGATCAGGCGAGCGGCACTGGTGGTGCCTGCTCGCCGCCCCTGACCCGGGGCGACGCCCTCGGGGCGTCACACTACCAACGGTAACGGTATCCCGGGAGGTGTCCCATGAATACCGGTAAGCACACGAGTTGGATCCTGGCGCTCATGCTCGCGACGGCCCCCATGTTTGCGGCAGGCCAGTCACAGACGGAAGAGGCGGGGCAGAAGTCGGCGCAACAGGAGAGCGCTCAGCAGCAGACGGACTCCCAGAACGGTGAGACGTCGTCCACCTCGCAGACCCGGAACGCCGTGCAGGGCGGACAGAAATCCGGCGAGAAGGAACAGAAGGCCGCTAAGGAAGGACAGGAGGCGGCCGGGAAAGAGCAGAAGGCCGCGACGGACAACGGAAAGGCCGACAAGTCTGCCGGCAGCCAGCAGATGTTCGTTCCCAGCCAGTCGGAAGGCGAGTTGCTGGCCTCCGAGCTGGAGGGTGTTGCGGTCATGAACGCGAGCGAGGAGGAGCTCGGCAACGTGCAGAATGTGCTCATGGACGATGCGTCCCGCATTCGCGCCCTGGTCGTGGGTGTCGGCGGTTTCCTCGGATTGGGCGAGAAACCGGTGGCGGTGAGCTACGACCGCTTCCAGCAAAGTCGTAACCAGGAAGGCAAGATCATGCTGACCCTGGAGGCTACACGCGATCAGCTGGAGCAGGCGCCCGCGTTTACTACGCTCGCCCAGCAGCGGGCAGAACAGGAGCGTGCGCAGCAGCAACAGCAGGCCGCCGAGCAGCAGCAAACCAGCGGCGATACCGCCAGCGGGCAGACTCAATAGGGAAACGCAACGAAGGCTGGCGGAGTGGGGGGCGCTGACGCGACCCCCCACTATTGCGCGTCGCTGTTCTCGCCCCGTAAGCAGGCCGTCGCTGCTCCGCGAACGTGACGCCGACGGATTCCGTGAATTCGAAACGGTCAGCCAGTGCGTACCGCCCGATGGAGGGCGGCGATCACCTCGGTGACCTGTGCTTTGCCTAGCTCCGGGAAAATCGGCAACGACAGGCAGCGTTGCGCCACGCGCTCGGCGATGGGCAGGGGGCGGCCATCGTGGTCGTCGGCGAAGGCGGGCTGTTGATGGAGTGGTCGAGGGTAGTAGACGGCGCTTGCCACGCCTGCGGCCTGAAGGGCGTGTCTCACTGCGTCGCGGTGTTGCACCAGTATCGTGTACTGGTGATAGACGTGCTCCCCGTTCGGCGCCGGCGCCGGCGTCTCGACGCCCGGGAGTCCCGTCAGACCTTCCTCGTAGGCACGGGCCACCCGGTGGCGAGCCGTATTGTATTCGTCGATGTGGCGCAGCTTCACGCGCAGTATCGCTGCCTGGAGCTCGTCCAGGCGACTGTTGTAGCCCACCGTCTCGTGGTGATTGCGTTCCGTGCTGCCGTGGTTGCGCAATGCACGCAGGCGCCTCGCCAGATCGGCGTCGGCCGTGGCGATCAGCCCGCCGTCACCGCAGGCGCCGAGGTTTTTCGTGGGGAAGAAGCTGAAGCACCCCGCCGTTCCCAGTGTGCCGACGCGGCCTCCCCGGCAGGTGGCGCCGAAAGCCTGGGCGCAATCCTCGACGATGGCCAGGCCGTGTCGCCTGGCGAGTTCCTGCAGCGGTGACATGCCGACGGCCCGTCCGAACAGGTGCACCGGGAGAATGGCGCGGGTTCGCGGCGTGATGGCTGCCGCCACCCGTTCGGGGGAGAGGTTGAGGGTATGGGGATCGATATCCACGAACACCGGGCGTGCGCCGGCATGGCGCACCGCTTCGGCAGTGGCGGCGAAAGTGAACGCAGTGGTGATCACTTCGTCGCCGGGGCCAATCTCCAGTGCTCGCAGGGCGAGGTGGAGCGCGTCGGTGCCGGAGGCGCAGCCGATGGTGTGATTGGTGCCCAGGTAGTCAGCCACTTCCGCCTCGAATTCCGCCACTTGCCTGTCGAGAACGTAACGGCCGCTGGCGAGGACTTCGGCCACCGCCGTTTCCAGCGCCGTGGCGATGGCGGCATGCTGTGCCGGTAGTGACAGCATCGGGATCATGGGTGGCGCTCCCGTGACGCCGGTTGCGACGATGCAGCGAGTCGGGTCGGTGGTTGTCCCTGGAGCTGGGCGACGATCTCCGTGGCAATGGTCAACGCGCGCAGGCCATCGGTGCCGGTAACCGTCGGGGGGTGACCGTCGCGTACGCTCGTGACGAAGGCTTCGATCTCGGCGCGTAGTGCGTCGCCGGTTGGGAATTCGAGCTGCTCCGTCTCGATGTCCGGAACCCCCGGATACATTTCGGTGTGCGCCTTGCGGCGAATGTCCAGGCGATGATCGGCGAGATCCACGGAGAAGTATGCGGTCGGCTGAAACAGCCGCAGGCGGCGCTCATGCTTGAGGCTCGCGCGGCTGGCGGTGACGTTGGCGACGCAACCGCCGCTGAACTGAATCCGTGCATTGGCGATATCGATATCGTGTGAGAGCACCGCGACGCCGTTGGCGTCGATGCGCTCGACGGGAGCGCGCACGAACTCGGCGATGAGGTCGATGTCATGGATCATGAGGTCCAGCACCACGTTGGCATCCGCGCCGCGCAGGCGAAACGGGCTGACGCGGTGCGCCTCGATGAAAAGCGGCGTGTCCACGCGTTCGGCGAGCGCCCGCACCACCGGGTTGAAGCGCTCCAGGTGCCCCACTTGAAGCACCCGCTCGTGACGGGCGGCGAGCGTGATGAGCTCGCGGGCCTCGGTCACGGTGGCGGTGATAGGCTTTTCGACGAGCACGTTCACGCCCGCTTCCAGCAGAGCCCGGGCGACCGTGAAGTGATCGCGGGTGGGTACGGCTACACTGGCGATACTCACGCCGGCGGGGAGCTCCTCGGTCCGGGTGCAGGCAGGCACGCCGAGCTCGGCGGCCACCGTGGCCGCGCGCTCGGGGTCACGGTCCACCACGGCTGTAAGCTCGACACCGGGTAACGTGGCGTACTTCTGGGCGTGGAAGCGTCCCAGATAACCGACCCCGACCACCGCTGCTCGTAACCGGCTCACCGTGCCACCCCGCGGTGCGAGTCCATTACGAAGGCGATGAGCTCGGCCACCGCGGGCCGGTTGGCCAGTCCCTCCCTGTGCAGTCCCGCAGCCGCCTCGGTGAGCCGCTCTCCGGAGCGGAAGAGCCGGCGGTAGGCGCGTTTGAGCGCGTCTACCACCTCCGGCGGGAAGTCGTGGCGTTCGAGCCCACGGCGGTTGAGACCGTGAAGGCGGGCATGATTGCCGGCGGCGAGCAGGAACGGTGGAATGTCCTGTACGACGATACTGCCACCGCCGATCATGGCGTGTCGGCCGACCCGCACGAACTGGTGTATCGCCGTGAGCCCGGCGATGTTGGCGTGATCGCCGACGGTGACATGGCCTGCGAGGGTAGCGCAGTTGGCGAGAATCACGCCGTCGCCCACCCGGCAATCGTGGGCGACGTGGCTAGCGACCATGTACAAGCCACCGTCGCCGACCCGGGTGCACCCCGTGTCCTTGGGCGAGCCCCGGTGCATCGTGGCGAATTCGCGGATGATGTTGCCCGCACCGATCTCCAGCCGCGTGGGCTCGCCGCCATAGCCGAGATCCTGGGGCGCGTCACCGATACAGGCATGGGCGTGAATGTGGTTGTCCGGCCCGATTCGGGTGGGGCCGAGAATCACCGCGTGGGCGCCGACGCGGTTGCCCGCGGCGAGCTCGACATCGGCCCCGATGACCGCGTAGGCGCCTATCTCGACGTCGCCGTCGAGGCGTGCACGCGTATCCACGCTGGCGCTCGGGTGGATCATCGGCATTCACCGCTACGCCCCCCGCCGGGGGCGGGCAATACCTTCGAGTCTGGTACATGGACGCAGCCGGGGCGAGGAGTGTCGGGGCGGTTGCCGGGGGCGGGACCTGATTTCGCGGCGAATCAATGGGTTGGTGGCTGTCGTGTGGGAGGGACGCCACGGGCGGCCGGGGCGGCAGCGCCGCCCCGGCCGTTGTCTCAGCCCAGGATTTCGGGCAGGAACAGCGAGATTTCCGGAATGTAGGTGATCATCAGCAGGAAGATCAGCAACAGGCCGAGCCATGGCAACGCCGCGCTCATCGCCCAGCCGAGACTCCGGTTGGTGATACCGGCGGTGACGAACAGGTTGAGCCCCACGGGCGGCGTGATCATGCCGATCTCCATGTTCACCACCATGATGACGCCCAGGTGGATCGGGTCGATGCCGAGCTGCATGGCGATGGGAAAGAGAATGGGCGCCATGATCAGCAGGATCGCAGAGGGCTCCATGAAGTTGCCGGCGACCAGCAGCAGGATGTTCACCACGATCAGGAAGCCCCAGGCCGGCAGGCCCCATTCGACGATCGTCTGCGCGATGGTGTGGGGAATCCGCTCAGTGGTGAGCACATGGGCGAAGAGCATCGCGTTGGCGATGATGAACAGCAGCATGATGCTGGTCTTCG
>CAZHBN010000074.1:0-15471 GCA_964530405.1 uncultured Ectothiorhodospiraceae bacterium
GGCCTGCAGTTCGCCGTTACCTGGTCCAGCATCCGGGCCCGGTGGGTGCGGCGGGTGGAGGGTGTTGCGGGGGCGGTTGCGTCTGCGGCCAGGCTTGGTCGACTTCGAGCCCCCAGGCATGATCCAGTCCCGTCTCCCGACCCAGCACCTCCCTCCTCCGCTTTCCCCCAACCGCTGGCAGTTGCCGCACACCTCGCGGACCGTGCATGCTGCGCCAATACCAATAACGCGTGAGCTACCGCATGGCTTACCGAATCCGCCCCAAGCACCGCGCTGACGACGAGATCCGCCGCATCGTGATCGAGCGCGTCGACGAGGCCGACGCGGCCTTGTCCGCCCCCCGGGAGCGGCTGGCGGAAGGCGTGCACGAGGCGCGCAAACGCTTCAAGGAGATACGGGCGGTGCTGCGCCTCGTGCGCAAGCCGTTGGGCGGGGCTTTTGCCGGGGAGAACACGCGCTACCGCGATCTCGCTCGTCGGCTGGCCGAGTTCCGCGAGGCGACGGCGATGGTCGAAGCCTGGGACGCTCTGGCAGCGGCACAGCCGCGGCGCTTCGGCTCGCCGGCCATGGCCCGGGTGCGCGCGCGCCTGGCCGAACGCGCCGATGCCGCGGCGGAAGGTGGCGGTGCCGGCGATGACGTGCCCGCGGTGCGCGAGGCGCTGGCGGAGGCCCGTACCGCCGTGAGCCGCTGGCCCCTCAAGGGCCGGGGCTTCGGACTGTTACGCCCGGGGTTGCACCGCAGCTACCGCGACGGTGGCCGACGGCTGGCAGACGTGAGCGAGGCCCTTACCGCCGATCGTTTGCACGAATGGCGCAAGCGCGTGAAGGATCAGTGGTACCACACGTGTTTGTTCGAGCGCTGCTGGCGCAGCATGCTGGGGGCTCGGCGCAAGGCCCTCAAGCAGCTCTCGGACACCCTCGGCGACGAACACGATCTGGCCGCGATGCAGGAATTGCTCGCCCGCGAGCCGGCGCTGTTCGGTGCGGCGCCCACACGCGCGGCGGTTGCCGATGCACTGGGCGAGCGCCGTGGCGGGCTTCAGCACGACGCCCTGTTGCTTGGCCGACGTCTTTACGCCGAGTCGCCGGAGGCGCTGGTGGCGCGGTGGCGGGCCTACTGGCGCATCACCCGGTCGGAGTAAGGGCGGGTTCGGTTGTATTCTGAAGAGATCAGCCCAACGCCCGAAAGAGTGCCGGTTCGATTGCAGGCGGGCACACGAGGAGGGCCATGATATGGCGCGCAATGTCGCCCAGAAGCTGATCGCCGACCACCTCGCTTCCGGCGAGACGACACCCGGCTCCGAGATCGGCCTGCGCATCGACCAGACCCTGACCCAGGACGCCACGGGGACGCTGGTGATGCTCGAGTTCGAGGCGATGGGGCTGGAGCGGGTGCGCACCGAGCTCTCCGCACAGTACGTCGATCACAACCTCATCCAGGAGGATTACAAGAATCCGGACGATCACGTCTTCCTCGCCAGTGCGGCGAAGAAGTACGGCGTGTGGTTCAGCCCGCCCGGCAACGGCGTGAGCCATCCGGTGCACATGGAGCGTTTCGGTGCGCCGGGCAAGAGCCTGCTAGGTTCCGACAGCCATACCTGTGCGGCGGGATCCCTGGGCATGCTCGCCATCGGTGCCGGCGGCCTCGAGGTGGCCATGGCCATGGCGGGTGAGCCCTTTTACACGCGAATGCCCGAGGTGATGGGCGTGGAGCTCACCGGCGAGCTCCCGGACTGGGTGAGCGCCAAGGACGTCATTCTGGAGATGCTGCGCCGCCACGGCGTCTCCGGCGGCGTCGGGCGAATCATCGAATACCACGGCCGGGGCCTTGCCGGTCTCACGGCCATGGACCGTCACGTGATCGCCAATATGGGCGCGGAGCTCGGCGCGACGGCGACGGTTTTCCCCTCGGACGAGCAGACCCGAGCGTTCCTGAGCCAGCAGGGCCGGGAAGAAGTCTGGCGCGAGCTCACCGCCGACCCTGGCGCCCACTATGACGTCACCGACCGGATCGATCTGTCGGCAATGGAGCCGCTGATCGCGCTGCCCAGCAGCCCGGAGAACGTCGTGCCCGTGCGTGAGGTGGCCGGCCGGCCCATTTATCAGGCCTACATCGGCTCCTCGGCCAACCCGGGATTGCGCGATTTCGCCATTGCGGGAAACATTGTCGCCGGCCGGCGGATCGCCGACGGGGTATCCTTCGACGTGAATCCCACGTCCCGGCAGATTCTGAAGAACATGATCGGCCTCGGTGTGCTCGGCAACCTGATCACCGCCGGCGCGCGACTTCACCAGACCGGCTGTAACGGCTGCATCGGCATGGGGCAGGCCCCGGCCACCGGGCGAATCAGTCTGCGCACCGTTCCGCGCAATTTCCCCGGGCGCTCCGGTACCCGCGAGGATCAGGTTTACCTCTGCAGCCCCGAGGTCGCGGCCGCCTCCGCGCTCACAGGGGTCATCACCGATCCGCGGACGCTGAATATGCCCTATCCACGTTTCCGCGAGCCTTCATCCGTGGAAGTGGACGTGGATATCCTTTGTCCTCCCGCCGACCATGGTGGCGATATCCGCCTGGAGAAGGGGCCCAACATCAAGGCGCTGCCTGCCACGGAGCCATTACCGGAACACGTGCGGGCGCCGGTGCTGCTGAAAACCGGTGACGATGTCTCCACCGACGAGATCATGCCGGCCGGAGCCAAGGTGCTGCCCTACCGCAGCAATATTCCGGAAATCAGCAAGTTCGCGTTCTCGCGCATCGACGAAAGCTACTATGATCGCGCCATGGCCCGGCGTGACACGGGCTCGCTCGTGGTGGGGGGCGAGAACTACGGTCAGGGGTCGAGCCGCGAGCACGCTGCGCTCGCCCCGGCTTATCTCGGGGTGCGCGCGGTGATCGCCAAGTCCTTCGCGCGCATTCACTGGCAGAATCTCGTCAATTTCGGGGTGCTTCCGCTGACCTTCGCCGATCCCGGCGACTACGACCGTCTCCAGCAGGATGACGAGCTCGAGCTGGTGGATCTGCGCAAGACGCTCGCGCGTGGCGACAGCGAGCTCGGCGCAGTGAACCAGGGCCGCGATGAGCGCTACACGTTGCGCCACGCCCTGTCGCCGCGGCAGGTGGAAGTGATCCTTGCCGGGGGACTGATCCCGTGGATACGTGGCAAGAACAATACAGAGTAAGGAGACAGCCACCATGCATCGCGTTCCGGCCATCGCCGCCGCACTGTGTCTCGCCTTGGGGTCCGCGGTCCATGCCGCCGAAGGCATGCGCACACTCGAGAGCGAACACGACGTGACCACCACCGCCGATCGCCTGGTCAAGGCCCTGGAAGACAAGGGCATGACGGTTTTCGCCCGGATCGATCACGCCGCTGGCGCCAAGCGCGCGGGCCTGAAACTCGCGCCAACCGAGCTGGTGATCTTCGGCAATCCCGAAGTGGGGACGCAGCTGATGCAATGCGCGCGCAGCACGGCCATCGACCTGCCCATGAAGATGCTGGTGTGGAAGGCGGGTTCCAGCGTGCACATTGGTTACAACACGCCGGAGTACCTTGCCGAGCGCCACGGCATCGAGGGTTGCGATCAGGTGCTCGAGAAGGTCGGCGGCGCCCTGGATGCTTTTGCCCGCGCCGGGGCGGGGGCATGAATGTCCTCGCGTTGCACAACGTCAAGGGCGGCGTCGGCAAGACCGCTGCTGCCGTCAATCTCGCCTGGCACGCCGGCCAGGCCGGTTTGCCCACCCTCCTGTGGGATCTGGATGCCCAGGGGGCGGCGAGCTTCTACCTGGGCGCGGACGACGGGCTGGTGCACAAGCCCAAGAAGCTGCTCGCGGGCAAGTCACCGCTGGGCAGGGAAGTCCGCGGCACGCCATACGCCAACGTGGACGTGCTTCCCGCGGACAGCGGACTTCGTGAACTCGACCGGATATTGCGCAAGATGTCCGAATCGCGCAAGCACCTCCAGGGGTTGCTCGAGCCCTTCAGCGAGCAGTACGCCGTGACGATTCTCGATTGCCCGCCGACGCTCTCGGAGCTTGCCGAACAGGTGGCCCGCGCCGCCGATACGGTGCTGGTGCCGGTGGTTCCCAGCCCCCTGTCGTTGCGGGCGTGGTCGCAAATGCAGGCGCACTGGGACGGCAAGCGCGGTATACGCCGCCGCTTCCGGCCGTTTTTCAGTCTTGTCGACCGCCGCCGGCGGTTGCACCGGGAGTGGCTGGCGTCGCCGCCGGAACCCTTAGCGAAACGTCTTGCGAGCTGGGTGCCTTACGCAAGCGTGGTCGAACGAATGGGTCTCGAAGAGGCGCCCGTGGGCGCCTATGCGCCGCGCAGTCCTGCCGCGCGTGCCTATGACGCCTTGTTGAGCGAGCTGGCCGGGACTCTCGGTTTCGAGCGGGCGATACCGCACAGCGTGTAGAATGCGTCCCGGTAAAAAGGGAGGCATCTCATGAGCGGGTTAGAGCATCTCATCGAGAACAACCGGCGCTGGTCCGAGCGTATCTCCCAGGACCGGCCATCCTTCTTTCCAACGCTGGCGGAGCAGCAAAACCCGGACTACCTGTGGATCGGTTGCTCGGACAGCCGCGTTCCGGCGAACGAGATCGTGGATCTGCTTCCCGGGGAGCTTTTCGTTCACCGCAACATCGCCAACGTGGTCGTCCACAGCGACATGAATGCCATGTCGGTGTTGCAGTTCGCCGTCGAGGTGCTGCAGGTGCGCCACGTGATCGTCACCGGGCACTATGGGTGTGGCGGTGTCCGTGCTGCCATGGGCCACCGTCAGCTAGGGCTCATCGATAACTGGCTGCGTCACATCAAGGACGTCTACCGCGTGCACGCGCACGACCTGGACGCCATCGACGACGAGCACTCCCGTGCCGACCGGCTCTGCGAGCTCAACGTGGTCGAGCAGGTGCGCAACGTGTGCCACACCACCATCGTGCAGAATGCCTGGGCCCGGGGGCAGCCCCTCGCCGTTCACGGCTGGGTCTACGGCCTCTCCGACGGACGCGTGAAGGATCTGGACGTCAGTGTGGATGGGCGGCGCGATATCGATCGCCTCTACCACATGAACGCGACGAGTGAGTGAACGCCGCCGTGGCGGCGTACTCTAATCGTTATGACCGGGAGGCGCTGGCATGACGCCTGCGGTGCGAGCCGCCGAAGCCGCAGGGATGCGGTTTCGCCTGCACCGTTACGAGCATGATCCGCGGGCGCGCAGCTACGGGCTCGAGGCGGCGCAGTGTCTGGGGCAGGACCCGGCAAGGGTGTTCAAGACGCTCATTGCCATGCTTCCGCGAGACCGGTTCGTGGTGGCCATCGTGCCGGTGGCGCGGGAGCTCGACCTCAAGGCCCTGGCGTCGGTGTGCGGCGCAAAGAAGGCGGTGTTGTCGGTGCCTGAGGAAGCCGAGCGTGTAACCGGTTACGTTACCGGAGGCATCAGCCCACTGGGGCAGAAACGGCCGCTGACCACGGTCATCGATGCGAGTGCCCGAGGGTTCGAGACGGTGTTCGTGAGCGCCGGCCGGCGCGGGCTCGAAATCGAGCTGGCGCCGGGCGATCTGGCCGAGGTCACCGGCGGCTGCTACGCGGTCATTGCGTAGTGGAGGTGAAGCCATGCGAATCATCCTGGCTATCTGCGCGGGGGCCCTGCTCGCCGGCTGTGCCTCCGTGCCCGATGCGGTCCGGAATGCACCCGCTGAATCCCCGGGCGTGGCCGAGGTGCGCGGCGATCCCTCCGCTCACGAGGGTGAGCGGGTACGCTGGGGCGGCACGATCGCGGAAGTGGTGAACCA
The DNA here is from genome assembly GCA_964530405.1 of uncultured Ectothiorhodospiraceae bacterium. Classification (GTDB taxonomy): domain Bacteria; phylum Pseudomonadota; class Gammaproteobacteria; order Nitrococcales; family Nitrococcaceae; genus Arhodomonas. The sequence goes on from CAZHBN010000074.1 coordinate 5,792, forward strand.
GGCCGACCGCACCCTGGTGGCCGTGGTGGCGCGTTCCCTGGACAGCCGCGCTCGTCCCCGTGACGACGACCGCAGCGATGGCCGTTTTCTGGCGAGTATCGATTCGTTCCTGGACCCGGCGGTCTACACGAGCGGTCGCGAGATCACGGTGGTGGGGACGGTGACACGCACCCGCACCCGCGCCATCGGCGACTACGCCTATGATTACCCGGTCGTCGACGTCAGCGGCCATGTGCTCTGGCAGGCCCGACAGCGGCGTGACATGGCGAGGTACGGGCCGTACTACGATCCCTGGTGGGATTACCCGTACCCCTGGCATTTCCGCCATTACCCCTATCGCTATCCCTATTACTACTGGTGAGCCGATGCGTACCTGGGTTGCCGTATTGATACTGATGCCGATACTCGCGGGCTGCGCTGCCGTTGGGCCGCTGGCCGAGGAGACGGCCAGTCGCGAACCGTCGCCGGCAGCGGTCGCCGAGAGCGCATCGGTGCCCGACGGCCGTGAGATGCTCTGGGGCGGACGCATCGTCGGCGTAAGCAATGAAGCGGAGACCACGCGTCTCGAAGTGCTTGCCTATCCGCTGGAGCGCGATCAGCGTCCCGACGTGTACGACAGGCCGGCGCAGGGGCGGTTCGTCGTGACGTATCCCGGTTTCCTCGATCCCGTGGACTACGCGCCCGGGCGTGTCGTGACCGTGCGTGGTCCGGTTGTCGACATCGTCCACGGCCGCGTCGGCGATGCGCAGTACGCATGGCCGCAGATGCGGGCGGAGGAGCTCCATCGATGGCCGCGTGATCCCGATCCGTATCGCAACCCGCCGCGCTTCGAAGTGCGCGCCGGCATACTCTTCTCGAACTAGGCATCGGCATTGCGTTGTATTCCTGCGCGCCGTGACACGCAGGGATACGACGAATTCGTGCTACGGGGGCCCGCCCTACAGCACCACCAGCGCCACGCATGCGGCGGTCAGGGCGCCCATCACGTAGTTGAAGCGCCGGCGGATGGCGGGTTCGTGGAGAAAACGGCCGATCACTGTGCCGAAGCACGCCCACAGGCTCACCGAGGGCAGGTTGACCGCCATGGCCACGACGACGACGGTGGCCGCGGACAGCGCGTAGTGCTCTCCTGGCTCGGTGAACAGGCCCACCGCGGAAATACCCATTATCCAGACTTTCGGGTTTGCGAATTGAAAGCCGAAGGCTTCGACGAACCGGATCGGCGTGCGGACCTTGGCACCCGTGGCGGCGTTGTCCGCCGTGGCAATGCGCCATGCGAGGTAGAGCAGGTAGACGCTACCGGCGACTTGCAGTGCCACGTGCATGACCGGGTAACGCGTCAGCAGGCTGCCCAGCCCCATTGCCACTACCGCGATCAGGGCGCCCAGGCCGGTACTCACGCCAAGCAGGTGCGGGATGGTGCGACGGAGCCCGAAGTTCGCCCCGGCGGCCGTGAGCATGACGTTGTTCGGACCGGGAGTTGCCGAGAGTGCGAAGACGAACAGCGCAATCGCGAGATATTGATCGGGGGAAAGCACGGCGGCGCTCCTCATTTCTCCAGCAATGCAAAATTGTTACGGTTACAATTCTCGATTTGTATGAGTAAGATGGCGTTTGTGTTCATATTAACTGGCGTTTTGTATCTGTAAACTAGAGTTTTGTCATGAATACAAATTGGTGTCCCGACCTGACCCGGTACGCCGGGCCGCGTTACCGGGCCCTGGCGGAAGCGATCGCAGAGGCCGTGGAAACCGAGGCGCTCGTACCTGGTGACCGGCTACCCACACACCGGGCGCTCGCGGACGCGCTGGGCGTGACGGTGGGAACCGTCACCCGGGGGTATGCCGAAGCCGAGCGGCGCGGGTTGGTGCATGGCCAGGTGGGCAGCGGTACTTACGTGCGCCCCACCGATGGCAACGGGGCAGAGGACTTCGCCCTCAAGCCCGAGGGTGCGGGCGACGGTCATGTGGACTTCGGGCTCGCCTTCCCGGTGCCCGGGCGGCGCGGTCCCGCGCTCGCGGCCGCGCTTCACGGCATTGCCGACGATCCCCGTGCGCTCCAGGCTTGCCTTTCCTATCAACCCGAGGCGGGGCTACCCCGGCATCGCGAGGTCCTGGCCGATTGGCTCCGGGGCTGGGGAGTGGATCTGGCGGCGGAGGAGACCTTGCTGACCCTGGGGGGACTCCACGGGGTGTACCTGTCGCTGTCCGCGCTTGCGCGGGCGGGGGAGACCGTCGCCTCGGCGGGGCTCGTCTATCCCGGGCTCATCGCCGCCGCGCGCGGGCTCGGCCTGCGCCACGTGCCGGTGGAGATCGATGACCACGGCATCGTTCCCGAGGCGCTAGAGTCCGCGTGCCGGCAGCACGGCGTGCGGCTGCTCTACGTGACGCCGGATCAGAACAACCCGACGACGGTGTGCCTGCCCCGTGAACGCCGGTATGCACTGCTCGAGATCGCCCAGCGATACGGCGTCACGGTGATCGAGGACGCGGTGCATCTGGTTCAGGGGGATGAACGTCCTCCGGCGTTGATGGATCTCGCACCGGAAAACGTGGTCTACGTGACCAGCGTGTCGAAGATACTCGCCGGCGGATTGCGAGTCGGCGTGGTGCGTGCGCCCCGTCGTCTTCTCGGTGCGTTGTCGCAGGCGTTGCGGGGCCAGTGCTGGATGACGCCGCCGCTCAATGCGGAGGTCGCCTGCCGGTGGATCGCCAGTGGGGCGGCCGACGAGCTGGCGCGCTGGCAGCGCGAGGAGATCGGTGCACGCCAGGCCCTGGTCGCGGAGCGATTGGCGGGGCTGGATTTTCGCGCCCGGCCTTACGGCTTCAATGTGTGGCTGACCCTGCCGGAGCCGTGGCGGGCCGCGGAATTCGTTCACGCCTGCGCAGCGGCCGGGGTCGTGGTCAAGGGCGGGGAGCCGTTCGCCGTTGGACGTTACCCTGTGCCTCAGGCGGTGCGTCTCGCGATTACGGCGCCGCCTCAGCGCGCTGATGTGCGCCGGGGGCTGGATCTGATCCGGGAGGTGATCGCTCGCGGGCCGGCGGGGGCCAGCGCGACCCTCTGAGGCACGGGCGCTACAGTTGACAGGGCGGTGACCGTCTGGAGAATCTCGCGCCATACGCACGCGTATGGTCGGCCAATCGTTGGGAGGGAGACCGTGGCAGAGAGCCAAACCAGAGCCGGTGGCGGCAAGCGGGGCGGGGCGCGGCGTACCCGCAGCAAGCGTGAGGACCGGGTGGCGGTCGTCGGTGGGCTGCGCACGCCGTTCGCGCGGCAGCTCACCGCTTACCGCGGAATGAACGCTATCGAGCTTGGCACGCTGGTGGTCAACGAGCTGCTCACGCGGCTGGACCTGGATCCGGCGCTGATCGAGCGGGTGGTCTACGGGCAAGTGGTGATACAGCCCGAGGCTCCGAATATCGCCCGCGAAGTGGTGCTAGGTGCCGGCATGGATACGGCGACCGACGCTTACAGCGTCTCGCGCGCTTGCGCCACGAGTTTCCAGAGTACCGCCGACGTCGCCGCGGCCATCGAGCTCGGCCAGATCGACGTAGGGCTCGCCGGCGGCGCGGATTCCGCCTCCGTGTTGCCCATCGGCGTATCGAAGAAACTCGCCGAGACGCTGTTGCGCGCGAGCAAGGCGAAAAGCCTCGGCGAGCGCCTGAAACTCTTCGCGCGGCTGCGCCCGCGGGATCTCGCGCCGCGTCCCCCCGCGATCCGGGACTACTCCACGGGCCTGGGGATGGGTGATATCGGCGAGCAGATGGCGAAGAGTCACGGGATTACGCGCGAGCAGCAGGACGAGTTCGCTGCGCGTTCCCACCGCCTCGCCCACGAGGCATGGGAGGCCGGCCGGCTGGACGACGAGGTGATGCATGCCTTCGTCGGCCGGCAGGCGAGCCATATTCACCGTGACAACAACATTCGCGCCGACGCGTCGCTGGAATCGCTCGGCAAACTCCGCCCCGCCTTCGACAAGCGCCACGGCACGGTGACAGCGGGCAATGCCACGCCCCTCACCGATGGCGCCAGTGCCCTGGTGCTCATGCGTGAGTCCCGCGCCCGGGCGCTCGGCTACGAGCCCCTCGGGTACATCCGGTCATGGGCATTCCGCGCCGTCGACCCGTTCCACGACGGGCTGATCGGCCCGAGCTACGTGACACCGGTCGCTCTCGAGCGCGCCGGGCTCGGGCTCGCCGACCTCACGCTGGTGGATATTCACGAGGCGTTCGCCTCGCAGACGCTGGCCAACCTGAAGTACTGGCCGGACCGGGAATTCGCTCGTGAGCGCCTGGGCCGCGACGAGCCCATCGGCGAGGTGGACTGGGACAGGCTCAACGTCAACGGCGGGTCCATTGCTTACGGGCATCCGTTCGCCGCCACGGGCGGGCGCATGATCGTGCAGACGCTCAACGAGCTGCGCCGCCGCGGTGGCGGTACCGGGCTGGCGACGGCCTGCGCGGCGGGCGGCCTGGGCGCGGCCATGGTCCTGGAGGTGGCGTGATGAGCACTGCCGAGACGGTCAATGCGGAGGAGACGATGGACAACCCCATTCGCCTCGAGTGGCAAGGCGACGGCATCGCGTTCGCCTGGATCGATACTCCGGGCCAGAGCCAGAACACGCTGGGCCGGGAGATGATCAACGCGGCGGGGCACGTGCTCGACGAGCTCGAGCGGCACAACGAGTTGCGCGGTCTCGTGTTCATCAGCGCCAAGCGGGGCTCGTTCATCGCCGGTGCCGACATCAACATGATCCGTGACTGCGCGGAGGCGGAGGAGGTGGCCGCGCTCTCGCGTACCGGGCAGCGCATTTTCGCGCGACTGGCCGATTTCAAGGTGCCGGTCGTGGCCGCGATCGACGGCGTGTGCCTTGGTGGCGGACTCGAGCTCGCCCTTGCCTGCCATACCCGTGTGTGCACGAACGACGACGCCACGCGTCTGGGTCTGCCCGAGGTGCAGCTCGGGTTGCTGCCGGGCAGTGGGGGGACCCAGCGTTTGCCGCGGCTGATCGGCGTGCCCGCCGCCCTGGACCTGATGCTCACCGGCAAGCAGGTGGGTGCGTCGAAGGCCCGGCGTCTGGGGCTCGTCGAGGATGTCGTGCCCTCGTCGATCCTGGCTCAGGCGGCGATCAAGCGCATCGATGAGATTCATCGCGCGTGGCAGGTCGGCAGCGATCCGGGGCGGCGGGAACCCGGTGCGTGGCAGCGCATCGGCCGTTGGGCCATCGAGGGCAATCCGGCCGGGCGCGGTGTCGTGTTCTCACAGGCCCGCAAACGCCTGCGGGAGAAAACCCACGGGAATTACCCGGCACCCGAGCGCATCATCGATTGCGTCGAGACCGGCCTTGCAGAGGGGATGCAGCGGGGGCTGGAGGCCGAGGCCGTGAGCTTCGGCGAGCTCGCGATGACCCCCGAGGCCCGCGAGCTCATTGGAATCTATTTCGCCACCACGGCGATGAAGAAAGACTCCGGCGTCGACGATCCGGAGGTCCTGCCCCGCGAGATCCGCCGGATGGCGGTGCTCGGTGCCGGGCTGATGGGGGCGGGTATCAGTTACGTCAGTGCCGACAAGGCCCGCCTCCCGGTGCGGTTGAAGGATGTCTCCCCCGAGGGGCTCGCCAATGGCCTGCGCCACGTGCGCGAACGCGTCGACGAGCGTCGGCGGCGGCGATCACTGACGCCGTTCCAGGCGGGTCTCGTCGAGCGCCGGGTGACGCCGGCGCTGGACTTTTCCGGTTTCTCCCGGGTGGACCTGGTGATCGAGGCGGTGTTCGAGGACCTGGATCTCAAGCATCGCATGGTCGCGGACGTGGAGCGAGAGTGCGGGGAAACCGCCATATTCGCCACCAACACCTCGTCTATCCCCATTGCGCGCATCGCCGAAGGTGCCCGGCGGCCCGAGAACGTGGTGGGCATGCACTATTTCTCGCCGGTGGAGAAAATGCCCCTGCTCGAGGTCATCGCGCACGAGGGCACTGCGCCCGAGGTGATCGCGACGGCGGTCGCGGTGGGGCGGCGTCAGGGGAAAACGCCCATCGTCGTGCGCGACGGTGCCGGTTTCTACGTCAACCGGATTCTCGCGCCGTATATCAACGAAGCAGTGCATCTGCTCGGCGAGGGCGTGGCCATCGATCGCATCGACCGTACGCTCATGCGCTTCGGTTTCCCGGTGGGGCCGTTCAAGCTGCTCGACGAGGTCGGCATCGATATCAGCGCTCACGTCGCCCCCATCCTCCACGAGGCGTTCGGCGAGCGCATGCGGCCCAACGAGACATCCCGGCGCATGATCGACGACGGCCGGTTGGGCAAGAAGGCCGGGCGCGGGTTCTATCGGTACGACGGCCGACGCCGGGGCAGGGAAGTCGACGAGACCGTTTATGAGCTCCTCGGGGTGGCGCCCGGGAAGGTGGTGAGCGACGACGAGATCATCCGGCGTACCGTCGGCATGATGCTCAACGAGGCGGTGCGCTGCCTCGACGAGGGCATCCTGCGCAACGCGCGTGACGGTGACATCGGTGCGGTGTTCGGCATCGGTTTTCCCCCGTTCCGCGGCGGACCGTTCCGCTTCATGGACGCGGTCGGCCCCGGCGGCATCCATTGGTGGCTGGAGGGCTTCCGTGCCCAGCACGGCGATCGCTTCACCCCCGCCCCCGGCCTGGAGGCGCGTGCCGCGGAGGGACGGCGTTTCCATGACGATGCCCGGCACACGCATGCTGCGGATGTGGCGCCGGCGGTTGCCGGGGGCGCCTGAAACGAAGCGGTGGTGCGGTGCCCATGCGCCGCCGGGATCGTCTATGCTGGGTGCAAGCACCCGGCGAGAGGCGGTATTCTCGCTGGCAGGCGTTCGGCGGGGCGCGCCGCGGCGCCGGCCCGTCGACGCCGGGTCTCTACGCAACACGAAGAAACGTGCAGAGGGGAGTGAAATCCTATGAGCCTGAAAAGCCGGATTGTCGGTGCTGCCTCCGCGCTGGCGCTTGCCGCCAGCGTCACGGCGAGTGCCGAGCCCTTGAAGATCGGCGCGCTGGTACCGCTCACCGGTGATCTGCAGTCTTACGGCGAGCCGTCGCTGAACGGCATTCAGCTCGCCGCAGACGAGATCAATGCCGCGGGCGGGGTGCTCGGCGAGGATATGGAGGTCAAGGCGGGTGATACCCAGACGCGGCCTCAGGCAGGTGTGGACGCTGCTCAGAAGCTGGCCAATATCGAGGGCGTAAGCGCCTTCGTCGGGGCACTGTCCAGCGGCGTGACCATCCCCGTGGCGCAGAGCGTGTCGAAGCCCGAGCAGATCCCGCAGATCAGCGGCGCGTCGACGTCGCCGGTGATCACGACCCTCGACGACGGTGACTTCCTCTTCCGGACCGTGCCCTCGGATGCTTTCCAGGGTGTGGCCCTCGCCGAGGTCACCAGCGAGGCGGGCTACGAGTCCACCGGCGTGATCTACATCAACAACGACTACGGCAAGGGGCTCGCGGACAGTTTCAAGGAGGCGTTCGAGGCGCAGGGTGGCAAGGTCACCAGCATGGTCGCTTACGAGCAGGGCCAGCCTGCCTACCGTGGCGAGCTCCAGCAGGCCGCGAAGGGCAATGCCGATGCGCTGGTCCTGGTGGGCTATCCGCAGAACGGCCAGACGATTCTGCGGCAGTCCCTGGAGGGCGGCTATTTCAACAAGTTCGTCTTCACCGATGGCATGAAGGCCCCGGAGCTAGTGGAGAACCTGGGCGCACAGGCGGTCGAGGGTGCCGTGGGCACCGCGCCACAGGCTCGCGAAGACTCGCCGGGCGCACAGCATTTCGCCGCCTCCTATGAGGAGAGTTTCGGTGAGGTGCCGCCGAAGCCGTTCATGGATACCGCCTACGACGCGGTCTACGTACTGGCGCTGGCCGCCCAGAAGGCCGGATCCGTCGACTCCGTGGCGATTCGCGACAACCTCCGTGATGTCGCCAACCCGCCCGGCGAGCAGGTGGGCCCCGGCGAGTTCGCCAAGGCCGTCGAGCTCCTGGAGCAGGGCGAGGACATCGATTACCAGGGCGCATCCGGCTCGGTGAACTTCGACAAGAATGGCGACGTGCCCGGCACCTTCGCGCACTGGGCGTTCGAGGACGGCGAGATCGTCACCAGGAAGGTCTTCGAGCCAAGCAGCTAGGCGCAAGGCGTCAAAGGCTCAAACAAAAAAACCCCGGATGGCCGGGGTTTTTTGTTTGAGTGGAAAGTCCCAAGTAGCAAGTTCAAAGTGTCGGGTCCGGCCCCGGAAATCTGAAACCCGAGATCCGAACCCCGACTCGCCGCAATCCGCCTCTTGCGACTTTCAACTTTCGGCTTTCTATTCTTCCTTCGCTTTCTCACGCCGCGCGATCAACCGTGGCGCCTTCTCCGGCAGCAGGCCCTGGGGTCGGGTCACCAGGATCACCTGTAGCAGGGCGCCTATGAGCAGCACCCGCAGGGCGGCGGCCTGGGTGGAGTATCCGGATGGCAGCAGACCCGTGAGCATCTCCGTGCCGGACCAAAGACCCCAGACGATCACGGCCCCCAGCAGTGCGCCGCGGTTGTTGCCGCTGCCGCCGGCGATGAGCATGACCCACACCAGGAACGTTCCGTAGAGCGGGCGGAACGCCTCGGGGCTGACGAAGCCGAAGAAGTGCACGTACAGCCCGCCGCCGAGGCCCATGATCGCCGAGCCCACCGTGAACGCCTGTAACCGGAACCGGGCGATATTCTTGCCGGAGGCCGCCGAGGCGGGCTCGTTCTCACGGATGGCGCGCAGCACGCGGCCCCATGGCGACATATAGGCCCGTTCCACGAGGAAATACACCGCCACCACGATCAGCACGACGATCACCAGATAGGTGATCGGTGTGTCCAGGGGCGTATCCGCGAGGGGCCGGGGGATGGCGGGAATGCCCCGCACTCCGTTGGTGAGCCATTCCTCGTTCTTCAGCACCAGCCGGATGATCTCGGCGATGCCGATGGTGGCGATGGCGAGATAGTCGGTGCGCAGTCGCGCCGTGATCAGGCCGATTAGCCAGCCCACCACCGCCGAGGTGAGAATGGCGCCAAGGAGGCCTACCAGGAACGGCGCCCCGAAGCCCCCGACATAGGCCGGACTGCCGGGGGTGGTGAGGATCGCGCTGGTGTAGGCGCCCACGGCGAAGAAGCCGGCGATGCCGATATTGAATTGCCCGGTGAAGCCCCACTGCATGTTCAGCCCCAGGGCGAGCACGGCGTAGATGCCGGCGAACGTGAGGAACGAGACCAGGTAGGCAGCGATGCCGGTGATTTCCATCACAGCGTCCCCTTGAAGATACCCTGAGGGCGTACGATGAGCATGGCGACCATGATGGCGAACGCCACTGCCGGCTTGTAGGCGCCGGGAATGATCAGGGTCGACATCTCCATGGCGATGCCGATGATCATGCCGCCGGCAATGGCGCCGTAAGGCCGGCCGATGCCACCAAGGATCGCGGCGGCGAATACCGGCAGCAGCGCCGTCCACCCCATGACAGGGTAGAGCCGGGTGTCGATGCCGAGGAACACGCCGGCCGCGGCGGCGAGCGCGCCGCCGATGATCCACGTCCACATGATCACCCGCTCGGCCGGGATGCCGGTGACCAGGGCGAGATCCATGTTGTCGGACATGGCGCGCATCGCCTTGCCGATCTTGGTGCGGGTGAGAAACAGGTGCAC
>CAZHBN010000075.1:0-6126 GCA_964530405.1 uncultured Ectothiorhodospiraceae bacterium
CGCAAGCTGCTGGACTACCTCAAGCGCAAGAGCCGCGAGCGGTACCAGACGGTCATCGAACGCCTCGGCCTGCGCAAGTAGTCCGGACATCCACACGCTGAGGGTGAATAGGTCTGTGATTCCCACACCGGTCCAGAAAACGTTTCAATACGGTGCGCACACGGTCACGCTCGAGACCGGCCGCATTGCGCGCCAGGCAAGCGGGGCCGTGCTGGTCAACATGTCCGATACGGTGGTACTGGTCACCGTGGTGGGCAAGAAGGACCAGGACGCGACCCGTGACTTCCTGCCGCTGACCGTTAACTACCAGGAACGCACGTACGCGGCGGGCAAGATCCCGGGCGGCTTCTTCAAGCGCGAGGGACGCCCCTCCGAGAAGGAGACGCTGGTTTCCCGTCTGATCGACCGGCCGATTCGCCCCCTGTTCCCCGAGGGCTTCAAGAACGAAGTCCAGGTGATCGCCACGGTTATTTCGATGAACCCCGAAGTGGACGCCGACGTCCCCGCGATGATCGGTACCTCTGCGGCTCTGGCGCTCTCCGGGATTCCGTTCGATGGCCCCATTGGGGCTGCGCGTGTGGGCTACCGCAACGGTGAGTTCCTGCTCAACCCCACCTTCAGCGAGCTCGGTGAATCGGATCTCGAGCTGGTGGTGGCCGGTACCGAGGAAGCGGTCCTCATGGTGGAGTCGGAGGCCAACCGCCTGCCCGAGCAAACCATGCTGGACGCAGTGCTCTTCGGCCACGAGCAGATGCAGGCGGTCATCGGGGCGGTCAAGGAGCTCGCTGCCGAGGCAGGCAAGCCGCGCTGGGACTGGCAGGCACCGGCATCGGACGAAGTGCTGTTCTCCCGGCTCCAGGAGATCGCCGGGCAGCGGCTCGCCGAAGCCTACAACATCGCCGACAAACAGGAGCGCCAGGAGGCCATCGGCGAGGTCAAGGATTCGGCCATGGCCGCACTAGTGGCTGGCGAGGAAGGCGCCGAGGGCTGGAGCGAGAGCGAAGTCGGCGGCGCGTTCAAGGCCCTGGAGAAGGATATCGTCCGCGGCCGTATCATCCGCGGCGAATCGCGCATCGACGGACGCGACAACCGTACGGTGCGCCCGTTGACTATCGAGGTGGGCACGCTGCCGCGTACTCACGGCTCGGCTCTTTTCACCCGCGGCGAGACCCAGGCGATGGTGATCACCACGCTGGGTACCGGCCGCGACGCTCAGGTGATCGACGCCATCGAGGGGGAGCGCAAGGAGCCGTTCATGCTCCACTACAACTTCCCCCCGTACTGTGTGGGTGAGGCCGGCTTCATGGGTGGGCCGAAGCGCCGCGAGATTGGTCACGGCAAGCTCGCCAAGCGCGGTATCCAGGCAGTGATGCCGAGCGCGGAGGAGTGCCCGTACGTGGTGCGCGTGGTCTCGGAGATCACCGAGTCCAACGGCTCCAGCTCCATGGCCTCGGTCTGCGGCACCAGCCTGTCGCTCATGGATGCGGGTGTGCCGATCAAGGCGCCGGTGGCCGGTATCGCCATGGGCCTTATCAAGGAAGGCGACGATTTCGCCGTGCTCACCGACATTCTCGGCGACGAGGATCACCTCGGTGACATGGACTTCAAGGTCGCCGGCAGCGAGGACGGCGTCACTGCGCTGCAGATGGACATCAAGATCAACGGTATCACCCGTGAGATCATGGAGCGCGCGCTGGAGCAGGCGCGTGAGGGCCGTCTGCACATCCTCGGGAAGATGAACGAGGTCATCGATACGCCGCGTCAGGAAATGTCCGACTATGCGCCGCGGCTGTTGACCCTCCGCATCGACCCCGAGAAGATCCGTGACGTCATCGGCAAGGGTGGTGCCACCATCCGCCAGCTCACCGAGGAAACGGGCACGACCATCGACATCGCCGACGATGGCACCGTCACCATCGCCTCGACCGAGGCGGCAGCGGCCAACGAGGCGCGCCGGCGTATCGAGCTGCTGACGGCCGACGTGGAAGTCGGGCGTATCTACGAAGGCCGGGTGATCAAGCTGATGGACTTCGGCGCTTTCGTGAATATTCTGCCCGGTCGCGATGGCCTCGTGCACATCTCGCAGATCTCCAACCGCCGCGTTGAGAGCGTCAACGACGAGCTCTCCGAGGGGCAGACGGTTCGCGTGAAGGTGCTCGAGGTGGATCGCCAGGGCCGTATTCGCCTGAGCATCAAGGCGGTGGAAGAAGACGCCGACGCCTGATCGCCGGTTTCCCCCGCGCATTGATGATGAAAGGGCCGCTTCTTGCGGCCCTTTTTGGTTTGCCCGGCAGAACCGGTCTCCTGAAAGAAGGAGGCGTCACCCTGACCGAGATGCAGACACTCTGAGTGGCAAGGGCGTGACTGGTAACGGTGGGATCTGAAGGACGCTATGAGGAAGCAGGGTGTCCGTAGCGCGAACGAACCTGGGTCGGCGGTGCATGGGGGTGAGCGTGGGACTTCCGCGCACTGGGCGCTTCCACTCTCTCAGGCGAAAAGCCCGTGTAGAAACCACGCCTGCGGCGTACGGCGCTCGCGGTAGATCCATAACCGTTCGCCGTGATCGTTGCAGGCGATATAGTAGTCACGGGCGACATCGTCGCCGTCCCACCAGCCTGTCTCGATGCGTTCCGGTCCCCGCTCCATGGTCAGAGGTCCGTGCCAGAGTGGCTGTTCTTCGGCCGTTGCCAGGCGCCGGGGTGGCCTGAGGAGCCACAGAGGGCGTTCCGGTGTGCTTTCGGCCGGTGTGGTGCTGCTTTCTCCCGGGGCCGTGTAGTCCCAGGCGTATTCCGGTCGGTGTTCGGCTCGAGGGTGCAGTCCGTGGATGGTCTGCTCGCCCAGGCGGGCGCAGAGACGTTCGATGAGGGGTTGCCAGGCCGTTCCGGTGGACGCCGCAGGCACGGGCAGAAGGGTTCCGTTCTCGGGAGTGAGCGGCCGGATATCCCGGGCGATCAGCGCAATGCCGTGCGCTTCGGCTTCGAGCGAGATGTACTCGAGTCGGTTACGAACGAGGGCGAGCAGGTGATCGGGTTCCCGGGAAGGGGCGAGCAGCCCGACGGTGACAGCGGTTGCGCCTCGCGGTTGGTGATCGAAGCGCAGTTGCAGCCGTTGCACGCCCGACTCCAGTCCTCGCAGGTAACCGCAGAGCTCCAAAAGTAGACGCTCGATGGCGACGAGCAGGGAATCGATCTCACGGGTTTCCTGTGCCAGGGTGATCTGGGCGTTATAGCGCGGTGGTGGTTGCCAGGCGCGTCGCGGGTCGGGCAGGCGGCCTCGCGCCCGGTCCAGGTGACGAATCAGATGGTGTCCGAAGCGGCGTGCCAGGCCCTCGCGGGGAAGAGCCAGGCAGTCACCCACGGTATGGCAGCCCAGATCACTGAGCTCTTCGAGCTGACGTGAGGGGATGGGCAATACCGTTACCGGCAGGGCGGCGAGGGCATTGTCGATATCCTCAAAGGCGGTGACCGTCGCCGCCTGGCCGCCGTGGGCGAGCAGCCATGCGCCCATGGGGGTTGGCGCGACTGCGGGAATGCCCGTGTAGCCAAGTTCGGCGACTTGTGTCTGGATGTCCCGGTACACCGCGGTCAGGCCACCGAAGTAGCGCAGGCTGCCGCCGATTTCCAGGAGCAGCCCGTGCGGCGGTTGCAGGCAGACCTGGTGAGTGAATTGTAGTGCCCAGCCAGCGAGCCGGCGCAGAGCCCGGCCTTCGGCGGCGGAGTCGCGATCGCGGCAGTGCAGCGAGGGTACGAGCGCCCGCGCTGCGGTGGTTGGCATGCCGCTTTGAATACCGCTGCGGATCGCTGTCCGGTTGGCAGTGAGCACCCGGCCATCCTCGATGATGACATGGGGCAGTGAGTCCGCTCCGTTACGCTGGAAGACTTCCAGAGCCAGGGCGGGAAAGTCCAGACATAGCCACAGCGCCACCGTGTACCTCCGGCGATGAGCGTGATGCCGGCCGCCTCAGGTCTGTGAGGGGCCGGTCAGGGGCAGATCCATCTGGGCGACGCGCGGCCGGCCTTGGGCGCGTGGCAGGGGGCTATGGGGGCGTTGACGTAGTGGTCCCGGCCGGGATGTGTCGGTAGTGGGGGATTGCCGTTGAGACACAGGTGTTACCGGGCTCGTGGACGGCGTCGCCTTCGTGCCGCTTGCCGATAGGTCTAGCAATAGGGTCTGGCGGCGACCGCCTCCGCGGGATTTGATCAGGTCCACGCGCAGATGCACGCCTTCGCGGGCGAGCTGCATGCGCAAGGCTGCCGGTGAGGCGGTTGTGCGGAGGGTTTCGCGGCGGAATAGCCATCCCGGAGTCTTGCCGGTCTCGGCGGCGAGTTGCAGGCGGCGGAGGCCGGTGCCATTCACCCGTCGGGGCCAGGCAAGCACCGCACCGCAGGTGCCGGCCCGCAGAGCCTGTTCTATAGCCCACAGGGTGTCGCTGTCATCGCCGCGGGGATGCACCAGCAGTACCCGGCTCAGGTCGAGACCGGCGGCGGCGAGTGCCGGTGCGTAGGGGATATGTGGGGGTGCGATGAAGGCGAGCCATCGCCCCTCGTGACTCAGGCGAGCCAGTGCCGGGAGCACGAGCCGGAGCTCGCCGATGCCACTGTGATCGTGGAGGATTTCGGTGAGGGCGCCGCGGGGCCAGCCGCCACCGGGCAGGCCGGTGTCCAGCTCCGCGTACCCGGTGGCGATGTGTGCTGAATCGGGTTCGTGCTGGCGTTCGCCCGCTCGCCAGATCCCGGGTTGCCGGAGCAGTTCGTTGAGCGCGTTATCCATGGCTCGCTCTCCTCGACAGGGTCGGTGGCCGCCTGCGTGGGCCTCGAATCAAAGACCGGAGCGGATCACTCCCACCCCGATGCCTTCGATGTCGAGGGGTTCCCGTCGCAGATCCACCTCGATGGGTTGGAAGGCGTCGTTTTCGGGTAGCAGACGAACCAACGGGCCACGGCGCTCGAAACGCTTGACCGTGACCTCGTCGTGCAGCCTCGCCACCACGATCTGGCCGTCCTTTGCCTCGACGGTGCGGTGCACCGCCAGGAGATCGCCGTCCAGGATCCCCGCGTTCTGCATGCTCATGCCCCGTACCGCGAGCAGGTAGTCGGGCCGGGGTGAGAAAAGCTCCGCCGTGAGAGCGCACCGCCGCTCGATGTGCGCCTCGGCGAGGATGGGGCTGCCGGCGGCAACCCGGCCCACCACGGGCAGGCCTTCCTCTTCTTCAGCGATGTCGTCATCGAGCAGGCGAATGCCCCGGGAAGCGCCCCGGCGAATCTCGATTGCCCCCTTGCGCTCGAGCGCCCGCAAGTGCTGCTCGGCGGCGTTGGGCGAACGGAAACCGAGCTGGCGTGCGATCTCGCTGCGGGTCGGCGGGTAGCCGGTTTCCGACACGTATCGACGGATCAGCTCGAGGATGTCGCGTTGCCGGGGAGTGAGTTCGTTCATGGTGCCTCCGTGTACTGTAAATATATACAGTATTCTGCCTGTGGGGCAAACCCCTTGAGTCACCGCGGGATTCCGGGGAATACTGTCTATATATACAGTATACGGGGAATCCATGACCGCGACAGCTGCACCGCCCTATGCCGAGCTGCACTGCCTGACCAACTTCAGCTTTCTGCGCGGAGCGTCGCATCCGGAAGAGCTGGTCAGGCGGGCCGCAACGCTTGGCTACAGTGCACTGGCGGTTACCGACGAGTGTTCGGTGGCGGGGGTGGTGCGTGCTCACATGGCGGCCCGCGAGTCGGGGCTGGCGCTGATCATCGGCAGTGAGTTCCAGCTCGTCGACGGGCTGACCCTGGTTCTGCTCGCGCCGGATCGCCAGGCCTACGGTCAGCTCTGCGCCCTGATCAGCCTGACCCGTTCTCTCGCGCCCAAGGGCAGCTACCGGTTGACCCGGGACGAGCTGATCGACGCCGTGCCCGGCTGCCTCGCCATCCTGCCGGTCACCCCGGCCACGGATGAAGCGGACGCCGTCTGGTTCAAGCGCCATTTCGGGGACCGTGGATGGCTGGGGGTAGGGTGTTATCGCGACGGTCACGACGAGGTACGTCTCGCCACCAGCGAGGCATTCGCGCGGACGACCGGATTACCCCGGCTCGCCTGCGGCGGTGTGCTCATGCATCGCCGAGGACGCCG
>CAZHBN010000075.1:6136-15357 GCA_964530405.1 uncultured Ectothiorhodospiraceae bacterium
CCGCGCGCTGCAGGACACGCTCACGGCGATCCGCCTGGGCTCGCCGCTGCCGGAGATCGGTGCAGCGGTATCCGGTAACGGCGAACGTCACCTGCGCCCACGGCGGGAGCTCGCCCGGCTGTATCCCCGGCGTTTGCTACAGGAGACGGTGCGTCTCGCCGGGTTGTGTCACTTTTCCCTGGGGGAGCTGCGCTATGAGTATCCCGACGAGCTGGTGGCTTCCGGCCATACCCCGGCGAGCTATCTGCGCGAACAGGTGGAGCAGGGGATGGCCCGCCACTGGGGCGGGGAGCCGCCGGTGGCGGTGCGCCGCCAGGTGGAGCACGAGCTCGCGGTGATCGCGGAACTCGGCTACGAACCCTACTTCCTCACCGTTTACGACATCGTCGCGTTCGCCCGGAGCCGGGGCATCCTCTGCCAGGGGCGGGGGTCGGCGGCCAATTCCGTGGTCTGCTACTGCCTCGGTGTCACCGCCGTCGACCCGACACGCCAGCAGCTGCTCTTCGAGCGCTTCATCTCCCGCGAGCGCGGCGAACCGCCGGACATCGACGTGGACTTCGAGCACGAGCGGCGCGAAGAAGTCATCCAGTACATCTACCGCAAGTACGGCCGCGAACGCGCGGCCCTGGCCGCCACGGTGATCACCTACCGGCCGCGCAGTGCCCTGCGCGATGTGGGCAAGGCCCTGGGGCTCGCCGGTGACCAGGTGGAGCGTCTCGCCGGCAGCATGCAGTGGTGGGACGGTGGCGAGATCGCCGACGAGCGCTTGCGCGAGGCCGGTTTCGATCCGGATAACCCGCTGCTGCGACGGGTGCTTGCCATTGCCCGTGAGCTGCTCGGCTTTCCCCGCCACCTCTCCCAGCACGTGGGTGGTTTCGTCATTTCCCGCGGGCCGCTGGCGGAGCTGGTGCCCACGGAGAATGCCGCCATGGCCGGGCGTACGATCATTCAGTGGGACAAGGACGATCTCGAATCCCTGGGCCTGCTGAAGGTGGACTGTCTGGCGCTGGGGATGCTTACCGCCATTCGCCGCTGTTTCGAGCTCATCGAACGCCATCACGGGCGCCGCCTGAGCCTGCGGAACGTGCCGGCGGGCGATGAGAACGTCTACGCGATGCTCGCGCGGGCGGATACGGTGGGGGTGTTCCAGGTGGAGTCCAGGGCGCAGATGGCCATGCTCCCGCGCCTGCGCCCGAAGACCTTCTACGATCTGGTGGTGGAGATCTCCATCGTGCGCCCGGGCCCCATTCAAGGCGATATGGTGCACCCTTACCTGCGTCGCCGTGAGGGGTTGGAGCGGGTGGAGTATCCCGGTGACGAGGTGCGCCAGGTGCTCGAACGCACCTATGGCGTGCCGATCTTCCAGGAGCAGGTCATGCAGCTCGCGGTGGTGGCCGCCGGTTTCACCCCTGACGAGGCGGACGGTCTGCGTCGCTCCATGGCCGCCTGGCGGCGGCGCGGCGGAATGGAGCATTACCGCGAGCGGCTGGTCAGTGGTATGCGCGAGCGGGGTTATGACGAGGCGTTTGCCGAGCGGCTGTTCCAGCAGATCCAGGGATTCGGCGAATACGGTTTCCCCGAAAGCCATGCGGCGAGTTTCGCGTTGCTGGTCTACGTCTCCGCCTGGCTCAAGTATTACTACCCGGTGGCGTTCACCGCGGCGTTGCTCAACAGCCAGCCCATGGGCTTCTATGCGCCGGCGCAGCTGCTGCGGGACGCTCGCGACCACGGTGTGGCGGTCGCCGGGGTGGACGTGACCGCCAGCGACCGGGACTGCACCCTGGAGCGCGGGGAGCAGGATGACTGTGTACTGCGGCTCGGGCTGCGCCTGGTTAAAGGGCTGTCCCGTGAGGCAGCGGCGCGCCTGGTCGCTGCCCGGCGGCATGGCGCGTATGCCGATGTCCAGGACCTAGCCCGGCGCGCGGCACTCGATCGCCGTGATCTCAAGGCTCTGGCCAGCGCCGGGGCCCTCAACGCGCTCGCCGGGCACCGCCGTGAGGCCCAGTGGGCCGTGCTCGGCGTGGAGCAGTCCCTGCCGGTGCTCGACGGTGCCGGTTTCGACGAGGTGGAGGCCGGGCTGCCCGCACCAGGCGAGGGCGAGGATCTGGTGGACGATTATCGCAGCCTTGGCCTCAGCCTGGGGCGCCACCCGCTGGCATTGCTCCGTGCCCGGCTCGACAGACAGCGATTCCGTACCGCCGAGGCCCTGCGGACAGTGGGTCACAAGCGGTTGGTGCGCACTGCCGGCCTGGTGATCACCCGCCAGCGGCCCGGCTCGGCGAACGGCGTCACTTTCCTCACCCTGGAGGATGAGACCGGCGTGGTGAACGTGGTGATCTGGAAGACCGTCGCCGAACGATTCCGGCAGGCGGTGGTGGGTGCACGTCTGCTCGGCGTGGTGGGCAACCTGGAGCGCAACGGCGAGGTGGCCCACGTGATCGCCGGGCGCCTGGAGGACCACAGTCACCTGCTCGGTGACCTCGTCACCCGTAGTCGCGACTTCCACTGAAGCTGCGAGTGTCAAGCGTCAAGTTTCGAGTCGAAAGCGCCCGGACGCCGGCTACGCCAGCTCTGTAGCGTCGATGAAGTGAAGCGGAATCCACCGTTGCCCGGCGTGTCGAGTTTCAGGTTTCGAGTCGTTGGTACCGTCCAGCGCCGCCCTCGTCCCATGAGACAGCTATTGCGGAGTATCCGCCGCGCCATCGGGGGTGGGTGACATGCAGGGGAGGGCCCGTCGTCGTGCCCACCGGCGGGAGACGCCGCGAGTACGTCCCTGTAGGCTCGTATGCGGCCTTCCCTGGCCGCACACGCTCCCGCCAATGGGCACGACGACGGGCCCGGCAAACGCTCTGCAGGGGGCCGCGGAATTGGCATTGAACGCCTCGCCGTGGACGGTACCTCCCTACTAATCCGATCCCAGGTAATGCCACGTGTCAGAGCGCTTGTGCGGTTCCGCTGCAAGGCGCGTGAGCGCTGGCGTGTCTGAGTCACGTCAAGCGAGCGCAATGCCGAAGAGGCTTGCCGCCCGTTACGTGCCGCTTGAAACTTTCCGCTTGCAGCTTAAGCCTCTCCAAAGGGCCGCTTGTTCATGATCGTGCCTGGAGGAGGCTCACCTGATGGACTACACACGCTATCGCCAAGTCCTTGCCCAGCGGGTCGGACATCTGCCCGCCAGCTTCGATGCCGCCGAGTACCAGCGCCGGTTGGCCGCCACGCGGGCGGTCATGACCCGGGACGGGCTGGATGCACTCCTGGTTACCGATGCCGCCGAGGTGTGTTATCTCACCGGCTACACAACCTTCGAGGTGTCGGTGGCGATCTGCCTGGTGGTCACGGATGACCGGACCGTGCTCCAGGTGCCGTCTATAGAAACCGGACCCGCGGTCACCATGGCCCACGTGGACGAGGTGACCGGATACCGCTGGGAGCGCCCCAGGGAGGCACCAGAGCAGATTGCCGATGCATTGCGGGATGCTCGAAGGGTTGGGGTGAACCCCTGGGGGGCGGGGCTGCGACCGGGCCTGCTGGAGGCCGTGAAAGCGCGTCATTCGGCGGAGTGGGTGGACTGCGGCGAGGTGCTTGCCGCTATCCGGCGGGTGAAGTCGTCGGCGGAGCTGGCGGTACTCGAGGAGTGCGCGCGAGTGACCGAGCGGGGACTGGAGGCGGCCGCTGAGGTGGTGGCTCCCGGGGTGACCGATTCCCGGGTCGCTGCGGCTGGCGCCGAGGCCATGCTCGCCGGCGGCAGCGAGTTCATGAGTATCCAGCCCATCGTCGCGGCCGGTGTGCGCTCCAGCATCATCCACAGCAACCACAACGGCCACGTCATCGCCACTGGTGAGCCCGTTTTCATGGAGTTCGGCGCCGTTCGCCACCGCTATACCGCGCCGCAGATGCGTACCGTGGTCGCCGGCCCCGTCACCGCGTCCATGCGCCGCATCTACGAGACCTGCTCGGCGCTGGTGGATAGTCTGATCGGCGCGATGCGCCCGGGTCGCAGCTTCGATGACGCGGCCCGCGACGCCGAGGCGGTTCTCACGCCTCTGACGGACGAGGTGTTCTTTTCGGGGGTGTTCGGCTACACGGTCGGCGTGCAGTTCCCGCCCTCGTGGGTAGAGGGGACGGGCTTCATCGCGCGTGGCGTGGAGACCCTGTTCGAGCCCGGCATGGTCTTTCATCTGCCGATCTGTCTGCGGCGGCCCGGCGAGTGGGGCATTGGCATGAGCGAGACAGTCGTGGTCGAACGAGACGGAGCTCGTCCACTGACCCGTAACGACTGGCGTCTGCCTTAGACGCTATCCGCTAACGAGTCCGGAGTATGCGCGCCCCTAGATGGCGACAATAATTGTCGACAGTTAGGGGCGCTTCTTTGTGTAGCTCTGCGTAACTCATTGTTTGGACACTCTTATGTATGAACTCATGCCGCTCAGTGGAAAGTGCGCTCATCTGACGAAAACCGAATATGGCTTGTTATGTTGTCGACGATTTGGTATCCCTTTTTGGCAACTGTTGAGCTCATTAAGTGTGTACAATTTGTGGGCGCAACCATTGGTCCACACTGCGGAGGAGAGGTTTCATGAGTGATGCCCAGGGCCTACACGCCGTGCGTGGACGCATCGTTCACTGCCTGCGCGACCCTGGCGAGGGTGACGATCGTAACGCGCTGGAGGTGTTCGACGACGGCGTTCTGCTGATCGACGATGGCCGCGTGGTCCGCGTCGGCCCCGCCGAGGATGTGCTCGCCGCGGCTGGCGCGGATGTGCCCGTGACCGATTGCCGGGGACAGCTCGTCATTCCGGGGTTCGTGGACGTCCACGTTCACTATCCGCAGACAGACATGATCGCCAGCTACGGCGAGCAGCTGCTTGCCTGGCTGGAGCGCTATACGTTCCCCACGGAGGGCCGCTTTGGCGATGCCGCCGTGGCCGCCGACACCGCCGGCTTCTTCCTCGACGAGCTGTTGCGTAACGGCACGACGTCCGCGCTGGTGCTCGGCACTGTTCATCGCGAGTCCGTGGACGCCCTGTTCGAAGCCGCTCGCGATCTGGGGATGCGGCTGGCGGCGGGGAAGGTTCTCATGGACCGCAACGCGCCGGAGTACCTGCGCGATACCGCCGAGAGTGGCTATCGCGACTCGCGCGCTCTCATCGAGCGCTGGCACGGCGTGGACCGGCTGAGCTACGCGATTACCCCGCGCTTCGCGCCCACCTCCAGCGAGGCCCAACTCGAGCGTGTTGGCGAGCTGGCCACCGCCTACCCGGATACCTACGTGCATACGCACGTCGCCGAAAACCGCGCCGAGGTCGCGTGGGTGAGCGAGCTCTTCCCCTGGAGCCGTAGTTACCTGGACGTCTACGACCGCTACGGGTTGGTGCGTGAAAGAGCCCTGTACGCGCACTGCATCTACCTGGACGAGCAGGATCGCCGGCGCATGGCTGAAACCGGTGCCGTTGCCGGGTTCTGTCCCACGTCGAACCTGTTTCTCGGCAGCGGTCTGTTCGACTACGCCACCGCGCGGAGCGACGGCGTAAAGGTCGGCCTGGCCACGGACGTGGGCGCGGGCACCAGCTTCAGCATGATTCGCACCGTGGCCGAGGCCTACAAGGTCGCCCAGCTCCAGGGCACTGCGCTGTCGCCGGCTCGGCTTTTGTATCTCGCCACGTTGGCCGGTGCCGAAGCCCTGGCCATGGATGACCGAATTGGCAGTTTCCGCGAGGGCAAAGAGGCCGATTTCGTCGTGCTCGATCCGGCAGCGACGCCGCTGATGGCGCGGCGTCACGCCCGCACCGAAACCGTCGAGGAACAATTGTTCGCACTGTTCACCCTGGGTGACGACCGTTGTGTGACATCCACCTGGCTGCAGGGGGCCTGCCGCTACAGCCAGTCTGGGCCTGACCGCTGCTGATCGTCTGAAGACAACAGCGAGTGAGAAGCCTCTGATCGAGGAGGAGAGGGAGAGTATGAGTCGAAACGCGAGTTCAGTCGCCGATGCCGTTGCCGACGCCGGCCTTGAGGCAGGGAAGGCCCCCGGCGGGATGCTGGAGCGACTTTTCGGGATCAGCCGACATGGCTCGAACCCACGTACCGAGATTCTGGCCGGATTGGCCACGTTCCTCGCCGGGATGTACATCATCGTGGTCAATCCGTCGGTGCTCAACCAGGCGGGGATTCCGTTCTCTCAAGCCCTGACGGCCACCGTGTTGATCAGCTTCCTGGGCAGCCTCGCCATGGGACTGTATGCCCGTAACCCGTTCCTCGTCGCTCCCGGTCTCGGCATGAGCGCGCTGTTCACCTACACGCTGGTGGAAGGTGTCGGTATTCCGTGGGAGGTGGCGCTGGGCTGCGTGTTCTGGTCCGGTGTTCTGTTCGCGGTGCTCGCGCTGTTCAACGTGCGCAAGTACGTCGTCGACGCGATCCCGGAATCCATGCGCTTCGCCATCACCAGCGGTATCGGTCTGTTCATCACACTGATCGGTTTCAAGAACGCCGGCTTCGTGGTCTCCAATCCGGCTACCGTCGTCAGCATGGCCTCACTGGACGCTACCGTCATCACTTTCCTGGTGGGGCTGGCAATCACGGGTGTGCTGGTGGCTCGCCGTGCCAGCGGCGCCCTGGTGCTCGGCATCGTGCTCACCACGCTTGCGGCTACACCCATCGGCCGCCTGTGGGGGGGTGACGAGGCCGTGGTCAACTGGCAGGGGCTGGTGGCGGCGCCGGATTTCGGCGGCATCATGAAGCTCGAGATTCTCGAGGCCCTGAACTATGTCTACTGGCCGTTCATCTTCGTGTTCCTGTTCACGAACTTCTTCGACGCCATGTCCACATTCATGGGTGTGTGCGAGGCGGCCAACCTGAAGGACGAAGACGGCAATCCCCACAACATTCGCCAGTCCATGTTCGTCGACGCCCTCGCCTCGGCATTCGCCGCGCCGCTGGGTACGGGCGCAGGGCAGACGTTCATCGAATCCGGCGCCGGTGTCGCCCAGGGAGGGCGCACCGGGTTGGTGGCCGTGGTCGTTGCGCTGTTGTTCCTGCCGTTCCTGTTCCTCTCGCCGCTGCTCTCGCTGGTGCCGGCCATCGCTACCGCACCGGTGCTGATCATGGTAGGGACGTTCATGATGGAGCCGATCCGCCGCATCGACTGGTCGGACTACGAGATCGCGGTACCGGCGTTCATCACCGTCGTGCTTATGCCCTTTACGTACTCGATTACCCTGGGCATCGCTTTCGGTTTCCTTGCGTTTATCGCCATCAAGCTCTGCCTGGGCAAGCTGGGGGACATCAAACCGGCCATGTGGATCGCCGGTGCGCTGTCCATCCTGCTGCTGGTGACTACCGGCTGAGGCAGGGTTCGATTCCGCAGTGAGAAACGGCGTACGCCTGCGGGTGTGCGCCGTTTTTTTATCCTCCGAGGATGCTCGCCAGGTCCACCTGTTGGGCGCGTTCGGCGAGGGTGAGGCGTTCTTCGAGGTGGTCGAGGTGCTCGCAGGCAATGCGCGCGGCACGCTCGCCGTCGCCGGCGAGCACGGCGTCGGTGATGCCGCGGTGATCCTCGGCGCGATAGCAGGCGCTCATGCCGGGCACCTTGTACAGGGCGACGGTGATGGAAGTGCGCAGGATGAGCTCCTGGAGGATGCGGCCCAGTACCTGGTTCGGGCACAGGTCGGCGAGGCGTTCGTGGAAGCGCAGCGACAGATGAATACGGTCCTCGTGAGCCCCCTGCTCGTGAGCGGCGTGCTCGGCGTCCACCAGTTCCGCGATTTCCCGACGGGCCGCTTCGTCGAGGCTGCCGGCGACCTGGCGCATCACTTCCCCTTCCACATGCCGGCGTGCTTCGAAGATCTGTGCGGTTTCCTCCGGCCCGGGCTTGGCGACGACCGCGATCTGGTTGCGTCGCATCAGAATGATGTGATCCCCGGCGAGGCGGACCAGCGCGCGGCGTACCACCGATCGGCTTACGCCGAAGATCTCGCTCAGGGTGAGCTCGGGCAGGCGTGATCCCGGCGGTAGCTTCTGCGTGAGCACCGCGTGCCGGATGGAGTCGTAGATGCGGTCCTCGGCGCGCCCCTTGCGTGGAGCTCCCTGCCCCTGGACGGCGGCTAGCGCTATGTCTTTCACGGTAAGGCTGAGCTGTTCTGTCGTGGTGAGTGAATGACTGCTGATCACAATGTACCCGTCGCGCGGGCACGCGTCACGCCCGGCTTGTTGACTGCATTTGAAGGCGTTATATTGTCGACAATAAATAGCTAGTAATGTCGTCAATGTGGTGGTCAACGCGTGTTCCCGTGTGATGACGCTGGCCACGGTCAATGTGACTGCGTAAGCGCAAGCCCAGGGTGGAGGGGCTCGACACCGCGCATGGGCGATGGAGCAGAGGTTGGAATGTATACAAAATGGTTCTACTCTGATGCTACACAGGCATGGGATTGCAATGCATACACCGGCCTGATCACGGGAGGAGAGCAATGACGTCTTCGGTTCGCTTTCTGCTGGGCCACCAGACGCGCGAGTTGCGTGACGTGGACCCGACGCAAACCGTGCTGCAGTGGCTGCGCACCGACGCTCGTGCCAGCGGCACCAAGGAGGGCTGTGCGGAGGGTGACTGCGGTGCCTGCACGGTCGTGCTCGGCGAACCCGATGGGCGGGGCGGTATGCGCTATCGCGCGGTCAATGCCTGCATCTTGTTCGTCCCCACCCTCGATGGCTGTCAGCTGCTCACGGTCGAGCATCTCAAGCGCGACGATGGCGCGCTGCACCCGGTGCAGCAGGCGATGGTGGACTATCACGGCTCGCAGTGCGGCTTCTGCACGCCCGGGTTCGTGATGTCGCTGTTCGCGCTCTACCTCACCGAGGACCGGCCGTCGCGTCAGCGCGTGAACGATGTGCTCGCCGGCAACCTCTGCCGTTGCACCGGCTATCGGCCCATCATTGACGCGGCCATGGCCATGTACGACTACCCGTGGGAAGACCCCACGCGTGCTCGTGCGGCCGAGACCGCCGAGCGCCTGACCGCCATGCGTCGTGATGACACTCTGGCCCTGGCGCACAACGGTCGCCGCTATTTCGCGCCGGTGAATGCCGATGGCCTGGCTGACGTGCTCGCGGACTATCCGCAGGCGACCCTGCTCGCCGGGGGCACTGACGTGGGCCTGTGGGTGACCAAGCAGCACCGGGATCTCGATACCGTCATTTATGTGGGCGACGTGGCCGAGCTCCACGGCATC
>CAZHBN010000076.1:0-2062 GCA_964530405.1 uncultured Ectothiorhodospiraceae bacterium
GCCGATCTGGTTGAACTTGATCAGGATCGAATTGGCGACCCCCCGGTCGATGCCCTCGCGCAGGATGCTGGTGTTGGTGACGAACAGATCGTCGCCGACGAGCTGGACACGGTCGCCGATGGCCTCGGTGAGCGCCTTCCAGCCTTCCCAGTCGTCCTCGGACATGCCGTCCTCGATGGAGACGATGGGATACTTCTCGACCCAGCCTCGCAGCACTTCCGCGAACTCGGCCGGCGCGAAGGTCTTGCCTTCGGACTCCAGGTGATAGGCACCGTCCCGGTAAAACTCGGAGCTCGCCGCGTCCAGTGCCAGCCACACCTGGTCACCGGCGCGATAGCCCGCCGCTTCGACGGCCTCGAGAATCACCTCGATGGCCGCCTCGTTGGACGGCAGATTGGGCGCGAAACCGCCCTCGTCACCCACTGCGGTGGACAGCCCGCGGCCGGCGAGCACTTTCTTGAGGGCGTGGAAGATCTCGGTGCCGCAACGCAGTGCCTCGCTGAAGCGCGCGAAGCCCACCGGCATCACCATGAACTCCTGGATGTCCACGCTGTTGTCCGCGTGCGCGCCGCCGTTGAGAATGTTCATCATCGGAACCGGCAGGGTATAAGGCACCTGCGGGGTAAGCTCGCGGAACAGCGAACGCTCGTGATCGTTCGCCGCGGCGCGCGCCGTGGCGAGTGACACGGCGAGCAGCGCGTTGGCGCCCAGCCGGCCCTTGTTATCCGTCCCGTCGAGGGAAATGAGCTCGTCGTCAATGGCGCGCTGCTCGTCCGCCTCCATGCCCACGAGGGCATCACGGATGACGGTATTGACGTTCTCCACCGCCTGGGTCACGCCCTTGCCGAGGTAGCGGGCCTTGTCACCGTCGCGCAGCTCCACGGCTTCCCGGGCACCGGTGGAGGCGCCGGAGGGCACCGCGGCGCGGCCGAAAGCCCCGCTCGCCAGCAGCACGTCCGCTTCGACGGTGGGGTTGCCCCGGGAATCCAGGATCTCGCGGGCCTTGATCGCCTTGATGCTCGCCATGCCGTTTTCTTCCCTCCTGTCGGTGTGAGTTCTACGCAGCCGCCTCGTACGGCCGGCCCGCCGTCAGGCGAGCGAGTGCTCGATGAATCCGTGTTCCTTGACCAATCCGTCCACCGCCGCGAGCGTGGTGAGAAGCTCGCGCATGCGCGGCAACGGCCATGCGTTGGGGCCGTCGGAAAGTGCGCGATCCGGATCCGGGTGGGTTTCCATGAACACGCCGGCGACGCCGGCGGCCACCGCCGCCCGCGCGAGCACGGGAACGAACTCGCGCTGGCCACCGGAGGCTTTGCCCTGCCCCCCCGGCAGCTGGACGGAGTGCGTCGCGTCGAAAACCACCGGTGCCCCCGTTTCCCGCATTACCGAGAGGGCGCGCATATCCGAGATCAGGTTGTTGTAGCCAAATGACACGCCACGCTCGCAGGCCATGATCCGCTCATTGCCCACGGCATGCGCCTTGGCCACCACGTTCGCCATATCCCAGGGGGCGAGGAACTGGCCCTTCTTGATGTTGACGGGCAGGCCCTGCCTCGCCACGCGCTGGATGAAGTTGGTCTGCCGGCAGAGGAAGGCGGGAGTCTGGAGCACGTCCACGACCGACGCCACCTCTTCCAGCGGCGTATCTTCGTGAACGTCGGTAAGCACCGGCACGCCGATTTCGGCACGCACCTTCTCCAGTATGCGCAGGCCTTCGTCCATGCCCGGGCCACGAAAGCTGTCGTGGGAGGAGCGGTTGGCCTTGTCGAAGGACGACTTGTAGATGAACGGTACGCCCAGCCCGGCGCAGAGCTCGCTGAGCTGCCCGGCGGTGTCCAGGGCCAGCTGACGGGACTCGATGACGCACGGCCCGGCAATAAGGAAAAGGGGCTTGTCCAGCCCCACTTCGTAACCGCATAGCTGCATGGCTGTGCCTATTCCGCGTTGGCTTCCGCCACCGCCGCCGCGCCCGTACGATGGGTGGCGGCGGCGCGAATGAAACTGGTAAAGAGGGGATGCCCGTCCCGGGGCGCCGAAGTGAACTCGGGATGGAACTGGCAGG
>CAZHBN010000076.1:2072-6537 GCA_964530405.1 uncultured Ectothiorhodospiraceae bacterium
GGAGGAGCGGTTGGCCTTGTCGTAGGAGGACTTGTAGATGAACGGAACCCCGAGCTCGTCGGTCAGGGCCTTGAGCTCGCCGGCGGAGTCGAGCGCGAGTTGCTCCGACTCCACGACGCAGGGTCCCGCGATGAGAAACAGCGGGTGCGTCAACCCCACCGGGAAGCCGCAGAGTTCGAACGCCGCCATCTTCAGGCCTCCTGCCGCGCGCCGGAATCGCTTTCCGCGCCCGAGTGCTGTTCCTCGCGGCGGCTCGCCGCGCGAATGAAGCTCGTGAACAGCGGATGCCCATCCCGGGGCGTGGACGTGAACTCCGGATGGAACTGACAGGCCAGGTACCAGGGGTGATCCGGCAGCTCCACGCATTCGACGAGCTCATTGTGCTTGGCCCAGCCCGAAATGCGCATACCCGCTTCTTCCAGCACCTGCGCGTAGCGATTGTTGAACTCGTAGCGGTGCCGGTGCCGCTCGCTGATCACGTCCTTGCCGTAGATACGGTGCACGAGCGAATCACGCACCAGACGGGCCGACTGCGACCCCAGACGCATGGTGCCGCCCAGATCGGAAGCCTCGTCGCGCATTTCCACGAGCCCCTCCTCGTTCATCCACTCGGTGATCAGGCCGATCACCGGGTGCTGCGGATGGGTCAGGAACTCCGTACTGTGCGCGGCCTCCAGGCCGGCGACGTTGCGCGCGAACTCGATGACCGCCACCTGCATACCCAGGCAGATGCCGAGGTAGGGGATCCCGTTCTCGCGCGCGTAGCGGGCGGCGGCGATCTTGCCCTCGACCCCACGCTCGCCGAATCCGCCGGGCACGAGAATACCGTCGACGTCGGAAAGGATCTCGGCGCCGTTGCGCTCGATCTCCTCGGATTCCACGTAGCGGATATTCACCTTGCGCCGCGTTTGCACGCTCGCATGCCGCAGCGATTCGTTGAGCGACATGTAGGCGTCGGCGAGGTTCACGTACTTGCCCACCATGGCGATGGTCACCTCGCCTTCGGGATGAGCCATGGTGTCCACGACCTTGTGCCAATCACCCAGGTTGGCGGGCGGCAGCTCCAGGCGCAGCTTCTCCGCGACGATATTGTCCAGGCCCTGTCCGTGAAGCGCCTCCGGGACCTTGTAGATATTGTCCACGTCCAGCACCGATATCACCGCACGCGGGTCCACGTTGGTGAACAGCGCGATCTTGCGACGCTCTTCCTCCGGGATCGGGCTGGCAGCGCGACACAGCAGGATATCCGGCTGAATGCCGATGGAGCGCAACTCCTTGACGGAATGCTGCGTGGGCTTGGTCTTCATCTCCCCCGCGGCGCCAACGAACGGCACCAGGGTGAGGTGCACGAACAGGCAGCGCTCATGACCGAGCTCCGAGCCCATCTGACGGATGGCCTCCAGGAACGGCAGCGACTCGATATCACCCACCGTGCCACCGATCTCGATCAACGCCACATCCGCACCGTCGGCACCCTGCTCGATGCAGCGCTTGATCTCGTCGGTGATGTGCGGGATGACCTGCACGGTACCGCCGAGGTAGTCCCCCTGACGCTCCTTGCGGATGACCGACTCGTAGATGCGCCCGGTGGTGTAATTGTTGTTGCGCGTCATGCGCGTACGCAGGAAGCGCTCGTAATGTCCGAGGTCCAGATCCGTCTCCGCGCCGTCGTCGGTGACGTACACCTCGCCGTGCTGGAACGGGCTCATGGTGCCCGGGTCCACGTTGATGTAGGGGTCGAGCTTGACCATGGTCACGCTCAACCCGCGCGCCTGAAGCACGCTACCCAACGAGGCCGCGGCGATGCCTTTGCCCAACGAGGACACAACACCGCCCGTGATGAAGATGAATCGCGTCATAGAGCAGTTCAGAAGAAGGTCAGGGAACGGATCCGGCCAACGCCGGCCCAAGGATGGACCAAAACGGTATCAGAACACCCGTGTGTGCACAACGCACGATGCGGGAGCGCGCTCCGTATATGTTTAATAATCAATTAATTACAAAAAAACATCCCGCTTCGGTTGAACACCGCCTATCGCCGCTGCGGCCCGCTACCACCGGCGCGCGTATCCAGACACCGCGACAACCCCTCGGTAACGTCACACGGCTTCGGCACAGTCAGCCGCCAAGCCGGTGAGTAGCCGCCGCTGACGGTCACCGCCGGGTCCATGCCGATGCCCGGTACCGCCACCACCTCGCCGTCGAGGCGGAGCACGGGCAGCCAGCCACGCTCCCACGGGGCGATACCGCGAGCCCGGTAGAGCTCCTTCAGACGCTGGCGTCCACCACCGGGGTGCAGCCGCAGGCGTGCACCCGCCGGCGCGAAGCTCACGTCGAGTCTCGCGATAGCTTCCGGCGCCAGGCCACCGGCGGGGCCCCTGCGCCAGCAGAGACGGCCGATGCCGAAGTCCATCTCCTCCGCCTCCGTGAGACCGCTCACGACCGCGGGAGACGGCTCCGGGAGCGAGGGCGGCAGGCGATAGAGCATCGCGGCATGGCGGCGCACCTGTCCGTCCGTCCACACCAACGCGGGGTGCCGGTCGGCGCGGGCCGAAAACAGATCGTGCATACCCTGACGCAGACGTGCCTCGGCGGGAGGGCGCAGGCTGCCCCGCCGCAACCAGTGGCGCAGTGCCGCGGCAGCGACCGCCGGCGGCGCCTGGGCCAGCGGCTCGGTGGCTACGGGTCCATCGGTGACGCCCAAGCGCTCAGCGGCCCAGGCCGCCACTTCCCGCGCCTCGGCGGCATGCCCGGACGTTCGCGCCAGCCGCCGGGGGACGTCGGGCCAACGGGATTCGAGGCGGGGCAGAATCTCATGGCGCAGGTAGTTGCGATCGGGGGTGAGCTCGTCATTGCTCGGGTCGTCAACCCAGTGCAGGTGTCGCTTTCGGGCGTAGGTACGTAGCGCATCCCGCCCCCACGGCAGCAACGGCCGAATGAGTACCAGCCCGCCTTCGCTGCGGCGTGGCGCGATGCCGGTAAGCCCTTCCACCCCCGATCCCCGCAACACGCGCAGCAGCACTGTCTCGGCCTGGTCGTCACCATGGTGGGCCGTGGCCAGCACCGCCCCCGGTGGAAGCAGCTCGCGAAATGCCCGGTAGCGCGCAGCGCGCGCCCTTGCCTCGAGATCCGAGCCGGCTTCGAGGGCAAGACGGCATTGCCGCAGAACAATACCGCGGCGCTGGCACAGCGATGCCACGAACCGTGCCCAACCGGCACTCCCTGGCTGCAGGCCGTGATCCACGTGCACGGCGCCGTCGGCGATTCCGGCGCGGGCGGCGAGATCCAGGAGCACCACGGAGTCCAGGCCACCGCTCACCGCCACGTGAATGCCCGAGTGCACACCCAGGGCATGTACGGCGTCGCGGAATGATTCCGAATCGAGGGCGGACACGTTCCGGCCCTCCCGGCTGCCAGAGTTGTCAGTCGCGGAAGCGGCCGAACTGCATCAGCCGGTCGTAGCGCTGGCTGACGAGCTCGTCGGCGGGCAAGCTGCGCAGGTTCTCGAGCTGGTTCTGCAGCGTATCGGCGAGGGTATCGGCCATGCCCGCCCAATCGCGGTGAGCGCCCCCGAGTGGCTCGGTCACCACTTCGTCGATCAGCTCGAGCTCGTGCAGGCGCTCGGCGGTTATGCCCATGGCCTCGGCGGCGGTCGCCGCCTGGTCGGCACTCTTCCACAGAATCGAGGCGCACCCTTCCGGAGAGATCACCGAATAAGTGCTGTACTGGAGCATCAGCACACGATCCCCCACACCGATGGCTAGTGCCCCGCCGGAGCCACCCTCGCCGATCACGGTGCAGACGATGGGCGTGCGCAGGCGCGCCATGACCTGGAGATTGTGCGCGATGGCCTCGCTCTGACCCCGCTCTTCGGCGCCAACGCCGGGGTAGGCTCCCGGCGTATCGATGAAGGTCAGCACCGGCAGCCGGAAACGCTCGGCCATCTCCATGAGCCGTTGCGCCTTGCGGTAACCCTCGGGCCGCGGCATGCCGAAGTTGCGGCGAAGCTTCTCCTTGGTGTCACGCCCCTTCTGGTGACCGATCACCATGACCGGCTCACCGCGAAACCGCGCCGGACCGCCGATGATCGCCTCGTCATCGGCGAAGCTGCGATCACCGTGGAGCTCCTCGAAGTCAGTGAACAGGTGCTCGGCATAATCGAGAAGGTACGGGCGTTGTGGATGCCGCGCGAGCTGTGCGATCTGCCACGGGGATAGCGAGGCGAAAATCTGCTCGGTGAGCTGACTGCTCTTTGTCTGAAGCCGTCCGATCTCCTCGCTGATGTTCACGTCGGCATCGTCCCCGACGTAGCGTAGCTCCTCGATCTTGGCTTCCAGTTCCGCGATGGGGCGCTCGAACTCGAGAAAATTCAGACTCATCGGTGCCCGTTCCGCAAGGCTGCCGCAAACACAGGCGGCAGATCATAACATGTTAGCGCCGGATGGCATCGTCCGAACGCACCGCT
>CAZHBN010000076.1:6637-15047 GCA_964530405.1 uncultured Ectothiorhodospiraceae bacterium
GAAAACGCTAATACTCCACGCGCACGGCGCCTTCACTGGCGAGCCCTTCCAGGCGGCGCACGAGCTCATCGGTGGGCCGCACCTGCCAACCCTCGCCGAGACGCAATGACGCCCGCGCCTGCTCACCGCGATAGTCGATGAGCACGGGACACTCGCCGTCACGGTAGGCCGACAGTGTCTCGCGCAGCTCGGGAATGAAACCGTTCCCCGCGCGGGCGCTGTCGACGCCCAGCACCAGCGCCCGCGCGAAACGCTCGCGAGCCTCGCCGATACCGAAGACTTCTTCGGCGGAAATGCGGTAACCGTCGCTGAAATCGTCGTAGCCGAGCTCCCCCTGAACGACCAGCAGCTCGTCCTTGACCAGCAAATGGCGGAAACGCTGGAAGGCATCGGGGAACACCACCACCTCGATACGCCCGGTACGGTCGTCCAGCGTGAACACACCGAGCCGCCCGCCGCTCTGCGTGTTACGCACGCGAAGCGCCATCACCAGACCGGCGACGGTCACCTTGGGACCGCTCTCGCGCCGGCGACCCTTGCCCCCTTCCGCGGGCGGAGTCGCTCCCATCCCCGTGGCGAGCTGATTCAGGCGTCCGGTGATGAAACGACTGATTTCGGCCTCGTACTCATCGATGGGATGACCTGTGAGATACAGCCCCAGTATCTCCTTCTCCGCGGCAAGGCGTTCCTGCTCCTCCCACTCGGGCATCGCCGGCCGTTGCTGCGGCGTATCCGGGGCGGCCGGCGCTCCCAGGCCGAAGAGGTCGTCCTGACCCAGCTCGGCGTTGCGGGACTTCTGCTCCGCCGCCTTCAGCGCCTCGGGCAGATAATGCATCGCTGTGGCACGGTTGGCGGCGAGATTGTCGAGGCTGCCGGAACGGATCAGGGCCTCGAGCACGCGCTTGTTCAGTCGGCGCAGGTCCACTCGCGCGCACAGGTCGAACAGATCGGCGAACGGCCCGTTCGCCTCGCGCTCGGCGATGAGCGCCTCGATAGCGGAATGCCCCACGCCCTTCACCGCACCGAGGCCGTAGACGATCGTTCGTTCGTCGCGGGCCCTGAACATCCAGTCCGAGCGATTGACGTCCGGCGGCTCCACGGTGAGCTCCATGGAGCGGCACTCCTCGATGAACGTCACCACCTTGTCGGTGTTGTCCATGTCCGAGGACAGCACGGCGGCCATGAACGGTGCCGGCTCGTGAGCCTTCAGCCAGGCGGTCTGGTAAGAGAGCAGCGCATAGGCGGCGGAGTGCGACTTGTTGAAGCCGTAGCCGGCGAACTTCTCCATCAGGTCGAAGATCGCCTCGGCGTGTTCGTGGGTAAGCCCGTTCTCCTTGGCGCCGGCGAGAAAGATCTCCCGCTGCTTCGCCATCTCGGAGGCCTTCTTCTTGCCCATGGCGCGGCGCAGGAGGTCGGCGCCCCCCAGGCTGTAGCCGGCGAGCACCTGGGCGATACGCTGGACCTGCTCCTGGTAGAGGATCACGCCGTAGGTGGGCTTGAGAATCGGCTCCAGATCGTCGTGGTGGAGCTCGGCAGTGGGATACGCCACCTGCGTGCGGCCGTGCTTGCGGTCGATGAAGTCCTCGACCATGCCCGACTGCAACGGCCCGGGACGGAACAGCGCCACCAGCGCGATGATGTCCTCGAAGCTGTCCGGCTGCAGCCTGCGGATGAGGTCCTTCATGCCTCGGGACTCGAGCTGGAAGACAGCCGTGGTCTGACAGGCCTTGAGCAGATCGAAGCTCGCCTTGTCATCCAGCGGGATGGCCGAGATATCGAGGGGGTCGCTCCCGCGTTCGGCACGGATGGCGTTTACCGCCTTCACCGTCCAGTCGATGATCGTGAGCGTGCGCAGGCCGAGGAAGTCGAACTTCACCAGGCCAACGGCCTCGACGTCGTCCTTGTCGTACTGCGTGGCGAGTCCGCCACCGCCGGGCTCGCAGTAGAGCGGCGCGAAGTCGGTGAGCTCGGAGGGGGCGATCACCACGCCGCCGGCGTGCTTGCCCACGTTGCGCGACATGCCCTCGAGCTTGCGCGCCATATCGATCAACGTGTGGACGTCCTCGTCCTCGTCGTAGAGGTTCTTGAGGTCTTCCTCCTGCTCCAGGGCCTTTTCCAGCGTCATGCCGAGCTCGAAGGGCACGAGCTTGGCTATTCGGTCGACATAGCCATAGGGATGGCCGAGCACGCGGCCAACGTCCCGCACCACCGCGCGGGCGGCCATCGTGCCGTGGGTGGCGATCTGGGAAACCTTTTCGCGCCCGTATTTGTCGGCGACGTACTCGATCACCCGGTCACGGTTTTCCATGCAGAAGTCGACGTCGAAGTCGGGCATGGAAACGCGTTCGGGGTTGAGGAAACGCTCGAAGAGCAGGTCGTACCTGAGCGGATCCAGGTCGGTGATCTTGAGCGCATAGGCGACCAGGGATCCGGCGCCGGAACCGCGCCCGGGACCCACGGGGATGTCATTGTCCTTCGCCCAGCGTATGAAGTCGGCGACGATCAGGAAGTAGCCCGGGAACCCCATGTGCTCGATCACGTCGAGCTCGCGCTGCAGGCGCTCCTCGTAGCGCTTGCGCGTGGCCGCGGGGTCGGGATCGTCATCGGTGATGATGCGGGCGAGGCGCTCCTCCAGACCTTTGCGGGCGTCGGCGGCGAGGAACTCGTCGATGGTCATGCCCTCGGGCACCGGGAAGTCCGGCAACACGTTCTCGCCGAGGGTCAGATTGAGGTTGCAACGCCGGGCGATCTCGACCGTGTTTTCCAGCGCTTCCGGGACATCGGAGAACAGCTCCGCCATCTCCTCCGGCGTGCGCAGATACTGCTCGGCGCTAAAGCGCCGCGGACGATGCTTGTCGTCCAGGGTGCGCCCCTCGTGGATGCATACGCGGGCCTCGTGGGCCTCGAAATCCCCGGGCGCGAGGAAGCGGACATCGTTGCTCGCCACCACCGGCACATCGGTGTCGGCGGCGAGCGCTACCGCCGCGTGGAGGTGATCTTCGTCGCCCGGCCGGCCGGCACGCTGGATTTCCAGGTAATAGCGGCCGGGGAAATGCGTTTGCCAGAACTCGAGCTTCTCGCGCGCGAGCTGCTCATGGCCATCGAGCAATGCCCGCCCGACGTCCCCGTCCTTGCCGCCGGAGAGTACGATCAGGCCCTGGGACCACTGGGCGAGCCACTCGTGGCGCACCACCGGCACGCCCTGATCCTGGCCGTGCAGGTAGCTTTCGGTGAGGATGCGCGTCAACGAGCCATAGCCACTGTCATCGGCGCAGAGCAACGTGGCCTG
The DNA here is from genome assembly GCA_964530405.1 of uncultured Ectothiorhodospiraceae bacterium. Taxonomy (GTDB): domain Bacteria; phylum Pseudomonadota; class Gammaproteobacteria; order Nitrococcales; family Nitrococcaceae; genus Arhodomonas. The sequence continues at coordinate 9,927 of CAZHBN010000076.1, forward strand.
GGAGTGTCCGTCGGCGCTGTCGCGGTCGGCCACGCGTATGTCGGCGCCGACGATGGGCTTGATCCCCGCGGCGATGGCCGCCTCGTAGAACTTGACCATGCCGAAGAGATTGCCCTGGTCGGTGACCGCCACCGCGGGCATCCCGGCATCCGCACATGCCTTCATGAGCGGCTTCAGGCGCACGATGCCGTCGATCAGAGAAAACTCGGAGTGCAGATGCAGGTGTACGAAACTGCCGGTCATGGGCTCTCGTCGGTCGGTTGTACGGGTCGGCGTGGTCGGGCCAGGTCAACAGGCCCTAGTCTACTGCCCGGCGGGCGTGCAACCAACGCGTCAATCCGCGCCAGCTTCGCGCACCGGACGGAAGGAGCGACGGTGTATCGGACACGGCCCGAGCCGCCCCAGCGCAGCAATGTGCTCGCGGGTGCCATAGCCCTTGTGGCGGGCAAAGCCATAGCCCGGATAGCGGTCGTCGAGCGCCACCATCTCCGCGTCCCGCACTTGCTTGGCGAGAATGGATGCCGCACCGATGGCCGGCACGCTCGCGTCACCGCCGATCACGGGCTCCACGGGGCAGCCCAGCGGCGGACAGTCTCGACCGTCGACGAGGATGAACTCCGCAGCGGGTTCCAGCACCTCGACCGCCCGGCGCATGGCGAGGAACGTCGCCTGGCGGATATTCAGGCGATCGATCTCGTCGACTTCGGCGCGGCCCAGCCCCCAGGCGACGGCCTCGCTGCGCACACGTTGGGCCAGTACTTCGCGCCTGTGGGCGGTCAACGACTTGGAGTCGGCGACACCGTCGATCCCCCCCGGCGGCAGAATGACCGCAGCCGCCACCACGGGCCCCGCCAGCGGCCCCCGACCCACCTCGTCGACCCCGGCGGTGAGCGCCGTCGCGGCGAAGGAGAATCCGCCCTGTTCCATCATGCGCCGCCGAAGTGACCGGCCACGGTGAGCTCGACGGCCTCGGCGGCACGCTCGTCCGCGCCGCAACGCAGGCGCTGATGCAATGCTTCGAAGCGCGCCTGTATCGCGGCCGCGCGCCGGGGTTCGTCGAGCAGACTCTCAACGCCCCGGGTAATGGCCGCGGGCGTTGCATCGTCCTGAATGTACTCGGGCACCAGCGCCTCGTCGGCGAGCAGGTTCGGTAACGCGACATATGGCGTCTTCAGCAGCCGAAGCCGGCGCACCAGCCAGGCCGTTGCCGGCGCCACCCGGTAGGCCACCACCATGGGTCGCTTGAGCAGCATGGCCTCCAACGTGGCCGTTCCCGACGCGGTTAGTACGACATCCGCCGCCCCCATGACCTCGGCGGAACGGCCGTCGATGAGCTGGACACCGCCAGTTACGCCGGCCTCGGCGAGCAGCGCCTCGAACCGCGCACGAAGGGCCGGTGTCGCCATGGGCGCGATGACCTGCAGATCCGGATGAGTACGGCGCAGCCGCGCCACCGTCGCCGCGAACAGCGGGCCGATACGCTCCACCTCGCCACCGCGGCTGCCGGGCAGCACTGCCAGCACCGGCCCGTCGGACGGCACCTCCAGCGCCCTACGGTAGGCGGGCACGTCCACATCCATCGGGAAGCGGTCCGCTGCCGGATGGCCGACGAACGTCACCGGTACGTGGTGGCGCTCGTAGAACGCCGCCTCGAACGGCAGCAGCGTGAGCATTCGATCCACAGAGCGGGCGATCCCGTGGATGCGGGCCTGGCGCCAGGCCCATACGCTGGGGCTGACGTAGTGAACGGTACGCACGCCACGGGCACGCAGGCGCCGCTCCAGCCCCAGATTGAAATCCGGCGCGTCAATGCCGATGAACACATCCGGCGGGTCGGCGCTGAAACGCTCGAGGAGCTGGTTACGCACGCGCAGCAACCGCGGCAGATGTCGGAGAACCTCGACGAGCCCCATCACCGACAGGGTTTCCAGCGGATACAGACTTTCCAGCCCCGCGGCCCGCATCCCCGGACCGCCGATACCCTCGAAACGCACGCCGGGATGCCGGCGTGCGAGCGCATGGATCAATCCCGCGCCGAGCAGATCCCCCGACAACTCGCCGGCGACGACTGCGACTCGCTGCATGGGCGTGGCGTCCAAATGATCCATCCTGGCGAGAATCCGCGGCGCTCCCGGCGTCAGCGGATGATACCGCGCTCGCTGGCACGCACGAACGCCGCGAACCGCGCCACCGTCGGATCGTCGGCGGTTGCCAGGGCGTCGATGGCTTCCTCGAGCCGCAACCCTTCGCGGTAGAGCGTCTTGTAAGCGTGCTTCAGGGCGCGGGTCGTCTCCGCCGGAAAGCCGTTACGCTTGAGACCCTCGACATTGAGCCCGCGGGGCGTGGCGCGCTGGCCGGCTGCCATGACGAAAGGCGGCACGTCCCGGTCGACGTGGGCACCGAAGGCGAGGAAGCAATGCTCACCGAGGCGGCTGAACTGGTGCACCAGCGAGAACCCTCCGAGGATCACGTGATCCGCCACTTCCACGTGCCCGGCCAGCGAGGCATTGTTCGCGAATACCGTGTGGCTGGCGACGAGGCAGTCGTGTGCGATATGGCAATAGGCCATGATCCAGTTGTCGTCGCCGATGCGCGTGACACCGCCGCCATCGCCGGTGCCACGGTTGATGGTGACGAATTCGCGGATGGTATTGCCGTCACCGATCTCCAGGCACGTGCGCTCGCCACGAAACTTCTTGTCCTGGGGCTCTTCCCCCACCGAGGCGAACTGGAAGATGCGATTGTCGCGGCCGATACGTGTCGGTCCCTGCACCACCGCATGGGGACCGATCCACGTCCCCTCCGCGATCTCCACGTCCGGCCCGATGACCGCATAGGGGCCCACTGTCACGTTGTCGGCGACACTCGCCGCCCCGTCGATAACTGCCGTCGGGTGGATGCTGCTCACACTTCCCTCATCGTGCAGCGGATCTCGGCACTCGCGGCGATCGCCCCATCCACCCGCGCCTCGGCGCTGAACATCCAGATGCCCCGCATGTTGCGGGCGACGCGGGCGTGCAGTACAAGCGCATCGCCCGGCTCCACCGGGCGTTTGAACTTGGCCTTGTCGATGCCCACCAGATAGAAGAGCTTGGAGTCGTCGGGCTGCTCCTCGTCGGGCTGGCTCTCGCGAGTGCGAAACGCCAGCAGGCCACAGGCCTGCGCCATCGCCTCCACGATCAGCACCCCGGGCATGACCGGGCGCTGGGGGAAATGCCCCCCGAAAAACGGCTCGTTGACGGTGACGTTCTTGACCGCCTCGATCACTTCCCCCGGCACACAATGGCTGACACGATCCACCAGCAGAAACGGATATCGGTGCGGCAGGTAATTCTTGATCTGGTGAATATCCATGCCGGTGCGTTGTTCGTTTTGGGTCATGAGTCCTTCCGTTCGTCCGTTTGCAGCGCCGCCAGGCGCCGCTCGAGCTGGCGCAGGCGCCGCGCCATCGCGTCGAGCTGATTGAATCTTGCCGCGTTGCGGCGCCAGTCGCGGCTTGCCGCCATCGGCGTACCGGAAGCGTACACCCCCGGCTCGCGAATGCTGTGGGTCACCCGCGCCATTCCGGTAATGACAGCGCCGTCCGCCACCTCGATATGCCCTGCGATTCCGGCTCCGCCGGCGACGGTCACGCCACGGCCGATGTGCGTACTGCCCGCAACCGCGGAACAGCCCGCCATGGCGGAATCCGCACCGATGTGCACGTTGTGGGCGATCTGAACCAGATTGTCGATCTTGACGCCGTCACCGATCACCGTGTCCTCGAGCGCGCCGCGGTCCACAGTGGTGTTGGCACCGATCTCCACGTCGTTGCCGAGCACGACGCGCCCCAGCTGGGGCACCTTCTCCCAGCGGCCACCGTCGTTGGCATAGCCGAACCCGTCGGCGCCGATTACCGCGCCGCCGTGGATGATCACGCGGTCGCCGAGCACGCAGCCCGGATAGAGGATGGCACCGGCCATCACCCGCGCGTCCGCGCCGAGCACACAGCCGGCGCCGATCACCGCATTGGCATGCACCACACAGCCGTCACCGAGCACCGCTCCGCTGTCCACCACCGCACCGGCGCCGACGTGAACACCGCCTCCAAGACGTGCATCGTCGGCGACCGAGGCACGCGGATGAACGCCCTCGCCGGGTAACGACTCGGGGTGGAGTATGCGCGCCGCACGGGCGAAGGCCAGATGCGGGTTGTCCGTGACCACAGCGGCCATGGCGAGCCCGGAGGCGTCCTCTGCGCGCACGATCACCGCCGAGGCCCGGGATCGATTAAGCTGATCGCGCAGCCGAGGATTGGCGAGAAAACTGATTTCACCCGGACCGGCGGTCGTCAGCGGCGCCACACGTTCCACCCGAACGCCACCATCACCGTGAACCTGGCACCCGAGTGCGTGCGCCAAGTCCGACAGCGCAATTCCGCGTTCCTCCCGCACCATCGCCCCCGCTATCCGCGCCGCGTCAGCGGCCGTTCTGGTTTCGCTCGAATTCGCGACGCAGACGTTCGATGATCCGATCGGTGATATTCACCGCGTCGCTGGCGTAAATCACGCCATCGCTGACGACGAGATCGTAGCTCTGCTCCTTGGCGTACTCGCTCACCGTCTGAAGGATGCGCCGCTGCAGCTCGCCGAGCTCCTCGTTGCGACGCATGTTGAAGTCTTCCCGGAACGCATCCTGGGTACGCTGTATATCCCGCCGCAACGACAGGATCTCGCGCTGGAGGCCCTGCCGCTCGGTTTCGCTCTGGTTCAGCTCGGCGTCCTGCATGCGTTCCTCGAGCTCGCGCAGCTCCTCCTGCATGCTCACGATCTCGCGATCGCGAGGTGCGAACTCCTCTTCGAGTTTACGCCGGGCTGCGTCCGCCTGGGGGGCCTCGGAGGAAACCTTGGCCGGGTTCACGAACCCGATCTTGAGGTCGGCCGCGTGGGAGGCTGCCACCAACCCAAGACTCGCGCCCAGCGCGAACAAACCGTGTCTTATGATTCTCAGTATCATGGGCGTTGATTCAGGCCTTGAGCGGGTGCCATCAGAAGAAGGTGCCCACGGAGAACTGGAAGAATTGGGTGTCGTCGCCGGGCTCATCATTTAACGGTTCCGCCACACTCATTGTCAACGGACCCA
>CAZHBN010000077.1:0-11428 GCA_964530405.1 uncultured Ectothiorhodospiraceae bacterium
ACATCAGCCTGCAGGGGTACGACGAGTGGGTAGAGACGGGACGGGCGTCAAGCCGGCGTCTTCATCCAGCATCGAGATCAGTTTCCAGTATCAAGGGGTCAGGTGCCGGGAACGGCTCAGGCTCAAGCCCACCGCCGCTAACCTGAAGCGTGCCGAGCGGCACAAGATCGCCATCGAGGAAGCGATCGCCGCCGGCACGTTCGATTACGCCACAACCTTTCCCGATTCGAAGAACGCCAAACGCTTCGCGCCGCCCGCGCACAAGATTCCACTCCAGCACTACGTCGATCGCTGGCTTGAGCGCGCGCGAGACACGGTATCCGACAGCACGTACTACGGGTACCAGAAAGATGCGGCGTACGTGAATGAGGAACTCGGTTCGATTCCCGTGGCGGAAATCACAATCCCGCTACTGGACGACTGGTTCCGCAAAAAGGCCTGGCGCCCGAAGCGGGCCTCAAACATCAAGATGGTCATCGCCCAGGCGCTGCAGCTCGCGGTACACGACGAAGTGATTACCCAGAACGTCGCCCGGGAGTTCAAGCCGGCCATCCATAAGACCAAACAACGGCGCAGCTCCCAAGAGGTGATCGACCCGTTCACCGTCGGAGAGCAGCGCAAGATCCTGCACGAGCTCGACCTGATGCACCCACAAGCCCGTGCCGTATTCCAGTTCGCCTTCTGGACCGGGCTGCGGCCGTCCGAGGTGGCGGAACTCTACTGGAAGGACGTCGAGCTCGAAGCGCGGGTGTTACACGTGCGCCGCGCACGCACGCGGGAGTCCAGCGGCCCACACATGACCAAGTCCGAAGCCGGCGAGCGCACGGTAGACCTGCTGGAACCGGCAATGGACGCGTTGGAGGTCCAGAAGGACTACACGTACAAGGCAGGCCGCCACATCTTCCACGATCCACGCTACGATGAGCCCTGGCATGGACATCAAGAGCTTCGGGAGAAGTTCTTCAAACGCGCGTGCAAGCGCGCCGGCGTTCGGTACCGCAAGCCGTACCAGACGCGCCACACGTTCGCTTCGACGCTGCTCCGTGCCGGCGAGCACATCGGGTACGTATCCCGCCAACTTGGGCACGAGTCTATCGAGATGACAATCCGCCACTATGCGCGATTCATGCCCCAGGAAGGGGTCGACGGCAGGAAGGTGGAGGCGCTGTGGCGAGACAGGCTGAAGGGACAGTTCGAAGCCTCGCAGAATGACGATATTGACAAGATTTCGACAACATCAGCGGTAACTAGCTGATTATAAACGCATGTATTCGGGTTCGATTCCCGCCGCCTCCACCAAACACTGCAGGGCGGATACCGCCTGGCTCGCAAAACCCCGCTCCACGCGCTGGAAGCGGGGTTTTTTGTGGCCGCCATCATGCCGGAAGCACGGCGGGACGAACGGTTCCTCACCCACGAGCGTTGCCGACTATCTTGAAGATCACGGTCCGTTCAGTGAGGAGACACGTCATGAGCAGAATCGTCCTCGCATGCGCTTGCGCGACCGCCGTGTCCTGGGGAGTGGCCAGCGCCGAAACCATTATTGTCGATCCATCCGCCTTTGCCGATGGCGCCGATATCGGCAACGCCGTGGATCACGTCACTCTGTCCACAGCGCAGGGCTCGATGGTCATCGAATTCCTCGACGTCATCGAACCCCTAGAGCTGACCTCCGATCTGACAACACCGGTTTTCGCCGTCGGCGGTGTCTTCGCCCACTCCGCTGGCGATATCTGGTCCGCGGGGCAATGCTGCGGTGGTGATCAGGTGCTGCGTGCCGACTTCGAACGCCCGACCTTCTCCGTGGCAGTCCACTTTCTGCCCAATGACACCGATACCGGTGTCCTGCAGATCTACGACGGTCGGGGCCGTCTGCTGGCCGAGCAACTTGCGCGTGACAATGTCCCGTTCACGATTTCGGTGAACACACCCAATAAACCGATCGCCTATGCGCTGGCAACCTACGGAGACACCGGTCGCATCAGCACGCTGTCATTCGATATGCCGCCGAGGCCTGGGGTCGAGTGATTCCCACGGCCCCCTTGGACCGTCTCCCAAGCAGTCACAACCGGCGCCCTGGAGCATCCGCCCCAGGGCCTTCAGACAATATCGCTCTGCCACGGCCCGCTTCCTAGGCTTGCCGTGAAGGGCTTGCTGGTCACACAGGACACAACCTGTATCCATGGCGACGGCGAGGCTTGCGGGCATCCGGATCGGTACGGCCGGCTGGCGGCTGCCGAAGGAAGTGCAGGACCGGTTTCCCGGTCCGGGCACGCACTTGCAGCGTTATGCGGCGCGAGTCACCGCCGTCGAGATCAACAGCAGTTTCTACCGGCCACACCATCGCAGCACGTACGAAAAATGGGCGCGCGAAGCGGGCGACGGCTTCCGCTTCGCGGTGAAAATGCCCCGGTGGCTTACCCACCGGCAACGTCTACGGGGCACGCAGGGCCTGGAAACGTTCCTGAGCGAGGTCGCCGGCCTGGGATCACACCAGGGGCCGATACTGATTCAGCTGCCGCCGAGCCTGGCACTGGAGGCGGAGACGGTGGAACGCTTCCTCGACGCCGTGCGTCAGCGCTACCAGGGCGCCCTGGTGTGTGAGCCACGCCACCCGAGTTGGTTCCATGAGACCGGGGAGCGGATCCTGCGACGCTACCAGGTGGCGCGTGCGGCGGTAGACCCGCCGATCACCGCCACGGCCGACGAGCCAGGGGGCTGGCCGGATCCCGTCTATTACCGATTGCACGGCTCGCCGGAACGCTTCCGCTCACCGTACAGCGACGGGTTCCTCGCTTCTCTGGCCGGGCACCTGGCGGCAGCGGAAACGTCCTGCCGTTGGTGCATCTTCAACAATACGGGATCCGGGGCAGGCATCGACAACGCCCTCACGCTCCAGGCACTGGTAAGGAAATCCGACGATGCGCCGATATATGAGTCATGACCCATAGTCCGGATAAGCAGGACGAGGGACACAGCTTCCCCTGGCAAATGCACCAACGTATCATTCGCTGTGTCATGGTTCACATTTTCGGGCACGGGGCAAATTCGCATTGAGTAGCATTGCGCTGGATGTCAGCCGGGTGGCGATACTCTCGCCCGGCGGCGGGAACGTCGGGCACGGTACATCCGTGCACACCGCGACCACCGCCGAGGAGCTCGCGGGTTTCGCCGACCGGATCGTCGCAGTGGGCATCGACGGCGACGACGACTATGTGAATGACCAGGCCTACCGCCTGCGCCGGCAACCGGAGACGACCCTGCTTCCGGCTTTCCGCATCGGGACATGGGACGACGACGCCTATTCCGCCACGCTGCTGGACGGTGCGGTACGTGCCGTCGGCGAGCTGGCGGCGCGGGCGGAACACGCCGTGGCCAACGAAGGGCCGGCGCCGGAGACGGATGCGAGCCGGGAGCAGGTTCTGTTGCGGCTTCTGGCGGAACGGGAAGGAATGTCGATTAGGCCCTGGCGGGACTGGCGGGCGGCGACCATATACCGCTACCCGCTACTGGAGGCCCTTCTCGGCGACGACGGCGACAGCCACGAATGGCTGCGTTTTTTCTCGGGACGCGAGTGGATCGCGCCCGTTCGCCTGGTCGACCGCCTGCGCCTGTGCTCGAGCTGCAGAACGGCACACCTGATTTTCGTCGACCGCTGCCCGGACTGCGCAGCCATCGACATCGAACGCACCAAGACCATCCATTGCTTCGGCTGCGGGCACGTGGCGCCGCAGAGCCGGTTCGAATCCGGCAATCTGCTGGTTTGCCCGAACTGCTCCACCCGACTGCGCCATATCGGCAGCGATTACGATCGCCCGCTCGAGAGCTACCACTGCCGCGGTTGCCACCGGCTGTTCGTGGAACCGGAAGTCGTCGCTCGATGTGCCGCCTGTGCCGAGGTCACGGCACCAGAGGATCTCGTCGTCCATCCCGTGCACGACTATACCGTCACGGCGAGGGGCCGTCTCGCCGCCCGACACGGCTCCATGGGTGAGCTCGCCTCGATTCTCGACGAGATCAACTACCTAACCCCGGACGCGTTCGTCGAGCTGTTGCGCTGGCAGTTCAGTGTCATACGCCGCTACGAGGACGCGCGGGCGAGCCTTGCCGTCATCCGGCTGTCGAACCTGATGGAAACGGTGGAGTCCCTCGGCCGCAGCCGCACGGCGATTCTTCTGCAGGGCTTTGCCGAGCAGCTCCAGGCGCTCGTGCGGGACAGCGACCTGTGCACCCGCACCGACGAAAACCTGTTCTGGGTGTTCCTCCCGCAAACGCAATCGGAAGGCGGCCACGGTTTTCTCAAGCGGGTACACGAGCTCGCCCGGGCAACGGAACAACCGGAGGGCGTCGCACTTGAATGTGTCAGCGCCGCGCGTGAGCTTACCGCCGGACTGCTCGAGCACACCGACGCCCAGACTCTCATGAACGAACTTGCCGGGGAGGTCGGCGCGTGAGCCCGCTGGAGGCGTTTTTCGTCGATACGGCGGTGCAGGTGCATTTCATCGTCATGGGCTCCGGGAGCGCAGCCACGTTCGTGCAGCGCTTCATTCCGTTTCTGCTGTTCCTGGAGCTTCCGCTGTACATCCTGATCATCGCCGGTATTTTCCGCTACCCGCTGCGCCCCCGCCCGATCACGGCCACAACCCTCGGATACCGGCCTACGGTTACCTGCATCATCACCTGCTACAGCGAAGGCGACCGCGTTATCGGCACGGTGCGCACCCTGCTGGAGCAGCTCTACGCCGGGCACGTGGAAATACTGCCGGTCATCGACGGCGCCGATCGCAACCGCGATACCCTGGACGCAGCCCGGCGCGCCGCCCGCCTGGCGGACGACTACCAGCGGCGGGAAGTGCGCGTCATCCCGAAGTCTCCACGCGGCGGACGCGTATCGGCACTCAACACGGGACTGCAGTATGCGCGCGGGGACATCGTGCTCGCCGCCGACGCGGATACCTCGTTCGACAACGACATGCTCGACCGCGCGGTCTCCCACTTTGCCGACGGCAGCGTCGTCGCGGTCTCCGCAACACTACGGGTACGCAACCGCACCGCCGCCTGGGTGACGCGCTTCCAGGCCCTGGAATACCTGCTGTCCATGCAGAGCACACGCACCGGGCTGGCAGCCTTCAACGCCATCAACAATATCTCCGGGGCGTTCGGGCTGTTCCGCCGCGACTTTCTCCAACGCATCGGCGGCTGGCACACAGGGACCGCCGAGGACCTGGATCTCACGCTGCGGATCCAGCAGTACATCCGGCGCGTGCCCGGGCTGCGCATCGCCTACGAACCCTATGCCATCGGCCTGACCGATGCCCCCGAGTCCTTCGGCGAGCTGCTGCACCAGCGCCTGCGCTGGGAGGGCGACCTCTACTACACCTACGTGCGCCGCCACAGCCGTGGCCTCACGCCGGCCATGCGCGGCTGGCGCAACCTGATCCTCACGCTGTGGTACGGATTGCTCTTCCAGCTCGTCATGCCGTTCATGATCGTCGGCTACACCGGTTACCTGTTCATGGCCTTCCCGGCGCACCAGATAGTGGCATCGCTGTTCGTCGTCTACGTCGTCTACGTCGTGATCACCCTGATACTCTACAGCGTGGTCATCGGCTGGCTGTCCGAGCGCCCCGGCGAGGATCTGCGGCTGGTGCCGCTGCTGCCGTTCTACCCGGCCTACGCCTTCGTGATGCGGATCTGGTCGGCGGTGGCCATCCTCTCCGAAATCGTCGCCAAAACCCACGAAACAACGAGCATGGCCCCGTGGTGGGTCGTGCGCCGACGCCGGGACAATCCCTGATGCTGGCAACCTTCACCCGTTGGCTCGGCGCGACGGCGGCACTGCTATGCATGAGTGCCGCCGGCGCCGAGACAATCACGCTCTCGAGTCTGGAGCAGACCCTCAGAACCGCGCCGGCCAGTCAGGCCGCAGCCGCTCGGGAAGATGCGCGCCGCGCCAACTGGCAGGCCGAGCAGGCGCGCAGCGGTTGGCGCGTGGAGCTGGGTGCTGACGCGAATTATCAACGCGAGGTCGTCGACCGGGACCGCACCCGGAACTACGCGGGAAGCAATGCCTACGCACGCCTCACCCGGCCGCTGCTCGGCACCTCCGAGCGCCAGCATCGCAGCACGATCGAAGCCCGCGGTGACTACCGCGCCGCGCGCCTGCAAAGCCGCGTCGAACGCGCCGAAACACGCGCGCGGCTGGCCGCCGCGTATGTGGACTACCTTGTGATCGATCACCGCCGGCGACTGGCCGATGCCTATCTCGACCACGCCATCGCGCTGGAGGCCCGGCTGGGACAACGCCACCGTGCGGACCGGCTTGCCGCGAGTGACCTCCACCGGCTCACCGGCACGGTCACCGAGGCCCGCACCGTCACGGACAACGCCGGCACGCGGCAACGCCATGCCCGCGCCCGCCTCGAGACCGTCGTGGGGCGGAGCCTTCCGGCGTTCGCCCCCACCTGGCCGGGCCTCCACCAACGATGCACCGATAATGAACTGCCGTCACCGGCCAGCGTCCGCGCAGCGGCCACCGAGCTGACGGCAGCCCGGGAACGCGCCGCGCACACGGACTTTGCCGGCGTCGACGCGAACGTCTCCCTGGGCTACTCCCCTGTGTTCGAGGAAGGCGGCGACCGCGGCTACCAGTGGTTCGCCGGCGTCAGCGTATCCGTACCGCTTGCCCTGCCCGATTATCGCGGCGCGGTGCGCCAGCGCCTGCGCGCCGAAGCCCGACAGGCTCGCCACGAGCTCGCGGCCACCCGTGCACGCCAGCGTGAGCGCCGGCTGCGCCTGATGAGTGCACTCGACAACGCCGCCGTCGACGCCCGCCAAGCCAGGGCCCGTCTCGAAATCGCCCGCACCCTTCTGCGGGAGAGCGAGCGCCGGCGCAGGACACTGACCGATATCGACGCCGCCGTCCCCCTGCACGCCTACAACGAGTGGTGGCGCGCCAGCGACACGCTGGTCGCCGCCCGCGCCGCGTATTGGCGTATCGCACTGGACATGGCAAGCCGCGATCAGCTCACGTGCGAGCTGCTCGCCAACGCTCCGAAAGCACCAGCGATGAGCCCCGTCACCGCGAATCAAGGCGAATCACTGCCCCCCAAGGGGCCCCCGATGGGGTTCTACCACTGGCGTGGCGAGCGGTTTCTCAACCGTGCACCGGCGGTCTGGAACGAACTGGAGAAAACCGGTGCGCGGCGCGTGCTAGTCTCCTTCCGCGGCGAGACACTGCGTGACCTGGTTACCGATCCGGCGCCGCTGCGCCGGGTGATCGAGGCCGCTCATGCCCGCGACCTGTCGATCCAGTGGTTGCTGGGCGATCCCCACTGGGCGCTCGACGAGCATCGCGGCGACCTCGTGAACTGGCTTTCGGCGCTCGGACACCTGGGCTGGGACGGCATTCATCTGGACATCGAGATCGACCACCTCCCCGACGCAGAGGCTCGGCGCCCGGCGCTGCTCGCCGGCTACCTGGAGACGCTGAAGCGCGCCGCGGACGTCTCGCCCGTGCCGATCGGCGTGAGTATTCATCCACGGTACATCGAGCGAGACTTCGGCTATACCTGCCTGCCCTGCCGCATTGCGGCCACTGGAATCGACGGCATCGCCGTAATGGACTACCGTCGCCCCCGCTCCGGGGTAGCCGAACGCTTCGCCGCCATGGTGGAACGTATCCCCGACCTGTCCGTGACCCTGGCGGTGAGCGTCGAGCCCCACCTTCACCCCGATGCGAGCTGGCGCGCCGACGACCCGGCGACCACGCGCGCAAACCTTACACGGCTCGCCCGGCGGCTCGATGACCGCATCGGGCCGCGGTTCGGGGGGATTCTTATTCAGGATTGGAGCAACTGGCAGTCCCAGCAGCGATGAAGGTTCAGTTCGATCCCAGAAAAAGCCAGAATTCCGCGCGCGACCAGGGGCTGCTCGTCAACTACGGCCCGTCCCGCCGAGCGCCGCCACGGCTGCGCTGGCTCGTCACCGCGCTTATACTGCTCAGCCCGATCTTCTACTTCGCCTACCGGGCCATCGACAGCGCGGTGACCGTGGAGGCCCCCGCAAGCGTTCAGCTTCCCATGACACGCATCAACGCCGTGGCGAGCGGTATCGTCCAGCGCGTGAACGCGCAACCCGGTGACTACGTGAGCCCCGGAGAACGGCTCGTCACGCTATCGGACCCGGCTCTCGCGGAGCGTATCAGCGCGCTGGAAGCCGAGATCGACGCATTGAGCGAGCAGGCGGTGGACACACGGAACGTGGACCGCATCCTCGAAAGCCTGTCCCGGGAGCTCGAAATCACCCAGCAGCTCGTTACCGTGCGCGAACGGGAATACCGACAGCTAACCGAGCTCGCCGAACGCGGCGGTGCCGTGGCAAGCGAGCGCCAGGCCGCACACGCCGCGCTGCAGCAGGCACGCCACCAGAGGCAGCAGGTGCGTACCCGCATGGCGGAGACGCGGCGGGCGAACGCCACGGACGGCGCAACCTCCGAGCGTTACACTCGCCTGCGCGTACTGCGCGCACGTCGGGATGCCCTGGTTGCGCAACGCGAGCTGCTCACTGTCACGGCACCGCGCCCGGGCTACGTGGTCGCCGTAGATGCCAACGAGGGCGAGCGTATCGGGCCCGGGGCCTCGCTGGTCACGATGACCTCCGCCGGACGCAGCCACGTACTCGCATACCTCTCCCCCGAGCAGACGCGTTTCGCCCGCGCCGGTGCGACGGCGACACTGGTCTTCGCGGACGGAACGAAGCTGAAAGCACGCATCGTGCAGGGGCCGCACCGGGCCGCAGCGGTACCCGGTGCCCTGTCGGCTAATCTCACGCGCAACCCGCCCCGGCTTGTGGTCCGGCTCGAACCCCTCGCGCCGCTGCCCCCCGGGCTGAGAGTGAACGATCTGCCCGTTACGGTACGTTTCGCCAGGGGCCCGGACGCTGTCGGCCTGGGCTGGCTGACCGGGTATTGGAACAGCGCCGGTTGACGCCCTTCGGCGCTGGCCACCTGTCTGGCGCATTCCCACCCCAAGCGCGGGTGGCGGCAGCGTCAGCGCTGCAATTCCTCGAGCACCATGGTGTAAGTGCGGTCACGATCTTCCCAGACCATGCGTACGGGAATGCCATCCAGTCCGGGCGCCACATAGAGCTGCAACGCGAAGCGCCCGTCCAGCGCCGTGCGGTCTATGTGTCGCGCACGGAAAGTGCGATCGAGTGCTTCCACCCGTGCCTCGCCGCGATCGATCACACGGAAGTCCCGGTAGGTGCCCTTTTCGTCCACGAGCCCATAGCGCTCGGCAAGCGCTTCGTGGCGGGCATCATGAATCAGCTTGAGGGTCAGGGAAGCTGGATCGTGAGCGGACGACGGCACATCCAGCACCCGGACGGTGCCGTTGCGGGTCAGCTCGACCTCATCGGCGAAATGCAGGCGGCTGCGCCGCCGCTCGGAGCCCCGCCTGTCCACGCGCCAATAGTTCCGCGGCTCGGGCCCGTCATCGGTCCACCGCCCCTTGCTTACCTGGGTGAGCGAGCGGTCGGCGAACAGGGAGGCGACGCCGTTGGTGCTCACGCGACTCTCGTAGCGGTAGGTGTCCGCCGCCGGCGCCGTCACGGCGATATGCACCTCCCCCACACCAAATCCACCGCGGCTGAGCGTATAGCGAGCCTCGAAAGCCGGGGGCGCCGCTGACAGCGGCACTGCAGCGATCAGCGCGAGCACCGCCGTGACGAGCACCCGCGCGACGGACAGCGTGTACGGCAAACCGGACTCCAGAATCCCGATGTGCCCTCGCACCGTACCCCGTGCCGGTTACCGCCTCGTGACGCTGCCCTCCCGATTACAGGCTGTCCGCCGCCACCGAGTCCGTGCCGTCATCCGCCGCCTGCGTCGATTTCATGCCACAACGCGCCATGGCCGCGGCAACCGGGTCCAGGGCGGCCTGATCTGGCTCCGCGACGAACGCCACGCGATCCACGCCGGTGTTACCGGTATCCGGCTGATGAGCATACACCACCAGCTCGTAGGCACCCGGCTCGGTGACCTCCACCCGGGTACCGAAGCGGCTCGGCTCACCCGCATAGCTCAACGGTTGCTCGCGCAGGCGCTCGCCATCCCGGTAGACCAGCACCGCAAGGTGGAAATCATCGGCATCCCAACGACCACCCGGCTCGATGGGGCATCCGCACATCATGGTGATCGAAGCGCGCACATCGACACCGGCGGGCTCGTCGTTGAGGGTGAGCGCCGTCGGTGCACTGTCGATCGCAACCGCCAGGCCGGGAATCTCGATCACCCAGCCGTCGCCGCCAGTGAGGTGATGACCGGGGACGATCCATTGCGTGGCCGTGGCACGGTTGGCCGCCTGCTCCTCGCCCATGGGGCCAATCGCAGTCACCTCCACCAGCCGCGGCCGCTGAAGGTCCAGACTCGTACTGAAGCGCGCGGTCTCTTCGGTCGCGATCCGACCATCACGCCCTGACGCCGCCCCCATGATGCGCTCAATGTCACCGGGCGAGCCTTCCGTCATGCCCCTGGCCAGGAGCTCGCCGGTGCGTGCGTCCCGCAACGTGACCTCGGCCCCCCCGGCCGGCGCGCCGAGAAATCCGCCGCCGCGGCTGAGCACCCGAACGGTGATCTCGGTGGGCTGCGCGGCGGCGATTCCGACGACACCCGCCAGAAGCAATGCGACGAAGAAAAGTACGTATTTTCGCGTTGCTGTCATGGGAGGGCCCTCCGTGTGAACGTACCGCGCCGGATCGGTGCCCGCACGCCTCATCGCCCGGCGACAGATCCGGTTCACGATGTCATTTCAGAAAGATAGCAGCCAACGAACATAATTCGCCTACCGAAACGACCTACGGCCGGGGATTGCAGAATCGCCTCGGGCACATGTAAAGCGGCTATTACATTTCACGACAACGCGAACAATGCGACGAACAGGGATCATTGTCCCTCTGATACCAATCCGATCACGGTTGATGTCCCGTGTCGGAGCGATTGCGCGGTTCGGCTCTGAGCGCGGGAGGAAGGCGTGGCAAAGCCCACGTCGAGTACTAACCTTGCAAGCGGCGCGAGCACGCCCTATAGGATCGCTGAAACGGAGCATAGAATGTGATCGGCTTCGCGAACGGCATGCCGGAAAACCAGAAATCAATCACACGAGCACAAGACAACGCCCGCTTCGGTCCGGATGCATATCATTAACAACGAACCGGGTGCACGGCTTACATAAAATTGTATTGAATTCTTGACAGAAAACCGTCGAAAAAATTTACACACACCTTTTAACGGTTCCACCTTGACGCTTCAATCACGGTCAACTAGGTGTTTTCACGTATACTGCACGACAAATCGCACTCCTGCATTTGTGGATCCGCACTCAACCCGACAGGACGTCAACGACCGAATAGCGGACGGCGATTCGCGAAA
>CAZHBN010000077.1:11528-15039 GCA_964530405.1 uncultured Ectothiorhodospiraceae bacterium
AAGATGGTGGCGATGCAGCCGGGGCCACTGGTGATCGTCAATTCCGACCCTCTGCTCCACAACACCCACATCTTCTACGGTCGCCGCACCGCCGTGAACCTGGCGCTGCCGAAGCAGGGCCTGGAAATCGAGCGTGAGTTCGAGCGCCCCGGCATCCTGCGCATCACCTGCGACGAACACGGCCACATGCACGCTGCAGGCTACGTCGCCGCCAACCCGTACTACGACACGACCCAGGATGACGGTGCCTTCGAAATCACCGACATCCCGCCCGGCGAATACACGCTGATCGTCTACCAGCGCACCACCGGCGCGAAAGAGCAAACGATCACGGTGGAAGCGGGCCAGACCGCCACGCTCGACGTCGATCTCGCCCAGTAGCCGTCACGAGCTGCCCACACCGAGGAGCTGGGTGGGAGGAGGAGGCAACGCCATGAACAAGCTAGAGCAGGTACGGCGCGAGATGGAGCGCAAGCTCAGCGGTCCCGGCCGCGTCCCGGCGCCGGGGTTCAGCATCAAGCGGCGCACATTCCTGCAGCGGTCGGTGGTCACCGGCGCCGTGGTGGCAGGGGCAAGCGCGGGGTGGCTGCCGCTGATCAACGTACTCGACGTCGCGATGGCCGCCAACGCTGAGACATTCCGCTTCGCCTGGATTTCGGATACCCACCTCTACCCCGAAGAGGTGAACGAGCGCTTCGTCGAGAAAACCATCCGGGCGGTGGAAGACGTCAACGCCATGGACCCGGCACCGGATTTCGTGTTCTTCGGCGGCGATCTCGCCCAGCTCGGCGACCCGGTGGAGCTACGGCTGGGCAACGAGATCCTCAAGGATCTCAACGTGGACATGCACCTGATTCCGGGCGAGCACGACTGGTACCTGGACATGGGCGAGGTCTGGATGGAGCTCTTCGGCGAGCCCAACTGGACCTTCGACCACAAGGGCGTGCGTTTCGTCGGTCTGGACACCGTCAGCCGCGCGCCGGACTACTGGTCGGCCACCAACATGACCCCCGAGGAACGCATGGGCCACATGGCGGTGCTCGACGGCACTGTCGCCGGCCCCTGGGCCGGGCTGGGCCCGTCGCAGCTGAAGTGGCTCCAGGATGTGCTGGCCGACTGGCCCAAGGATCAGCCCGTCGTGCTCGTCAGCCACAACCCGCTGTACGAGTACTACCCGCCGTGGAACTTCTGGGTACGGGACTGGCGCGAGGTCCACGAGATCGTCGCACCCTTCGAGAACGTCACCAACCTTCACGGCCACACCCATCAACCGCTGTACAACGAAATCGGCAACATGCGCTCCATCGGCATGCTGGCCACGGCCTGGCCCTGGCCCTACGCCCCCGAGGGGGTACCGGAGCTCACCCGGGCCATGACGCGGGTGGACCCCGGCAACCATTTCGACGGCGTGGGCTGGGATGAGCTGACCTTCACGGCCGAAGCACGCGTGGACAACCGTTACGTGATCTGGCCACGGGATCCGGACCAGGTGTTCGCCACCGCCAAGCACGACTCCGGTACCGGCGACAACGCCACCCAGATGGTGCACTCGCGCATCGCCGATCGGATGTGGCCCTACCGGGTCGACCGGTAGCGCGCGCCCACCGGGATACGCCGGGGCGGTGGACGTCGCCCCGGTGCACGCCGGCCGCAAGGCCGTGAGGAGGAGACGTCATGAAAACCCGCAAGCGCATCGTGACCCTCACGCTGGCGGTCTTGACCGCGGCGGCGGGCCTCGCCTTGCTCGGCCCCGGCAGCCAGTGGGCGGCAGCCCACACCGAGCCCCATACCGCCGAAGAGCTCAAGATCTTCCGGCAGGTGTTCATGGAGTACGTGGTACTCGGCGACAAGCTCTTCCACGGCGATCCCGCCGCCCAGGAGGAGCTCGACATCACGCTCTCGGAGACCGGTATGGCGTGCGCCATGTGCCACCCCTCCAACGTCGACGTACACCCCAACGAGTTCCCGAAATACCAGGAACAGATGCAGGAATTCGCCACGCTGCGCGACATGATCAACTGGTGCATCGAGAACCCGAACCAGGGCATCACCGTGCCCCACGACAGCAGGGCGATGCGGGCGCTGGAGGCGTACATCTACTGGTCCAGCCGCGGTTCGCCGCTGACCCCCGGCGTGCACTGACGCCACCGGCGGGAACCGGTGCCTGCCAGCGACCGTAACCGCCCCGCCGACACGACAGGCCAGGACCGCGGCCGTGGGCCGCGGTCGCCGGGGCGGTACGCGCGCCACGGCCAACGACGACATGACCGGCCGCTGCGGCTGCAACAGGAGGGGGCGCGACGATGGCGAGCACGACGATGCGGGAACCCGCCGGTGCGGAGTCGTTCCCCGAGAACCTCGACACGCTGGTCGATCACGCGCTGGTCAAGACGTGGCTCTACTGGGGCATGTTCTGGATGATGCTCGCACCGTCCATCGGCGTCACCATCTCCAGCCTGTTCAACTACCCCGACTACCTCGGCACCGCCGTCGAGCTCACCTTCGGACGGCTGCGGCCGATTCACGTCAACGGCGTGATATTCGCCACCTTCACGACGTTGTTCGTGGGACTGTGCCATTACATCGTCCCGCGTCTCTGCGGCGTGCGCGTGCCGGGGGCCGCCGCCGGTCACGCCCTGGCCTGGCTCTACAACCTGGCGATCGCCGTGGGCATGGTCTCCATGGCGCTCGGCTGGAACCAGGGACTGGAGGCCGCGGAGTTCCCGCTACTGGTGGATGTGGTCGTGTTCATCACCATCGCGGTGACCACGGGGCAGTTCATTCTCGCCGCCGCCCGACGGCTGGAGCCCCAGCTCTACGTGAGCATGTGGTATCTGCTCGCCGCCTTCGTATGGACAACGCTGAACTTCATCCTCGGCTTCTTCGTCATCCCCTACACCATCCACGGCATCAACAGCGCCGCTTTCCACGGCCTGTATCTGCATTACGTGGTGGGGCTGTGGTTGACGCCGGCCGGCTACGTGCTGATCTACTACTTCCTGCCGGCGAGCGTCCAGAACCCCATCTACAGCCACAAGCTCTCGCTCATCGGCTTCTGGTCGCTGGCGCTGTTCTATCCGTTCGTGGGGATTCATCACTACCTCTACAGCCCCATCGCCGACTGGGCGGAGACGCTGGCGATCATCACCTCGATGCTGCTGATCATCCCGGTGTGGACGGTGCTGCAGAACTTCTTCGGCACCATGATCGGGCGCTGGCAGAACTTCGGCTACAACCTGCCGGCGAAATTCCTGATCATGGGCTCATTGATGTACCTGGCGGGCTGTTTCCAGGGCTCCACCGAGGCACTGCGCTCGATACAGCAGCCCACGCATTTCACCGATTTCGTGATCTCCCACTCGCACCTGACGGTGTTCGGCACCTTCGTGGTCTGGGCGATCGCCGGGCTGATCTACGTCTTCCCGCGCCTCTACGGCACCGAGCTGTGGTCGTTCAAGCTCGGCAACTGGTCGTTCTGGCTGATCACCTTCGGCATCACGCTCATGGGGCT
>CAZHBN010000078.1:0-2211 GCA_964530405.1 uncultured Ectothiorhodospiraceae bacterium
CATCGACAGCCTGACGTTTCCCACGGTGCGCGAGCACGACCTGGCCTGGATCTGGCAGGATTCACCCGCGTTCAACCGCTTCCGCGGGGAAAGCTGGATGCCGGAGCCGTGCCGGAGCTGCCCGGAACGCGAACAGGACTTCGGTGGCTGCCGGTGCCAGGCCTTCCTGCTGACCGGCGACGCGAGCCGCACCGATCCGGCCTGTGCGAAATCACCCGACCACCACCTGATCACCGAAGCCGTCGCGGAAGCCAACGCCCGTGAACAGACCCATGATCTCGTGATGCGGGACCACGGCCCCGCCCTTCGATCCGGACAACGATGACAGCCGTCTCACGGCAGCACCCGGCCACCCATCGCCCCCGGCGGCCGCGCGCCGCCGCGGGGTCGGACCGTCGTCGCCCATGGAGGCGGCCGGAGACACCGCAGCCGGAATGCACAACGCCGCAAGGGATGCCACAGCCGCCATGGGCGCGTTCCTAGCGGCAGCCGCCTCCCTCGCGCTCGCGTGGTGGCTCGCTGGTCGACAGCGGCGGTGCCTGACAGTGCCAGCCTGCCGGCGGCATCAATCGCCCCATAGGGCACGGCGACAGCTCGATCGTTGGCGGCGACGGATCACCGCCGACCACCTGCTGTTCATCGGCATCTGCCCCACCGGAGCGGTCGCGGCAACGTGGCACCAATGGCAAACGCTCATGGGCGACACCCTCGTCGCCAGCACGCTCACCCTCGCCACGATAGCCATCGCGGCACACTGGCTCCGCGTCTACGTCACTGACGGACGTTTCCCGACCATGACGGCGACTGCCCGGGCGACTCTGCCCGTCATCGCGGTGGCATTCGCCGGACTGGCCACGATCCATCGAACGGGCTGGCCTGGCGTCTGGGCATTATGGGCAGTCGTGTTCCTGATCCGGAACGCCTGGTTACCGCGGTGGACGTCCACCTCCACCCGGCTCGGCGTGGAGCAGCGTTCGAGACTCGAAACACTGCGCCGGTCAACCGGTGTCGGGAAAACACAATGGCTGGTAGAGCCTGCCAGTGACAACGCCTCGGCCACCGGTGGCCCCCCATGGCAGCGGGTCATCCTGGGAGGACGGCTGATGGCCCGTCTTTCACCGAAGGAAGTGGATGGGGTGGTAGCCCACGAGCTGGGCCATGTCCGCCTGTATCACCGATTGCGCTACTACGTGCCCATCGCGCTGGCCCTCCTGCCGCTATTTCTTCTGGTAGGCCAGCCCGGCCCACTGCCCGCCGCCCTCGGCCTGCCGCCGCAAGCCAGCGCGGCCGAGCGCCTCACCTGGGTGTTGCTGATGGAACCGTTGCTCGCATTCCTGGCCGCACCGCTGAGTAACCTGCACCGCCGCCACCTGGAACTCGAAGCCGACCGCTTCGCCACCGGCGTGGTGCCCGCGCGCTATCTCGCCTCGGCACTGGAACGCCTCGGCGGTCAGGACGATACCGAACCCTCCCCCGATCGCTGGTACGACCTGTTCACCCGCGGCTACCCCACGTTGGCGCAACGTCAGCAACGACTGACGGGCCATGTGGAGACGCCGTGAATCACGGGAGCCTGCGCACACCGTGGTGAGCGCACAGCAGGCAGCACAACGCAACCGGAGGCGGAAAGGTGAAGGAGCCCCTACTCCTGCAGCGGCTCACGGCTGCCATCGCGCATCCACAGGCATGCGATGCACCCCACGGCAGCAGCAAACGCCAGCAACGCGGAAGGCGCGGCGGACACCCCGCTCACCTCGATGAGCCAGGTCGCGATCATGGGGGTCGCGCCACCGACGACACCGAGGCCCAGGTTATAGGCGACCGAGTAACCCGACAGCCGGTCGCGCGCGGGGAACAGCTCCACGAACATCGCCGGCGCCGTTCCCAGGGGAACCGCCAGCAGGATCACCAGGGCGAACTGCACGACGAACGCCCCCAGAACACCGTCCCCGGCAAGCCATGCGTACAGCGGCATGGAGAGCACGGCCATGACGAGCATCGCGCCCGCGATGAAATGGGTGCGCCTCAGCAGACGGTCACCCACCCAGCCGGAAACCGGTATCAGCACGAGCAACAGGGTTGTCGCCGCGGTATTGATCCGCAACGCCACATCACGCGCCATGCCGGTCTGCCCATGCAGCCATTCCGGCAGATAGACCAGGGGTAGATAGAACACCACCCCGTAGGCGGACGCGAACAGGATCGCCTGGA
>CAZHBN010000078.1:2311-14649 GCA_964530405.1 uncultured Ectothiorhodospiraceae bacterium
CTGCCGGTATTGGCCCAGCTGCCGGCGTAGCCGCGCGCCTCGTCCGGAGCCGTCTCCACCAGGTAGGTCACGGAGCTGCTGAACTCCCCACCCACCGAGAGACCCTGAACCAGTCGGATCACCACCAGCAAAGCCGGTGCCCAGATGCCGACGGTATCGAAAGTGGGCAGGCAGCCGAGCAGAAACGTCGGCAACGCCATCATGATCACCGAGATCAGCATGGTGGTACTGCGCCCCACCGTATCGCCCAGCCAGCCGAAAACCCCCGAGCCCAGGGGGCGCATGAGAAATCCCGCGGCGAAAACGCCGTAAGTGGCAATCAGCGCCGCGGTGGAATTCTCGCCGGGGAAGAACTGCCCGGCGAGGATGCCGGCCATGTATCCGTAGAGCGCGAAGTCATACCATTCGACGACGTTACCGATGAATCCGGCAAGTAGTGCGGTGTGTCGCGCGCTTATATTCACAGGCGGTTTCCGTTTGCGTCGTTGCGATATCCGAGCCCTGTACCGGGCGGCGACACGGCAGTGTGGAGACCGACATTCGAGCCCGTCGGGTAGTCGCCCGGTGGTGACCACACAAAGGGGTACCCCGAGACGCCGGGCCAATGGTTCAGTAGCCATGCACGTATCCGTCGATAAAGTCGCACACTCGCATGGCCCGCGTCGAATGGTGCCGATCCGCCGAGCCGTATCACCGGCGCCGCGACGAACAGCCCCCGGGACCCGTCATGGGCTGCGGCAGCAAACCGTGTCGGCATAGCGCGATGGACCCGATCCGGATAGGGTGGGAACCCGACGGCCGCACGGCGCGCTCCTGTCGCTGGTCCCGTAGCCACGGGCAGCGTGCCCCACAACCGGAGAATGGGACACTCGGCAACATGCAGGGATTACTATTCGGCGCTATCGCGTTCGGCACCGGCGGATTCATTCTATCCAGGACGCTAAGACGCGCCAGCCGAAGCATCGTCGACAATCTCGCCGTGCTCGTCACGGGCGTGTTCGTAGCCGTAATGCTGTGCCTGGTCGTCAGTATCGAATGGACACTGGACTGGCGGACGGCAGGCCTCGTCTCGTTCGCGTACTGCTTCTTCTGGGACCGTGGCCGCATGATCCAGGAATGGTTCCCGGAGCAAGGTTGAAACGAGATCTCCGCAGCCGCCGCGCCGCAGATCGCCACTCTGCCGGCACCGCGAACTCGCCGTCGGGGCATTGATCCTACCCAGCAATCGTGGACACCGCCAATGGCCGAGTCCGTCGCGGCGGCGGTTGCACCTTCCCTCGATCCCGGTTGAGGTTGCCCGGTTTTCCCTGACCTAAAATGTCCACTTATTGATGATGATCTGGTCGGGGTGACGAGCCCCGGGTATCAGGCGGCGTCGGCGTCGTCTTCCTTGCCGCTGTCAGACGGTGTTCTTCTCAAGGCCTACGCATGCAAAGTACTTCCAGCCATCATCTTGGACGAGGACACCAGCGACGCTGAAGGCCCAGCGAAATCGAGTAACCGGAGCCGCAGGAGCCAGAAAATCATTCAACTTCTACACATGGGCAACGTCAAACGAGATCTTCGTCAGCATCAATTCCATCTAATCCAATGTCCGCATACGCAATACCAAAAGCCTCTGCCTGCTGCTGCATCAATGAGACCACCCTGTGGAACCCAGCCATATACCCCACGGAGAAATCAGTTTTTTCTTTCGATGCATTACGTTTTGCCTCCAACGCCAACTCCTTCACCAGAAAACCCAAATCCTTCGCATAATACTTGTACACTACAGCATCTTCAAATCTACCCATAGAACCTACAGCCCTTTCAAGACATCTTGAGCAATTGACTTCAACTCCTTATGCCGAGCAATATCTTGCTGCCAGTGACGAACAAGATTTTTCTGATGCTCTGGCCGCAACTCATTGAAGTTTCCAACTTTTGACACCGGATCCCTAATCCACTCCTCGTGTTTTGCAATTTGCTTGTCGAAGGTCTTAATGGTTTTCTGAAGCTGTTCTGGAGTCTGCTTCATAAACTGCTTAAGCTGACCTGCGTGTTTCCCTCCTTCTAAGGCAACTTCCGTAGCACTTTTCGCAACCCTTGTTGCCCGCTTAGCGCCTTTGTACGTCTTATATGCCTTGTAGGCCCGCACCGCGCCAGCACCGACGGCGCCTCCGGCAACGGAGGCGACACCGCCAATGGTCAAGTCCGTCGCGGCGGCGGTTGCACCTTCCCTCTGGTAGGTATCGTAGGTGCTGTAGGCGGTCAGTGCCGCCCCGGCACTCCAGATCGCCGCGCCCGCCAACACGGCAAACTCGCCGTCGGGGTCGACGTAGCGGTACGGGTTATTGTTGGCGTAAGCATAGCGGTTGAAGCTGTGGATGCGCTTCGGATCAAACGACTCGGGGTCGATCGACAGAAACCGCCCGGCATCCGCGCTGTATGAGCGTGCCCCCAGATCCAGCAGGCCCGTTGCGGGATCCCGCGGGGCGCCGGTGTAGGCACGTTGGTCGCCAGCCACCGGGTCGAGTGGCGCTCCGTAAGGGTCGTAGGCCCGCTGCCAGATTACTTCACCATCGGCGTTCGTGGCCGCAATCGGCGAGCCCTGGGCGTTGTTGTGGTAGTAGATGACGCGCTCGGCGGCATTCGCCACCGGCGCACACAGCACGCAGAGCGCGGTGAGCAACGCGATCAAACGGTTCATCGCAGCGTCCTCCCTGACCTAGTTCCGGCTACCGACCACGGCGCTGTCATCCGTGATCTTGCTGATCAGCTGCCCGCCAACGTAGACGTACTCCCGGAATCCGCCGGCAACGTCATAGGCGCCGAGCAGCTTGCCGTCGCGGCTGTAGAACAAATCGGTGACCGTCGAGCCATCGTCACGCCGGACGCGGTTGCCGTCACCGTCGTAGGCGTAGGTGACCACGGCATCCCCCGTGTTCGCCCGCACGAGATTGCCGCCCCCGTCGTAGCCATACGCGGTAGCGCCATCGCGGATCACGTTGCCGCGGGCGTCATAGCGGTAGTTCCGTTCACCGTCCGCGACCTCGCGCGAGACCAGGCGCATACCCTCGTATTCGTAGTCCAGCACCGAACCACTCGCGCGCTCACGCGAGACGATGTTGCCGGCGCTGTCGTACGAGAATCGTTCCCGCCCCCACGGGCCCGTCGCCGAGATCAGGCGGTTGGCGCCGTCGTAGTCCAGGTTCCGGTCATGGCGGCCGCCCATGCCGTCCGCTACGTCGACGATGTTGCCATTACCGTCGTATCGGTATCGCAAATCGACGAAGCGGCCGCCGGCCCCTGCCACTTCGATGTCCTTGATCCGCTGCCGGTTATCAAGCGCAACATCCATAGTTGCACCATTGGCGAACGCCACCTCCTTGATCGTACCGTTCGGGTGGTGGGCGATCTCCGTGGCATAGGGCGCCGCTTGCGTCTCCCACCCAAGGACGTTCGGGGCGAATTCAACCTGCCGGCCGCTGGGGTAGGTAATGGCCCTCACATGATCGAGCCCGTCTATGGCATAGCCCACCTCGTACCGACGATCACCGACCGCCAGGGTCTCACCAGTCAGATTGTCGTTGGCGTCGTAGCTGAACGAGCGCTGGACATCGCCTCGCTCGAGGCCTGTGAGATTGCCATTGCCGTCGTAGTCGAAGTACGCGGTGGGCGAGCCGTCTGAGTATGTAACACGAGTGACGCGGTTGCGTTCATCATAGCGAAACCGTTCGACGATGCCGCTTTCTCCGACCTCCCGTGCTGTCATATTGCCGGCAGCATCCCGGCCGTATTGCGTCACGCCCGTTTCCGGATGAGTCGCGCTCGTGAGATAGCCGCGGTCGTCGTAGGCGTACTCCCGTACCCAATCCTCCCCCGACCGGTTGTCCCTAACCGCCCGGACCATCTTTCCGCGCGCATCCCGTGCCAATGCCGTCGTGATCGATACGGGCGACTCGATGCGCATGAGCCAACCGTCGTCCATGGCGCCGATGCGTACGTAGTGTCGTGTGGTTTCGTGACCATTCTCGCCCTCGATGACCACTTCCGTGCCACTGGCATAGTCGAAAACGCGACTGGTTCCATCCGCGTGGCTGATGTATTCACGGCGTCCAAGCGCGTCATACCCGATGACATCACCATTGCGACTACCCGGATAACTTTGATAATTGACTCGGCCCATGGCGTCACGCGTGCGCTCTATCGTGATCGATCCGGGTGTCGTGGTGTCGTCACGGGTGATGTGCGTAGGCCGCCCGAAACCGTCCCACTCCCTGACTTCCCGGTAATTGCCGCGTGTCAGCACCTTTCCGTCGTAGTCATAGTCGACATCGACATCGTCCCGTACCGGATAGTCGATTCCCGTAAGACGCCCCAGTGCGTCCCAGCCATATCGCGTGGTGTTGCCACGTCCGTCCGTGACGCTCGCGATCGTTCCGTCGCTGTTGACGTCGCGGTAGACATCCGTGCCGTCGGGTCGACTCTCGTGCTGCGGCACGCCCAAGTAGTAGTCGCCGTATCGGGTGGTGTGGCGCCGCGGATCGGTAACGCTCGCCACGTTGCCTTCCGAGGTGTAGGAATAGGTGGTTTCCGCGCCGTAGCGATCCTCCGAGACGACGTTGCCGGCGTCGTCGAACGATCGCTGTATCGTCCAGCGTCGACCGCCGTC
Organism: uncultured Ectothiorhodospiraceae bacterium; assembly: GCA_964530405.1. GTDB lineage: Bacteria > Pseudomonadota > Gammaproteobacteria > Nitrococcales > Nitrococcaceae > Arhodomonas. The sequence goes on from CAZHBN010000078.1 coordinate 6,966, forward strand.
CGGATGCACATCGTGCTCTATGGTTTTCTCTTCGACGAGCCCCAGAATCCAGCCCGATTCGTCGTTGGCGTACTCGTAGGTCGTAACGCGCGGCGGCCAGGAAGACGCCGTCGTCGTCTCCGTGACTTCCTGTGGCATGCCGTAGGCATTCATTTCCGAATAGGTCGTCTTGACCTCGTCATACTGCCGCCAATGACGCACTTCCTGGATACGCGGAGAAACCGTCATGTCATCCTTCTTCGTCGTATCCCGACCGTGCCAGTAATTCTCGTCAGATATCGCAACCCATGTATAATCCCATTCCTTCGAGTCAATAACTCGTCCGCCTGAAGACAGCGTTTCCTCACGCTTTTTCAGACCGATACGCCAGATATCGTCGCTGCCCACCGTTGAATAGCCAACATGATAGTAGCGTTTCCCGCCGTCCGGCTTCTCCACGACCGTCTTGTCGTAATCGTCGTTGCCTTTCCAGCCCGGGGTATACTCGAAGGTCCATTCACCGTCGTCTATGTCCCGGCCGCCGGTCTCCTTGCGGGAGACGACGGCATCCTTTCCATACTCATGCGGGTCGAAATCCACTTCGTCGTAGGTGTACTCGATATAACCGCCCCAGGGGTATTCCACACGTTGCAATGCGAGAGACCCTGGGTCGTCGGGATCCTGTGGATAATAACTATATCGCCACCGGCTTCGGTCCGGGCGTTCCACCTCGACGAGCTGAGGAAAATCGGGAATGGTATTATTCGTGAACTCGTATTCGTAGTCCCAAGTCCTGCCGTTTGCCTCGATCTGCTCCAGCCTCACCCTATCGGTTCCGGTGTCATCATATTGAAAGTCGACATCCCGCCCGTCGCTGGTCGTTATCCCCTCGATACGGGAGTGACCGATCGAGTTCGTTTCGTATTGGATATCGATACTATTGCCATTGGGGTCTTCGATACGCGTTGTGTAAACGCTTGTCATATCACGCCCAGTGCTCCAATGCGTCATTTCGTACCGAACCCCGTCGGGTGAACGCACGATAATCTCGTCGCCAACACAGTCCGCAGCCCATAAGTTCCGGGCAATCAGCTCCGGTTCATGGTAGTCGGCGAGAACCAGGAGATGGCGACTTCCATCAGGCAATTCCAGTGAAGGGTTATCCCGAACCGAGGTATCCCATGAATTCTGCGAGCAGATTTTATCGTCGTTGGCCCTAGAAACGACGATGCGGCCGAAATGAATACGCCAGCCGTAGCCGTACGGGCTATAGTCCAGGAACGTCTCCTGGGGGTTCGTGTAGACGCGTCGTATCTTGAGATCCAACCCGCCATCGCCGGGAATGAATACATCCGTGAAAGAAAGTTGGAGGATGCCTGAGAACGGATCGATGTGTTCGTTGAAGTTGTCGTTTATGGTTTCGCGTAGCGGATTCAGGCCGGGCTCATTGTAATAGTCACGTATGGCGCCGCTCGCGTTTGTTGCGACGCCGCACACGAACATCGCGAGCATGACGATCCGATATGTCGGTTTCATGGCAGCATTCCTTGCGCCGTCCACCAAGTAGACAGTGTTCAGCAGTTCGAGGACCTAGACGAAATTCCATATAGCGCGCGGATGCGATGCATGGATAAGCCATTGCGACGCGAACGGTTCACACGCATGGCAATACGGAATCCCGACAACCGCATCTGGACGCTTGGGCGAGTACGTCCTAACCGGGCGTAGAACGCGGAGGTTCGCGTTGCCCACCTCCGGAAGCGCTCAAAGTACGAGCGCCGGTGAGTAGCCTGTCTGACTGGGATAGGGAAATCGGCCGCACGCCGATGCAACGCGCCAGAACACCCATAGGGCACCTCCGTGTGGCGCAAAACATGTTTCCTATATGCAGGATAGAGTTCTTCTGTAATCCCCCGTCAAACTTGGGCGTTCAATAGTGCGACAAATTTCACAGGACGCCGAGGGACGGACGGCTGGTCGCGCTCCGGCTTGGACTCACCTACCTATCTACTCTCCTACAGCGGCATTCACACGAAGCCGCCGTTCCTGGGACGTTGCGTTCCATGCGCCTCTCGGGATCGCATTCGGCCAAGTTCCCAACTGATCGGCTCCTGCACTCGGCACCGCCCTGTCAGAGCCCCACCTCGGCGTCGTCGATGGTTTCAGTCTCTTCCGCCGCCTGCGCAAACCAGCGCTGCATGCCGGGATTCGCCAGGACATGCCGCATGTAGGCGTCACAGGCGTCGGGTACTGGCACGCCGTACGTGTGAAAGCGCGAGACGACGGGGGCATACATGCAGTCGGCGATGGAGAACACCCCGAACAGCCATGGGCCCTGGCTGGCGTATCGGTCCCTGAGCGTCGTCCAGAGATCGATAATGCGGTTCACGTCCCGCTCCAGTCCGGGGGTCATCACCACGCGCCGTCCGGTGGCCCGGCAGTTCATCGGCATCCTCGCCCGCAGCTCGAAGAACCCGGAGTGCATCTCCGCGGCGCTCGCGCGCGCCTCGGCCCTCGCCGCCGCGTCGGCAGGCCAGCCGCCGCCATTGAGATACCGTTCGGACACGTACTCGCAAATGGCCAGCGAGTCCCAGACGGCGAGGTCCCCGTCATGCAGCACGGGCACCTTGCCGGCCCTACTATGAGCGGCGATAAGGTCTTGCGTCTTCTCGGTGTCCAGGGGTATTCGGACCTCCTCGAACGCCACGCCGTGCTCGGCCAGCAGCAGCCAGGGCCGCAACGACCAGGACGAATAATTCTTGTTGCCGATGACGAGTTGCACGATTATCTCCTTGCCAGACCGCTCACGGGGACGCCCTGGCCTTCCAGCGTGTCACGATGGCGCCCCAGAGCCCCGGCGGCGAAATCCATGAAGGCCTTGACCCGCGCAACGTAGCGCAGATCCGGGTGGGTCAGCAGCCATAACGTGCTCTCCAGCTCCGGCAGCGGGTCGCGTACCCGCTGCAGTCGCGGCTCGGGATCGCCGAGGAACGCGGGCAGCACGCACAGACCGACCCCCGCCTTCGCCGCCTCGAACGCGGCCATCAGGGTACTGACCCGGTAGTGCACCCGGGCCGCAGGCACCGCGGTTTCGAGCCAGCGCGCGGCGGGCAGGTGCGCCAGGCTCTCGTCCGGTCCGATCCAGTCGCAGGCGGCGAGGTCCACGCCGGCGGGCATGCCGCCGAGGTAGTCATCCGCCGCGTAGACCGCAGAGGCAACCCTTGCCACGCGACGCCCCACCAGGCTTTCCGGCGGCTTGGCCGTGGGGCGTATCGCCACATCCGCGTCGTGACGCGTGAGATCGAAGAACCGGTTGGTGACGTTCATCTGCAGGTCAATCTCCGGGTATGCCCGGCGGAATCCTCCCAGGTCCGCGCTGATCAGCCCCACCAGCGTGTCGGTTGTGGTCACCCGTACCGTCCCGGACGGCCTTAGGTCGCGCCCGGAGAGGCGTCGACCGAGCACGGCGATCTCCGCTTCCACCTTCTCGGCAGCGGCGCAGACCTCCTCGCCAGCCGCCGTCGGCACATAGCCATCGGGCAGTCGCTCGAAAAAACGCACACCGTGCTGGCGCTCCATGGCGTTCAGTCGGCGGAAGACGGTGGAGGCATGCACGCCCAGGCGTTCCGCGGCGGCCGCGGCGGTGCCGCTGCGCGCAATGGCGAGCACGGTGTGGAGATCGTCCCAGTCGAGCATGGTGACTCCGTTGCATTGCTGCAATTGAAGATCGCAGTGGTGCTTCTTCCGGCTGCATAGACGCAAACCGAGAATAGCACTTACCCGCAGGCCACTGCGGCAATCCCACAATCCGACGGAGGCCCCGTTATGACGGAGAAGATCACCCGCGACGAGCTGAAGGCGAAGCTGGACCGTGGCGACGACGTCACCCTGGTCGAGGCCCTGCCTGCACGCTACTACCAGCAAGAGCACCTGCCGGGCGCCATCAATATTCCCCACGACGAGATCCGAGCGCTGGCGGCGGACATGCTCCCCGACCGCTCCGCGGAGATCGTGGTCTACTGCGCCAGCGGTCCGTGCCGGAACTCAGCCATCGCCGCCGAGACGCTGAGCCAGCTCGGCTACACCAACGTGCGTGACTACCACGAAGGCAAGGCCGACTGGGTGGAAGCCGGTTACCCGACGGAATCCGGCGAACCGGCGCAGGCTGCCAACCGGTAGCAATGCGCCCTGCATCCCGTGCCGTAGGCCGGCTGCCCCTGGCAGCCGGCATCCCGAGGTTAGCCCCTCCCGAACGATGCGAGCGGGCCAGCGTTGCACACGCCGCCAGCGACGAGGACCGATCCGATTCGGCAGCGGCAAGTAACCGACTCCACGTCAATGTCGGGCACCGCCAGAGGCGGTCCCCGACTTACGGCACCGGCGCTGGGTGGAAACAGTTTCGTAGGTCGGCTGCACCTGGCAGCCGACATCTCTGCGACGGGAGATCGGCCAGCATCGTGCGCTCGCCAATCTACACGCGCGGCAGGGGCGCGCACGCCACGGTGCGATCGCGGAACCCCAACGGCTGCGTCGAAACCACGGGGACCGCCGTCCCACGAGGGCCAGCGCCCAGGTACCGATAGCCACTGCGTGTTACAACCCCGTGTTATCCACTCATCCCGTGGAGAACACTGTGGACAACCAGAAAACACCCAGCCAAATCATCGGGATACCCACCTGTATAATTTTCGACCGGACGGTGACGTCGACGGTACGACACCGCGGCACCGGGTCACGACTCCACCGCCCATCGCCGCCGCCAATCGCGCCCGATTCACGGCTCACTGCATGGAGTGCAGCCCGAACATGTTGCCTTCCGTGTCGACGGCCAGCGCCATGAACCCGTACTCGCCGATCGACGTCTTGGACCGCTGGATCCTGCCTCCACACGCCGTGACCCTCGCCTCCTCCACCGCACAGTCATCGCAGGCGAAATAAACGATGGTGCTGTTGCCGCCGGAAGACAGTCCGGGCATTCGCACGAGCGCACCGGATGCGCCTGTCCCCTCCATGTTGGCGGGGAAGGCCAACATCTCGATGTCCGGGTTGTTCAGTGGCTCGAGGGTTACCGAGAAGACGCCCTCGTAGAAGGCCCTGGCCCGGGCCATGTCTTCGACGTAGATCTCGAACCAGCACACCGGGTTATTGCTCATTCCTGTTCTCCACATTGGCAACGACATTCACGGCGCATGCACGCCCCGTAATCGTAGGTCGAACGGGCGCCGGAGAAATCGACACGCGCCATCCCCGTTCGGTTGCAGCGAAGTCGGGCAGCCTTTCGGGACGAATTCGGGCACAAGATCCGGATAGCCGCACACGACCCACGGGAAGCAAATTGCTCCAACCCGCAACACACACAGGAGGTTGGAGATGACCATACTCGCGAACAAAGTCGCCATTATCACCGGCGCAAGCTCCGGTATCGGCCGTGCCGCCGCCACGCTATTCGCTGCGCAAGGCGCCAGACTCGTGGTGTCGGGCCGTCGCCAGGGGACGTTGGACGCGCTGACCGCGGAGATCACCGCCAGCGGCGGGGAAGCCGTTGCCGTGGCGGGTGACCTCCGTGACGAGACCTGCGCCCGGGCCCTGGTGGAGACCGCCGTAACCCACTTCGGCGGGCTCGACATCGCCTTCAACAACGCCGGCACGGTGGGCCCGATGGCCGCCGCACAGGAGCTCACCGCCACCGACTGGCACGAGACACTCGACACCAACCTCACGAGCGGTTTCCTGGGCGCCCGATACCAGATTCCGGCGATGCTCGAACGCGGCGGCGGCTCGCTGATCTTCACCGCTTCGTTCGTGGGCAACGGCGTCGGCCTGCCCAACATGGCCGCCTACGCAGCCAGCAAGGCGGGACTCGTGGGTTTCACCCAGGCGCTCGCCGCAGAGCTCGGCAGTCAGGGCATTCGTGTCAATGCGCTCCTTCCCGGCGGCGTGGACACGCCCGCCAATGTCGCGAACTTCCCGGACGCCAGGCCGGAGGTGCGGGCGTTCGTCAACGGCCTCCACGCCGTCAAACGCATGGCCACGCCCGAGGAAATCGCCCGCGCGGCGCTCTACCTCGCCTCCGAGGCGGCGAGCTTCGTCACCGGCACCGCCCACCGCGTGGACGGCGGCGTTTCCATCGCCCGAACGTGATTCGGGCAGCCACCGTGACCCACGCCGGATAGGGGTTCACATTGCGCCTGGGATCGGCACCGGCGCACGCAATGACGCGACAGGGCACGTTCGGAATGCGATCGTGCCCGCCGCTTGATACGCTCGGATGGCGAGCGTGAAGCTCGAGGGAATAGTCCATGAACGACCCCGTGGAAACGGCCGTGGCGGCCACGGCAACGGACATCGGCGAGCGCGTCGAGGCGATTGACTGGGATCGTGTATGCGCGGAGCTGGACACTCGCGGCTGCGCGGTGATCGACGGCCTGCTTGCCGCCGACGAGTGCCAGGCGCTGGCGGGGCTCTATGGCGAAGAAGGCGTTTTCCGCAGCCGCGTTGTCATGGCGTCCCACGGCTTCGGCAGCGGCGAGTACAAGTACTTCGACTACCCGCTGCCCGGGCTCGTGGACCGGTTACGTACCCGAATCTATCCGCATCTGGTGCCGCTGGCGAATCGCTGGCACGAGGCGATGCGGTTCGAAGCGCGCTTCCCGGCGAGCCACACGGAATTTCTCGAGCGCTGTCATGCCGCCGGCCAAGGCCGCGCCACGCCGCTGCTGCTGAGCTACGGCGCCGGTGACTACAACTGCCTGCACCAGGACCTCTACGGTGCCCACGTCTTCCCGATGCAGATCACCGTGCTGCTCTCCACCCCCCGGCGGGAATTCACCGGCGGCGAGTTCGTGATGACCGAGCAACGCCCGCGCCGGCAATCCCGCGCGGAAGTGGTACCGCTCGGACTCGGCGACGCGGTGGTCTTCGCCGTGCGCCACCGGCCGGTGCGGGGCACACGTGGGTTCTATCGCGTAAACCTCCGGCATGGCGTGAGCCGGGTACGTTCCGGTCACCGCAAGGCACTGGGCATCATCTTCCATGACGCGGCCTGACGACGACGGCATGACCGGCGACCTGTTCGCGGGCGCGTCCGGCGCCCTGCCACAATACGAAACGCTCTGCCCCGGCGCGATGCTGCTGCGTGGCTTCGCGCTCCCCGCCGAAGCCGGGCTCCTCGCGGCGATCGACGATGTCACCCGCACCGCCCCGTTTCGCCACATGATCACGCCGGGCGGCTACCGCATGTCGGTGGCCATGACCAACTGCGGCACCTACGGCTGGATCACCGATCGCAGCGGCTACCGCTACGACACCACCGACCCGGAACGCGATGCGCCCTGGCCGCCCATGCCCGAGGCTTTCCAGCGCCTCGCCCACGACGCCGCCGAGGCCGCCGGCTTCCCGGGCTTCATCCCGGACGCCTGCCTCATCAACCGCTACGAACCGGGTGCGCGCCTCTCGCTTCACCAGGATCGCAACGAGCGGGACTTCGACCAGCCCATCGTCTCGGTCTCCCTGGGGCTGCCGGCGACGTTTCTCTTCGGCGGTCCAAGACGCAAGGACCGGCCTGCGCAGCTCCCCCTCACCCACGGCGACGTGGTGGTCTGGGGCGGTCCGTCACGGCTCCGCTACCACGGCGTGAAGCGGCTCGGGCAAGGCCACCATCCGCGCCTCGGTGAATGCCGCATCAACCTGACGTTGCGCCGCGCCG
>CAZHBN010000079.1:0-14617 GCA_964530405.1 uncultured Ectothiorhodospiraceae bacterium
CGCCATGCTCCGCGCCGCCGAGGCCAACGGCTGGCTCGACGGCCGCGCCTGCGCCGTGGAAGCGCTCACCGCCTTCAAGCGCGCAGGGGCCAACGGCGTGCTCACCTACTTCGCCAAGGACGTTGCGGGCTGGCTGAAGGGCGCGTAATCGCGCCCGGTGAAAGGCGGCAAGCACCGAGTTCAACGAGGAAAGCCCTCGATCACCGAAGGGCTTTCCACTTTGATCTTTCGACTTGAGACTGTTCTCTATGGACCGCTACGCCGTAATGGGCAATCCCATCGCCCACTCCAAGTCGCCCCGCATTCACCGACTGTTCGCCGAGCAGACGGGGCAGGCGCTGACTTACGAACGGATTCTCGTGCCCGAGGACGGGTTTGCCGCCGCCGTGGCGGAGTTCGAGGCGGCGGGCGGCCTCGGGCTCAACGTCACGGTACCGTTCAAGGGCGATGCCTGGGCACTGGCGGACAGTCTTTCCGACCGCGCTGAACGTGCCCGGGCGGTGAATACACTGATCATCAGCGAGGCGGGGCTGTACGGCGACAACACCGACGGGATCGGCCTCGTGCGCGACCTGAAGGACAACCACGGGGTCAGTCTCGACGGCGCGCGGCTGTTGCTGCTGGGAGCCGGCGGTGCGGCGCGTGGCGTGCTGCCCTCCCTGCTCGCCGAGAATCCCGCCCGGGTCTGTATCGCCAACCGCACCGGCGAGAAAGCCTCGACGCTTGCCGCCGATTTCGCGGATCTGGGGGAAACCGTCGGCGGCGGCTTCGACACCCTGGACGACGCCCGCTTCGACGTGGTCGTCAACGCCACCGCTGCCGGACTGTCCGGGGAAATCCCACCGCTGCCGGAAACCCTGCTGGCCGCCGGCGCAGCCTGCTACGACATGGTTTACGCCGACGAGCCCACCGCCTTCGTGCGCTGGGCGCGGGAACACGGGGCCGGGCAGGCCCTGGACGGCCTGGGCATGCTGGTGGAGCAGGCCGCCGAGTCATTCTTCCTCTGGCGTGGGCAACGCCCGGACACAGACGCGGTGATACGCACGCTGCGCGGCACATGAACGGCCCGGACGGCGCCCCCGACATCAACGCCATTCTGGTTTTGCTGGTGGGGGTCACCACCGCCGCCTCGATGCTGCTGCGCGCGGTCTGTCACCGCATCGATATCCCACCGCTGGTGGGCTTCCTCCTGCTCGGCACCGGCCTGAGCGCGCTCGACGCGTTCTACGGCATCATCACCACACCGGTTCGCGACGGCGTCGAGATGCTCGCCAGCCTGGGCCTGGTAGCCCTGCTGTTCCGCGTAGGCCTGGGTCTCGATCTCCGCGACCTGCTCGCCAAGCTGCCCGGTGCCAGCGTCATCTGGATCGGCAACGTCGCCGTCTCCGGATTCGCCGGTTACGCCGCCGCACGCTGGGGGCTCGGTCTCGCCCTGATTCCGTCACTGGTGGTGGCGGTGGCGCTCACTGCAACCAGCATCGGCGTGACCGTGCCCATCTGGCAGGACGCAGGCATGCTGAACGGCGACGCGGGCACGCTCACAGTGGATGTGGCCGAGCTGGACGATGTTTCGGGCGTGGTGCTCATGGCTCTGCTGTTCGCAGTCATGCCCGTGCTGCAGTCGGGTAACGGCACGTTCTGGGAATCGTTCGGTGTCGCCTCCGGCGAGCTCGCGCTGCGCTTCGTTGGATTCATCGCTTTCTGCTGGCTCTTCGCCCATTTCGCCGAGCCGGCCCTGCACCGCTTCCTCCATCGCTGGGAACGGCCTCCCGAGCGGTTGCTCACCGTCGTCGGCCTGGGTGCCGCCATCGCGGCAATCGCCGGCGTACTGGGATTCTCACTGGCGGTGGGGGCCCTGTTCGCGGGGGTGATGTTCAGCGCCTACCCGGAGCGGGTGCAGTCGGAGAGCGCCTATCGCCTCCTTTATGACTTCCTCACCCCCTACTTCTTCATAGCAATCGGTCTGCGGCTGGAACCCATGCTCCTGCCGGCGGCCGTCGGCGCCGGTGCCGTGCTACTCGTCGCCGCAGTCACGGGCAAGCTCGCAGGCACCTACCTGCCCGCGCGCCTGACCACTGATCACGCCTCCGCGCAGCTCATCGCGCTCAGCATGGTTCCACGCGCCGAGATCGCCATGGTGATCGTCCACCAGGCGCACCGCCTGTGGCCGGAGGCCGTGACCGCCAAGCTCTACGGCGCCATGACGGTGGTCACACTGGCGACCTGTGTCGTCACACCACCGCTACTGAGCCGCCTGCTGGAGCGCCAGAACACGAACGCCCAGGGTTAGGAAGCCGTGGTACGTACCGAACGAACGCAACCCAACAGTGCGGTAGAGAGCTGTATGTCGAACGTCGGAAACGACAGGTGCGGCACGCGCTTCGATGCCAGCTACGAGCGATCATCGTAAGGTCGCGCAGAGATCTAGGCTCTACTGCCAAGCTGAGGTGCCAAGGTCGCACTGTCGAGCCCGGATCATCGCGGCTTGCCCGGCGCCGTACGCACAGTTAACTTTTAGTGAGCGTTTCGATCGAGCACCTCGCGCGCGGATTTTTTGGGTAATCCGCGACACCGTCACGGAGGACCTCTAATGCCCCGATCCAGCCTCGCCATCGTATCAGCTGCCGTGCTACTGACCGCCTGCAATGGCAGTAGCGACGACAACGACAATGGCAACAACGGCGAGAACCCGGAACCTGACACCGAGATTCACGGCTTCTGGACCGGCACGGTTACGGGCACCGACAGACACCCGGATAGCTGGATGCTCGTCACGGATACCAAGACTGTTGTCCGGGCACCGTACAGCGCGTTCGTTGCGACCGACCCCACCTACACTTTCTTCACCGAATATGACGCCCCCCCAGCAAATCCGTTCGAAGTGGAAGGCACCATTCTGGAGAGCCAGAATGACGACGCTCCTAACGCCACCCTGCAACTCAATGCGGACACCTCGGCGGACGAACCGACCGTAACCGGCCACATGGAAACAACGACCGACGACCTGCCGAGCCGCTTCGAGCTGTCGATGACGCCGGCACTGGGATTCGACAGAGCAGCGGAGCTCGACAACCTCGCCGGCACATATGACGGGGGATACGAGATCGGCTGGATGACGACGACGATTTCGTGGACGTTCAACGCCAACGGTGAACTTACCGGTTCGCGCTCGAGAACGGGGGCTCCCGATCTCTACTGCACGTACTCGGGTAACGCTTCTCCGGCAAGCGAAACGAATAACCTGTTCGACGTCGAAGTCACCCTTGAATGCCTCGACGGCAACAACGCCGAGTTCCGCGGCAGCCTCGTACTCACGGATTCAGACACCGCTGAAAACGCCTTCCTGCATACTCAGCTATACAACGAAACCGAAGACGAAGCCTCGGGCGGAATCGGCATTTCATTCACGCGTTTGACACGGTAGGGGAGCCTTTGGCTGGCGCAGCCAACATTTGAAGCTTGCGACGTTGACTTCGCCACTCGCCAACGGCGCAGGCGTCACACGATCGGCGGCTCGGGATCGTCGCCCTGCCACTCCTGGTCTTCTTCGAGCTCGCGGTTGAAGGCCTTGACGTAGCGGGCGACGCGGCGGACGGCATCGAAACGGGCGATGTGGAACAGCGCCTCGCCCTCGTGGACGAGGGGCAGGTTGTTACGGCCGATGACGATACCGCTGGTGAGAGCCTCCACCGCCATCTCTTTCTCGCCGAAGGGGTCGGCGACGAAGCCCAGGGTCTGCCCCTGCTGGACGTGCGCCCCCAGCGCCACGATGGCGCGAAACATGCCGTCCTGATCGGCGCGCACCCAGGCGCTGTTGTTGGCGGCGTAGCTTTCGCGCGCCCGTCGCCGCGAGCGGCTGGGCGCAATCATGCCGAGATGGCGCATGACCTGGACCACGCCCTGCACGCCGGCCTTGATGGACTGCTCGTCGAAACGCAGCGCTTCCCCCGCCTCGTAGGTCACCACCGGCCGGTTCTCGTCGTTGCAGACCTGCCTCAGGCTGCCCTCGATCAGCGGCGTGTTGATGATCACGGGGGTGCCGAAGGCTTGCGCCATCGCCTCACACTCGGGGTCGTCGAGATTGGCGCGGACCTGGGGCAGGTTTTCGCGATGAATCGCCCCGGTATGCAGATCGATGACGTGAGTCGCCTTGGCCAGAATCTCGGTACGGAACAGGTTGGCAAGCCGACTGGCCAGCGATCCGCGCTCACTGCCGGGAAAGGCGCGGTTGAGGTCGCGCCGGTCGGGCAGATAGCGTGACCGGTCGGTGAACCCGAAGACGTTGACGATGGGCACCGCGAGCAGCGTACCGCGCAGGCGGCGAAGCACGGGCAGCTGCAACAGCCGCCGGATAACCTCGACGCCGTTGATCTCATCGCCGTGGATGGCGGCATTGACCAGGAGCACGGGCCCGTCCCGGCGACCGCGAATCACCTGTACCGGCAGGGTCACCGGGGCATGGGTGTAAAGCAGAGCCGCGGGGATGTCGATGGTCCGGCGTGAGCCGGGACGAATCTCCGTGCCACCGATGATGAGCGGCTCACCCGCCATCACGCCTTGCCCTCGTGTTTTTCCTTCACCCGCACGTAGTGCCGCGCCGAGTAGACGAGCTGCTCACGCTCGCTGTCGGTGAGCTCGCGGGCGGCCTTGGCGGGGCTGCCCATGTACAGGAACCCGGAATCCAGGCGCTTGCCCGGCGGCACCAGCGCATTCGCGCCTAGGATGACATCGTCCTCGACCACCGCACCATCCATGATCACGGCCCCCATCCCCACCAGCACGCGGCTACCGATGGTGCACGCATGGACGACGGCCCGGTGGCCGACGGTGACGTCCTCCCCCACCACCGTGGGCAGGCCGCCCGGCGTGTACGGGCCGTCGTGGGCGACGTGCACGATCGTGCCGTCCTGTATGTTGCTGCGGTCGCCGATGGCGATCCGGTTGACATCGCCGCGCAGGACCGTCGTCGGCCACACCGAGACATCCTCGCCCAGCGTGACGTCACCAATCACCACAGCCGACTCGTCGATCCAGGCGGAATGGGCGACGCGTGGCCACTTTTCGTCGAACGGTCGGATCATCTCGACACCTGTGCATGTGAACTTGGCATGACCTCCGTGCGTTGCGCAGACGCACGGGGCCCTGATACGGATATTGCACGAGCGAACGCTCGATGGTCGAATTCCGGGGCATGCCCCCGGCGCTTGCGCCGCCTCCACAACGGCGCCGCAATGCTTGCATGTACGCGCCTCACGGGAAAGTGGGACGCATCCGGCGAGAGGACCATGACGACCTTCTGGCAGGTGGAACAGCTCGACGATCCGCGATTTCCCTACCGCATCACGCTGGAACAGGACGGCCAGGTGACGCTGGCACTGCGTGCCAAGGACCGGTGGCCGGGAGCAGGGGCACAAGTATTCTGCTTGCGTGAACGCGAGCTTCCCGACCCCGACGAGCCGCGGGAGTTGCTGGAGCGCGTCACGGTGACGTCCCTGCAACGGCTGGGGCGCAAGCTGGCGCTGGTGCTCGACCGGCCGCAACGCAAACGCTGCGACTTCCTCTTCCTCACCCGGACTTACAAGAATCGGCCTGGCGAGTATGAGCAGATCTTCTTCCGCACCCAAGCGGCGGTGAAAGCCAGCAAGACGCGGGGACGCACCCAGCTTTTCGGCGACTACCCCATCGAGGTGCTCGTCGACCGCGCCGAACGCTACCCCTGGCACTTCGCGAGCGCCGAAATCCGCCGCGAGAACCTGCCCGCCGGCGACTACGCCCTTTACCAGGACAGCCAGCTCCAGGCCGTGGTGGAACGCAAGAGTTTCGATAACCTGCTGAGGGACCTGGGACAGATCCAGATTCTTCACCAACAGCTCGCAGAGCTGACCACCTATCCTCACCCAGCGCTGGTTGTCGAAGCGCCCTACGGACACTTCCTCGACCCGAAACGCGTTGCTCCGTGGCCGGCTGCCCACGTAGCCCGGGCACTGGCGGAGATCAGCGCCATGCACCCCACGTTGCCCGTGATATACGCGGGCAATCGCAAGCAGGCCAATGAATGGTGCCACGGCCTGTTCCGCGCCGTCGCGAAGCGGCTCGCGGACACGGCACCGGCGAGCGTTGCCGAGGTTCGGGCGCGCCATACCCCGGTAAAGGCGACCGGCGGGGCCAGCCTGTCGGTTCGGCGGGAGATCATGCACGAGCTCCCGGAGCGGTTCACCATGGCAATGCTGAGCAGGCGCTTCCCCGAGCTGACTACCCAGCAACTGCGACCCATCCTGCACCGCCTGCGCAGCGAAGGGCTGCTGCGGCGGGAAGGGCACGGCCGCGGCAGCGTGTGGGTACGAACCGAGTAAGCAGTCGACGTGCCGCTCCCGCTCAATTCATGGTGACTACTTCCTCGGCGCTCGTGGGATGAATCGCCACGGTATCGTCGAAGTCGGCCTTGGTCGCGCCCATACGCACGGCGACGGCGAACCCCTGGAGCATCTCGTCGGCGCCGTTACCGAAGAGGTGAACGCCCACCACGCGCTCTTCGTCGCCGACGCACACGAGCTTCATGGCACTGCGCCGCTTCGCCTCCTGGGCGGCGAGGGCGTACTCCATGGGGATGAAGCGTGTGGTATAGACGCGCACGGCCTCCTCGCCATGGCGTTGCCGTGCCTGCGCCTCGGTGAGCCCCACGGTGCCAATGGGCGGGTGCGTGAACACCACGGTGGGAATGTTTTCGTAGGGCAGGTACCGGTCGGCATGGCCGCCGAAGAGCCGGTCGGCGAGCCGGCGGCCGGCGGCGATGGCCACCGGCGTGAGCTGGAACGCGCCGCCGATGACATCCCCCAGCGCGAATATGTGGGGCACGTTGGTGGCCTGATAACGGTCCACGGCAAGGGTACCGTTGTTGCGCGCGGCGACGCCGGCCTTGCGCAGATCGAGCCCGGTGGTGCTGGCCTCGCGGCCAATCGCCCAGATCACCTGCTCGAGCCCATCGACGCGCTGGCCGTCCTCGGCCTCCATCGTCAGTGTCCGGCCCTTGCGCGTGAGCCGCGCCGGCGTGAAGTGGTTGACCACCTCGATGCCCTCGGCGGCCGCCGCCTCCAGGTAGGCCTCCTGGATAATTGGGTCGAAGTGGCGCAGCGGCGCCTCCCGCCGTACCACCAGGCGAACGTTGGCGCCGAGGGCACGGAGCACGCCGGCAAGCTCCACGGCGATATAACCGGCGCCAACCACGGCCACCTCAGCCGGGCAACGGGTCAACGCGAAGAAACCGTCGGAGTCGATGCCGAGCTCCGCACCCGGAATGTCCGGCGTCGTCGGCCGGCCGCCGACGGCGATCACGAACCGCTCCGCAGTAACGCGCTTGCCGTCGACGTCCAGCGTGTGCTCGTCGACGAAGCGCGCGTTGCCTCGCAACAGCGCCACATCCGACTTGTCGAGGTTGCGCGCGTAGATATCGTTGAGTCGGCGGATATACGCCTCGCGGCGCTCCACGAGCGCCGCCCAGTCGAGGCCGCGCACGTCCACGTCGAAACCGTAGTCCGCCGCGTGGGACAGGGCCTCGCCGGTGTGGGCCGCATTCCACATGACCTTCTTGGGCACGCAACCCACGTTCACGCAGGTGCCGCCGAGGCGCTCGCGCTCGACCACGGCGCAACGGGCGCCGTGGGCCGCCGCGCGCCGGGCAGTGGCGATGCCGCCGCTGCCCCCACCGATGCAGATAAGATCGAAATCCTTGCTCATTCGCTTAGCAGCCCCAAGATAGATGGCACAATCGGGCATTCGGAATACGCGCCCAATCTACTCATTCGCGGCCGGCAGGCAAAGCCGGGGACCGGTTGCCACCTCCCGGTGCGTGCTGACGAGGACGACAATGACCAACCCCCTTCTCGATACCGACAGCCTCCCGCGTTTCGAGGCCATTACCCCCGATCACGTGGAACCGGCGATCGACGAGATCCTTGCCGACAACCGCGCACGCATCGAGCGCCTCATCGCCGCCGGCGGCCCTTACACCTGGTACAACCTGGTGGCGCCGCTGGAAGCGATGAACGAGCGGCTGATGCGCGCGTGGTCGCCGGTGTCCCACATGAACGCGGTAGTCAACAGCGACGCCCTGCGCAAAGCGTACAACGCCTGTCTGCCGAAGCTGTCCGCCTATCAGACCGAGCTCGGCCAGAACCGCGCACTCTACGAGGCTTACCGGGAAGTCGCCGCGCGTGACGACTTCGACGCGCTCGACCCTGCCCGACGCGCCACCGTCGAGCATGCCCTGCGCGATTTCCGCCTCGCCGGCGTGGCACTGCGCGACGACGCCAAGCGCCGCTTTGCAGAGATCGCCAGCCGCCTCTCGGCGCTATCGGCGAAGTTCGAGGAGAATCTCCTCGACGCCACCAACGCGTGGCACAAGCATCTCGCCGACGAGAGTGCGCTCGCCGGCCTCCCAGAGACCGCCCGTGCCGTCGCGCGACAGGCCGCCGAGGCCGAGGGTGAAAGCGGCTACCGCCTGACTCTCGACTTCCCGAGCGTCTACGCGGTGCTCACCTACGCCGACGACCGCGACCTTCGCCGCGAGGTCTACGAGGCCTTCACCACCCGCGCCTCCGAGGTGGGCCCGAGCGCCGGCACCTATGACAACCGCGCGGTGATGGAGGAAATCCTCGCCCTGCGCCACGAGCAGTCGCAGCTCCTCGGCTTCGAGAGCTACGCCGAGCTCTCCCTCGAACCCAAGATGGCGCGCGGCGTGGATGAAGTCATGGGCTTTCTCCGGGATCTCGCCGAACGCAGCGTCCCCAAAGCGCGGGAGGAATTCGAGGAGCTCCAGGCATTCGCCCGCGAGCGCGACGAGCTCGAGCGGCTGGAAGCCTGGGACGTGGGCTACTACGGGCAAAAGCTGCGCGAGGCGCGTTTCGAGCTCTCCCCCGAGGACCTGCGCCCGTACTTTCCCGTGAACCGGGTCATGCAGGGCCTCTTCGGCGTGGTGGAACGGCTCTATGGCATCCGGATCACCGAGCACGAGGGCGTCGACACGTGGCACCCGGATGTGCGTTTCTTCGAGATTCGCGATGCCGAAGGCACCCTGCGCGGGCAGTTCTACACGGATCTCTACGCCCGCGCTAAGAAACGCGGCGGTGCCTGGATGGACGTCTGCCGCTCACGCTACGAGCTCGACGGCGCCGAGCAGGTGCCCGTCGCTTACCTGACCTGCAACTTCACCCCGCCGGTGGGCGACGCCCCGGCCCTGCTCACCCACGACGAGGTGGAAACACTCTTTCACGAATTCGGCCACGGCCTCCACCACATGTTGACGCGCGTGGGCGTACCCAGCGTCGCCGGCATCAGCGGTGTGCCCTGGGACGCCGTGGAGCTGCCCAGCCAGTTCATGGAGAACTGGACCTGGGAACGCGAGGCGCTGGACCTCTTCGCCGCCCACCACGAAACCGGTGCCCCCCTGCCCGAGACGCTCTTCGAGCGGATGCGCGCGGCACGCAACTTCCAGTCGGCGATGCAGATGGTCCGCCAGCTCGAGTTCTCGCTGTTCGACTTCCGGTTGCACGCGGAGTACGACCCGACCGCGGGAGCGCGGATCTACGAGCTGCTGGAGGAGGTGCGCGACCAGGTGGCGGTAGTCCACCCGCCGGCGTTCAACCGCTTCCCCAACACCTTCGCCCACATCTTCGCCGGCGGCTACGCGGCGGGTTACTACAGCTACAAGTGGGCGGAGGTGCTATCGGCGGACGCCTACTCACGCTTCGAGGAGGAAGGGATCTTCAACCAGGCCACCGGGCAGGCCTTCCTGCACGAGATCCTCGAGCGCGGCGGCACCGGCGAGTTCATGGATTTCTTCCGCGCGTTCCGCGGGCGCGAGCCGAGCATCGAGCCGCTGCTGCGCCACAGCGGCCTCGCCGCCTGAGAGCGACGGCACATGGCCGCCGCGGGTCAGTGCCCGGCGGCGGCCGCCCCGGGCTTGTCATAGGCGGCGAGGCGCTCCATGAGCTCGCCGCCCTCGCCCACCGGCGGGATCACCCGCACCCGCGCGCCGTTGCGCCGAAGCTTGGTCACCGCCTTGTCGATGGCGCCCACCGCGGAGCTGTCCCACAGTGAGGCGTGGCGCAGATCCACGGTGACGTTGCCCACGGCGTCGTCGAAGCGGAAACCGGCGAGGAAGTTGTCCACCGCCACGAAGAACAGCGCGCCGCGCACGTGGTAGGTGCGATGGTCGCCGTCGGGGTCGTCCTCGTGGGTCACCGAGATCTGGCGCGCGATCTTGCGGGCGAAGAACACGGCACTCAGCAATACGCCGGCGAACACGCCCTTGGCGAGATCGTGGGTGACCACCACGGTCACCACCGTGACGATGAGCACGAACGCGTCGGTGCGCGGCATCTTCGGCAGCATCGCCACAGAGCTCCAGTCGAAGGTGCCGACGGCCACCATGATCATCACCGCCGCCAGCGCCGGCATGGGGATCATCGCGACCCAGTCGCCGAGCAGCATCAGGAACGTCAGCAAGTAGACACCTGCGGCCAGCGTGGAAAGCCGCCCGCGGCCGTCGGACTTGATGTTGATGATGGACTGACCGATCATCGCGCAGCCGGCCATGCCGCCGAAAAAGCCGGTGACGATGTTGGCGATGCCCTGCCCCCGCGCCTCGCGGTTCTTCTTGCTGGGCGTATCGGTGAGGTCATCGACGATGGAGGCGGTGAGCAGCGACTCCAGCATCCCCACCACGGTGAGCGCCAGCGAGACCGGCAGGATGATCTCCAGGGTCTCGAGATTGAGCGGCACCATGGGCACGTGGAAGAACGGCATGCCCGCGGGCAGCTCACCCATGTCGCCCACGGTCTTCACCGGCAGCTCCATGGTCACGGCCACGGCGGTGAGTACGACGATCGCCACCAGCGCCGGCGGCACGCTGCGCGTCACGTAAGGCAGCCCGTAGAGAATCGCGAGCCCCGCCGCCACCATCAGGTAGGTGGGCATCCCCTGGCCCACGAAGTGGGGAATCTGCGCCATGAAGATGAGGATGCCCAGGGCGTTGACGAAGCCGAGCATCACCGTGCGCGGGATGAACATCATGTAGCGCGCGAGCTTCAACCAGCCGAAGACGAGCTGAAGCACTCCAGTGAGGATGGTGGCCGCGAACAGGTACTCGAGGCCGTGATCGGCCACCAGCGTGACCATGAGCAGCGCCATGGCGCCGGTGGCCGCGGAGATCATGCCCGGGCGCCCGCCGGCGAAGGCGATGACCACGGTAATGCAGAACGAGGCGTAAAGACCCACCTTGGGGTCCACTCCGGCGATGATGGAGAAGGCGATGGCCTCCGGAATCAACGCCAGGGCGACGACGATGCCGGCGATGAGATCGCCGCGGACGTTGAACAACCAGGTCCGGCGCAGCGACGCCAGACCACGCTTGATGGCCTCGGACTGCAAATTAGCACCTCTCGTCACGAATCGGGTACCGGGAAGGGCCGGCGAGCCTAGCGGGAAAACGCGTTTGGGTAAAGGAAACGCGGCACGACGCCCGCGTACCTCTGAACGATCAGCCCGTGCGCGGGCAGGACGCGCAGCGCCGGCTGCGGGGATACGGGCCGTCGCAGAAGCAAAAGTCTACGTGATATGTTGCAGCGCAGCAACAAAACCAAAAAGCGGCATCCGACCGCACGACTTGTGACCGGAGGGTTAAGGCGCGAAACTGGACGCCATCATTCATTCGCTGCCTGACTCGGAGTCCCCTATGTTGCGTCGCATCCTGGTGCCGGTCGATTTCTCCCGTGCGTCCGCGTGTGCCGTCGCCGTCGCCCGCGACTACTGCCCGGCCGATGCGACCGTCCGGCTGCTGCATGTGCTGAACCCCAGCCAGCTGGCCTCGGATACATCGAACCCGCGCATCAACCCCATGCACGCCAAGGAGGTTCGCCACGCCGCCGAGGAGGAGGCGCTCGCGAAGCTCCAGGCCTGGGCGCGGGAGAGCGAGGAAGTGGTCATCGAGGTAGGCAATGCGCCGCAGAAGATCAGCGAGCACGCCGACGCGTGGCAGGCGGACATGATCGCCATGGGCACACGCAGCCGCAACGGGCTCTCGCAATTCATGCACGGCTCGGCCACCGAGTGGCTGGTCCGGCACGCCCGCCAGCCGGTGCTCGCCGTCCACGACGTGGACCTCGACCCGGAGCAGCGCGCCCATCTGCCCGAGCCGGTCTGACCCGGGTCCGCTGTCGCGCTCGCGGGGGTCAGAAGGCCCCTGGCGCGCACTGCAGGCAGGTCAGCCCCAGGGTGCGCCACTGGCGCACCACCGCGTCCCGGTCATCCAGCACCAACCATGGCGCGAACCCATCCTTGCGGATCCGCGCGAGCAGCCGTGCCTTGACTTCCTCGTCGGGCAGGCCGTCTTCACCGTGGCCACGCAGGTAGATGCCGTCGTAGGGGATGGCCTGGCGGTCCAGCCAGGCCACGGTGTGCTCACGGTGTGAGTCGGGGCGGCCACTGCAGATGACGATGCGCTGGCCCTGCCCCTTCAACAGCCGGACCAGCCTGACGACGGGCTCGATGGGCGGCGCCTCCGCCATGTGGGCAAAGAACGGGTCCCAGTGCTTCTCGTCACCCAGCACCCAGTGCGCCACCCGCTCAGGACGGAACACCGCCAGGGTGCCGTCCACATCGACGATCACGGAATCCTCGGACAAACGTCAGTCTCCCTGTGTCACTGATCTTCTCGGAGGTAATGCCTGGTGCCGGGGTGCTTGTGCGGTTCGGCAGCAAGGCGCGCGGGCGCTACCGCGGCGTTGCACGTCGCTCATGTCGAGCTTGCTACGCTATGCGCCGCGCCCCGTGCGAGAACGCCCGACAGGCTTGCTGACACGTGCCATTACCAGTGGATGCGTAGTGAGCGAATCCGCCAGTCCGCGGCGCCCACGGGTTCGATCATGACCGGCTCGGCGTGGCCCAGGCGCTGGCCGTCCGGGCTGCCGTACGCAACGCTGCACACGACCCGGAACACCCCGGAGTGGGCGACCACCAACGCCCGCTCGTGGCCGTCGAGCACGGCGTTGAGCGCCGCGAGCACCCGCCCGCGGAAGGCCTCCCAGCTCTCGCCGCCGGCGGGGGTATCCAGATACCCGGGGTGGTCGGCCAACGGCGCCCCCTCGAGCTCACCCCAGTCGCGTTCGTTGAGCCCGGCGAGCGCGACGTGCGGGTAGCCGGTCACAGCCAGCGCCGCGGTATGTCGGGCGCGCTCCAGGCAACTCGTCGCCACCACGTCCCATACACCCGCCAGGCTCGCCGCGGCGGCCCGGGCCTGAGCCTCGCCACGCGGCGTCAGCGGACAATCCGTGCGCCCGGCCACGCGGCCTTCGCGGTTCAGCGTCGTCTCACCATGGCGCATGAAGACGAAGGGTCGGCGTATCAGCATGATTCGGTATCTCCAGCTCGGGCTCGGCGGCAATGCGCGGCCCCAGTAACGCCCGCCACGACGAGGCCGGTTCCATGGCGCTGAACAACGGCACGACCCGCCGTGCGCTGAGACGCCGCGCCAGGTACGCCAGATCCCGCGCACGCGGATGCACGTTCCAGCGCACCCCATCCGCGCCACGCTCAGGCGCCTCGTCGCGCACCCCCGGTGGCCGGTACCCCGTGTGAATCACCTGCCGCCCGGGATAGCGCGCCACCCAGTCCTGCGTCTCCGGGGTACTCTCGTCGGCGACCACCAGCACATCCGCCGGCTCGCGCGCACATTCGGTCGTCACCACACTCATCGCGGATCGTGCCGCCGGCCGGCACAGGGCCTCCGGCAGCTCGGCCAGCGCCGCCAGCCACGCCTCGCAGGTTTCGTCGAGGGCGTAGCTCAACGCCCGCTCCGCACCGAGACGATGCAGCCAGAGCGCCAGTTCCAGCGCGCGCCCCGACGCCGGCGCCGGCAGCAGCACCGGTCCGTTCAGCCGGCGGGCGAGCGCCGCCCGGCAGTCCGCCTGGAGACCGTCGTACAACCCGTAGGAAGCGTCCAGCAGGAGCGTCGACGCCGGTGGCGGCAAGTCGAAGGGAAACAGCAACGATTCCAGCGACGCGTCACCGCTGTAGAAGACACCGTCCCCGATCCCCAGGTGAATCCAGACACCGCCCAGGGAGTGACCGGCCAGCCCGGTGGTCACCTCGACGCCGGCGATCTCGCACCGGCCCCGGTACGGCAGGGCGTGCCAGTGGCGCCCAGGCGGCAACGCCCGCGCCACGACCGGCGTGCAGTAGACCGGCAGCTCTGGCGGCAGATGCGCCACGGCGCCCACGTGGTCGAAGTGATCGTGGCTCAGCACCACCGCGTCCACGTCCAGGTCACGATACCAGTCGCAACGCTGGCCGGCGTACAACGGCCCGCCGGCATCCAGCAGCAGCCGCCTGCCCCCGTGACTCACGCGCACCGCCGCCGGCGCCTTGCCGCCGAAGCCGCTGAGCACCCGGATGCTTAGCGTCATGCCGCCCGCTCCAGACCCCAACCCTGCTCCAGCACCACGCCCACGTCCGCACCCGGGGCGATCGCCTGCGGATGATACGCGAACAGGGCTGCCCCGCTGGCGAGACGCAACGACACCTCGTAGCGCTCGCCGCGGAAGATGCAGCGCTCCACGCGGGC